>JAJFUM010000214.1 GCA_021372415.1 Deltaproteobacteria bacterium
AACTGCCGTTTGATCTGTACCGACAGGGTTACGAGTACTACTGGAAGACGCATGCCCACCCCAACTCGACCTTCAAGTACACCACGAGCAGTCTGCTGGACCTGATGCGCTTCGACGCCACCGATCACATCGCACTGATCGGCCAGCCGTTGCTGATGATCGCTGGCAGCAAGGCCGATAGCCTGTACATGAGCGAGGATGCGATTGCCAAGGCCACCGGCGCGAAAAATAAAGAGTTATTCCTGATTGACGGTGCAACCCACATCGAAACCTATTGGAAACCGCAATATGTGGATCAGGCCATGGGTAAATTGACCCAGTTCTTCGGAAAGGCTTTGGAGTAAAGAGCAAAACCATGAATACAACGTTTAGGAATCTCATCGTTGCGCTCACACTGACTTTTGTCAGCGGGAACCTCTCCGCCTGTGCTGTAAGTAACCACAGCGGCAAATCCGCGCCAATCTGCTGTCCAGGTTTCTGGAGCGGAAAGGCTTGAACTGAATCACGGAGGTGAGCATGAAAAATAAGATCACTGTAATGCTGATAGGTGTTCTTGCCGTGATGCTCGGCGTTGCGGCCCTTTCGGAGGCACAGACTATGAAAAAAGAAGGCTTGAATGCCAGACAGAAGAGTATCATTCCCATCGCAGCCTTTGCCGCAGGCGGAGATATGGAAAGGCTCAAAACAGCCTTGAATGATGGTCTGGACGGCGGCCTGACCGTCACTGAGATCAAGGAAGTCCTCGTACAGATGTATGCCTATGCGGGATTCCCCCGCAGCCTCAACGCCATCGGCGCGTTCATGGCTGTTCTGGACGAGCGCACGAAAAAAGGCATCAAGGACGAAATGGGCAAGGAGGCAAGCCCCATGCCGGCAGGCAAGAACAGCCTTGAATTCGGCACGGAAAACCAGACGAGGCTGGTCGGTCAGCCCGTGGAAGGGCCGCTCTATGATTTTGCCCCGGTGATCGACCGCTTTTTGAAAGCCCACCTCTTCGGCGACATCTTCCAGCGCGACGTGCTCAACTGGCAAGACCGAGAACTGGCGACGGTGGCTGCTCTGGCCAACATCGAGGGCGTCAATGCCCAATTGCAGGCGCATATGGTGGTCAGCATGCACAACGGCCTGACCCCGGAGCAACTACGGGAGGTGGTAAGCATTCTAAAAACGACGTGCGGCCCGAAGGTCGCGGAAAATGCCGGAATCGTTCTTGACCAGGTTTTGAAACAGACCAAGGAGAAAAATATGAGTCAGCGGCACGATGATGCGGCCAACGGCGGGATCTTCCCCCGTGGGAATCTGAACGAGGCGTATGCCCGGTATTTTACCGGCACCAGCTATTTGAATATGCTGTCCACGGAAAGGCTTCTGATAGGCAATGTGACCTTTGAGCCCGGTTGCCGCAATTTTTGGCATATCCACCATAAGGGAGGTCAAATCCTCCTCATCACCGCCGGACGCGGTTGGTATCAGGAATGGGGAAAGCCCGCGCGGGAACTCCGCCCCGGCGACGTGGTCAATATTCCCCCGGAAACAAAGCACTGGCATGGCGCCGCGAAGGACTGTTGGTTCGCGCACGTGGCAGTGGAAGTCCCGGCGGAAGGCGGTTCCAACGAGTGGCTTGAGCCGGTGTCCGAAGAGGAATACAGGCGGTTGCCGTAATCATTTCCCAAATTGAAAGCAACGTAAAAAATGAAATGAGGACTCTGTCCCTTTTAGAGCACTCAACAGATCATTGGATAGTGATTGATGAAGAAGAATCGTCTGAAAAAGGCAGCCTATGTGCTGCTGGGAGGTATTGTGATGGTGGCGATGATGGTGAGCGATGCATCGGCCAAGGACCCCGGGAAGGTTCTGATTGCGTATTTTTCGCGGGACGGTGAAAATTATAACGTTGGAAACTTGAAAGTTGGCAATACTGCGGTCATGGCAGGATACATCCACGAAAGGCTGTCGGGTTCGGAGATTTTTCAGATCGCACCGGTCGTTCCGTACCCTGACAAGTACGAGGAATGCACCGAGGTGGCGAAAAGGGAGCAGCGCGAAAATGCCCGACCGGCTGTGAAGACGCATCATGCAGATATTCATAAGTACGATATCATCTATATCGGATACCCGATCTGGTGGGGAACGATGCCGCAGATCCTGTTCACCTTCCTCGAGGAATACAATTTCAGTGGCAAAACGATCATTCCCTTCTCCACGAATGAGGGAAGCGGCTTCGGCAGAAGCGTCGGTGACCTCAAAAAAGTTTGCCCTAAGTCGAAGTTGATCGACGGATTGGCGGTGCGCGGATCGGAGGTAAAGAAGACACAGAAAGAAATCAATGCCTGGATTGACAAGACCATGAAGGCGGTCGAGTAGCCAGTGGTCGCTCAAAACTCGGAGGGAAGTACGATGAGATCTAAGTGCAGGAACTTATCGACCGCAATACTGGCCATCTCAGCAGCCATGATTGTATCGGCGAGTGCAATGGCGGCGGGCAAAGGGAAAGCCTCGCCGCTGATCATCCAAGAGCAGGGCAGTTTTGCGGTCGGGGGAACGGTCATAAGTGAAGCTGGCACTTTTGACCCTATAAGACAGGGTGCTTACAACCCTCAAGGAGTCAGCCCCGCAGGACAAACGCTTCATGGTGATCATGCCTATATTTTCTATCAGGTGCCCGGAAAAGCGCGAAAACTCCCCCTTGTGTTTTGGCATGGGCACGGACAAACTGCGAAGACATGGGAAACCACTCCTGACGGGCGTGAAGGGTTCCAGAATATATTCCTGCGCAAAAGATACGGGGTGTATTTGATTGATCAGCCTCGTCGTGGTCGTGCGGCGCGCAGCACACAACCGATCACCGTGACGCCCGCGCCTGATGAACAACTCTGGTTCGGCATTTTCCGCCTCGGTATCTGGCCAACCTTCTTCCAGGGTGTACAATTCTCGCGCGACCCAGAGGCCCTAAATCAGTTCTTCAGACAAATGGTCCCCAATACAGGCCCTTATAACGTGGAAGCAAATATCGCCGCCGTTTCAGAACTGTTTAATAAGATTGGCAAAGGCATACTTGTCACCCACTCGCAAAGCGGAGGGCCTGGATGGCGCACCGCAATCGGAAACAACAACATCCGCGCCATTGTTTCCTTTGAGCCGGGAGGAGATTTTCTTTTTCCGGAAGGTGAAGCGCCTGAGTCCATAAAGCTCGCCGGGCGTACCGTCACTCCACCCGCGGTGCCGCTGGCGGATTTTATGCGACTCACCAAAATCCCCATCGTTGTTTATTACGGGGACAACATTCCGGAGCAGCCTTCGCAGAACCCGGGACCGGAACAATGGCGCGTATTTCTCGATGTGGCGAAGGCGTGGAGGGACGTGGTGAACCGTCACGGTGGTGATGTCACGATTGTCCATCTGCCCAAGATCGCCATTCGCGGCAACACGCATTTCCCCATGTCGGATCTGAACAATGCCCAGATCGCAGACCATATGTCCGGCTGGCTCGCGAAAAAGGGGCTGGATTAAGGCTCGTTCTGGAGATTCAACCGGACTTGGAAGTGCAGTCCAAAAAAACGGCCAGGGGTATGCAGTCAATGAACAGATTCTTGGTCATTCTAATGATACTCATTGCGGGTTGCATGGACGGTGCCGTCATGTCGAATGGTCATGCAGTTGAAACGTTACGTGGGGAAGGGAGGGGGCGAGGAAGTTTTGCCCATATCACGACCGGTGATTCCGTCAGCCGCATCGTGAATCATCCGGCATTCAAGGCGTTCAGCCGGCTTATCCTTCCTAGGGAGAATGACGCTTCTTCCGATAATACGCCGCTGCGGAATGTCCGTTCGCTGATGCCTTACCACAACCATGTGGACCCGGACACGGTAGTGGGCGCGCTAAATCATTTGATTGATGAAGTCCATGACGGCAAAACCATCTTTTACGATTTTTACGGCAAACAGCAAAAGCAGGAGGATCCCGCCAAAGAACAAACAGGACTCTTCTTCTACCGCGGAGAACCGGGGGCGCCGTTTGCCATGGTATGCCCTGGCGGAGGATTTTCTTATGTCGGCTCCCTGCACGAAGGATTTCCGCTTGCTTTGGAGATAAGCAAAAGGAAGTTCAACGCCTTTGTCATCAGGTATCGCATCGGTGGCGAGCAGAGGGCAACGGAAGACTTGGCGGCGGCAATGGCCTATGTCTTCAGGAACGCGAAGGCACTCGGGGTGAGCACTGAAAGTTACTCTCTATGGGGAGGATCTGCCGGGGCAAGGATGGTGGGGAATATCGCGTTAAACGGGATTGCCAGTTACGGGGGCGGCAATTTACCGAAACCATCGATAGCGGTCATCGCCTATACCGGTCAGTCAAGTTTTTCCGCAGATTTTCCCCCAACCTTCATGACTGTTAGCGCAAACGACGGCATCGCGGATGTATCGGTCGTAGACAGGCGTGTTGAGAATCTGCGAAACGCAGGAGTAGAGGTGGAATACCGCAGATACAGAACTGCCGGACACGGCTTTGGACTCGGCACCGGGACGGATGCCGAGGGATGGTTGAGCCACGCCGTTCGGTTTTGGGAAAAGCATGGTTCCGCCGGCGTATCGGCCAAGGCGCTGAAGTGAAGCCGTCGCAGTCATTTAGTGGAGGATAAGGAAGATGGGTAAAAAGGTGTTGGTGTTGTCCGCCAGCCCCAGGCGGGGCGGAAATTCCGACCTGTTATGCGACCAGTTCATGGCGGGGGCGCAGCAGGCAGGACATGATGTAGAAAAGATATTTTTCCCGGACAAGAAGATCAACTACTGCACCGGGTGCGGTGCCTGCCTGAACGGCGGCAAGCCCTGTCCGCAGAAGGACGATATGGCTGAAGTCCTGGAGAAGATGATCGCCGCCGCCGTGATCGTGATGGCAACGCCGGTCTATTTTTACACCATGGATGCCCAGATGAAGACGCTGATCGACAGAACCTGCGCCCGCTATACGGAAATCCGCAACAAGGAGTTCTATTTCATCGTGACCGCCGCCGACAGCCGCAAGCAGGCGATGGCCAGGACCCTGGAAGGCTTCCGGGCCTTTACCTCCTGCCTTACCGGTGCCAAGGAGAAAGGGGTGATCTATGGGCTCGGGGTCTGGCATGCGGGTGATGTCACAGGAACGCCGGCCATGAAGGAGGCCTACAAAGCGGGCAAGACCATTTAAACGCCCAACAAAGATCAGCTATTTCGCTTCATCGTTGCCCCGGCCGTTCATGACCAGGGGGCCTCGCACCAGGATGCCCTGCGTAATCCACGCATAACCCTGTAATCCAATCATAAACGTTTCAGCCTTTCTTAAATACTCTTACGACACAAGACGCATATCTCGCCATATCCCGCTTTATCCCGACGTATCCCGTTTGTGCCAGAGTCACTTTCACCCCGCAAGGGCCGGCTTCCGAAGGGTCGCGGGGCATCGATCCGTTTCTTTTGAGGGACGGGCCGAATGCCGCCGCAGGGATGCCATAGGGATCCAGTATTGGTGCCATTTCGGACGTATCAGGTGAATCGCATTCAGGAAACGGCGATCGCGGTTTCCCGCCAGGGAGGGCTGCCAAAAAAAAGCTTGACAGTATCCCGACGGTATACTAATAGTATCCCGAAACAAGGGAGCCGGGTCGCCGACAGGGAATGAAAAGGCGGGCCGGGACAGCAGCGCGCAACGCCGAATAAGGGGAGATGACGCATGAAATCGAAGAAGGGGACAGGAGAGCTCAACAGCGTGTCGTCGGTTTCATTGAGCGAGAAGGCCTACGGCCTGATCAGGGACGCCATCGTTTCGTGCCGGCTCAAGCCCGGCGAGCCGCTGGTGGAGGCGAAGATCGCCGAGCAGATCAACATCAGCCGCACCCCCATCCGCGAGGCTTTCAAGAAGCTTCACAACGATGGGCTGATCGTCATCATCCCCACCAAGGGCGCCTTCGTCGCGGACATCAAGCGGGAAGACGTGGAAGAGATGTTCGTACTGAGAGAGGTCCTGGAATGCACGGCCCTGCAGGTCTCGATCTCGAAGATCGGGGAGAAGGACCTTGCCGAGGTCGAGTCGCTGCTGATCCAGGCGGAGAAGGACATCGAGGCGGGCGACTTCGAGATCTCCGTGGTCAGCGACGTGAAGCTCCACGAGCTGATCATCGAAAGGTCCGGCTACCGCCGCCTGGCCCAGTTCATCGATGTCCTCAAGACGCAGCAACTGAGGGTGAGATACCTCGGCACGACCGTCACGGGGCGGACGAAGCGCTCGATCCAGGAACACAAGGCGATCGTGAAGGCCATCCTGGCCAGGGACATCGATTCGGCAACCGAGCTGCTCAGGACCCACATCCGCAACGTCCGGGACAACGTGCTTCAGGCTCTTTAACGGATCGCCCCGCGAAGGCGGAGGAAAGGGGAGCCGGCGGACCTGGGGCGGGCCGAAGGGTGGGAAGGCAGCGGCCCGGTCAGCGGCGCGGCGCCCGTTGCGGCGGGCATGGTCTTCGCCGGATGGGCGAAACTGAAGGCTAAGAAGCAGCGGCAGGATAAGCGACATGGCGTTTTTTGCGGTGGGCATGGTTTTCGTCGGAGGGCATGAACGGTGAAAAACAGCGACTCGATCAGCAGCGTGGCGCTTTTTGCATTGGGCCTGGGGTTCGTCGGCGGGGGATTGAAAAGCGGCATCGGGCAGTTGAACACGCCCGGCGCGGGCTTCTTCCCCATGGTCATGGGCGTCGTCATGTCCGTCATGTCGGCCGCCCTTTTCGTGCAGTCGAGGCTGCGCCGGGCGCAGGACCGTCCGGAAGTCTCTCTGTGGCTGAAGCCGGGGAGCTGGCGGAAGATCGCCATGTCCCTGGTCTCCCTGGTATTCACCATGGCCGCCCTGGATTCCCTCGGATACATCGCGACCACGTTCCTGTTCATCCTTTCCCTGTTCAAATGGGTCAGCGCGAAGAGGTGGCCGATCTCGCTGCTGATGGCGTTCCTACTGTCGGCGGGCAGTTATCTCCTCTTCAAGACAGGCCTCGGCGTTTCCCTTCCCATGGGCCTGATCAAATTCTGAGATGTGAATCGGGGGTCGTGTTATGGATTCGATATCCGGGTTGTGGTACGGCCTGACCATTGCGTTCCAGCCCCAAAATCTCTTCTTCTGCTTCCTGGGCTGCTTCGTGGGGACCCTGATCGGGGTCCTGCCCGGCATCGGCCCGAGCGGCGCCCTGGCGCTGCTCCTGCCGGTGACCTTCACGCTTTCCCCGTCCACGGCCATCATCATGCTGGCCGGGATCTACTACGGCGCCAGGTACGGCGGCTCCACGACCTCCATCCTCATCAACATCCCCGGGGAGGCCGCGAGCGTCGTCACCTGCCTGGACGGATACCAGATGGCCCGCAAGGGCAGGGGCGGGCCGGCCCTGGGAATGGCCGCCTTCGGCTCCTTCATCGCCGGGACGATCAGCCTGGTGGGGCTTCTGTTCCTGGCCCCGCCGTTCTCGAGCTTCGCCCTGCAGTTCTCATCCCCGGAATACGTCTCCCTCATCCTCTGCGGGCTGATCCTCGTGAGCTTCCTGGGGTCGGGCTCGAAGCTCAAGGCCTTCATGATGGGCGCCCTGGGGCTGATGCTCGGCACGGTCGGCACCGATTCCATCGACGGGGTGGAGCGGTTCACCTTCGGCGTCCCCTCCCTGATGGACGGCCTGGGGCTGGTCCCGGTGATCATGGGACTCCTGGGGATTTCCGAGATATTCAAAAACCTGGAGGAGGACGAGTTCAGGAGCATCATGTCGGGGAAGATCTCGAACCTCCTTCCGACCCTGCAGGACTGGAAAGACTCGGCGTGGCCCATCATCCGGGGGACCGTGCTGGGGTTCGTCATCGGCGTGATCCCCGGGGGCAACACCGTCATCTCCAGCACCATGTCCTACGCCATGGAAAAGAAGATCTCCAAGTACCCGGAGAAGTTCGGCACGGGCGTCATCGAGGGGGTCGCCGGCCCCGAATCGGCGAACAATTCCGGCCCGTCGGCCTCCTTCATTCCCCTCCTGTCCCTGGGAATCCCCACCAACACCACCATGGCCCTCTTGCTGGCCTCCCTGATGATCCACGGCATCACGCCGGGGCCGTTCCTGATCACCCAGAACCCCGAGATCTTCTGGAGCATCATCGCCAGCATGTACATCGGCAACGTCATGCTCCTGGGGCTGAACCTGCCCCTGATCGGGCTGTGGGTGCAGATGCTGAAGATCCCCTACGCCTTCTTCTTCCCGGTGATCTTCCTGTTCTGCCTGCTGGGGAGCTACAGCGTGTCCAACACGGTCTTCGATGTGGGGGTCATGATCGTTTTCGGGATCGTGGGATTCCTGATGGACAAGTTCAAGTACGAATCGACCCCGCTCATCCTGGCCTTCGTGCTGGGGCCGCTGTTCGAGGACCATTTCCGGCGGTCCCTGGTTCTGTCCTACGGGTCCTTCGGCATCTTCTTCGAGAGGCCGATTTCCCTGGCGTTCCTGGCGGTCGCCATCGTGATGCTGGGGGTCTCGATCTTCCCGCTGCTCAAAAAGAAAATGAGTCCGGTGCAGTGATAACCGTCAATACGGATCAAGGAGGTAGCATATGAAAAAGAATCGCATGTTCGTCGGCAGGTCCATCCGGTTCGTCATGATCCTCTGTCTTTGCCTCGGCGTTATCGGGCTCGCCGGCCCGTCCCCGGCCCGGGCCGAGTATCCGGAAAGGGAGATCACCCTGATCGTCCCCTGGGCCGCCGGGGGCGGAACGGACCTGGTCTCGCGCGTCCTGGCGGACGTGATGAAGGTGGACCTGGGCAAGCCCGTGGTGGTGGTCAACAAGCCCGGCGGAGGCGGCCTGCTGGGATTCAACCAGATCGCCGCGGCGAAGCCCGACGGGTACACCGTGGGCATCGCCACGCCGTCGATGATCCTGCAGAAGTATTCGGCGTCCAGCTACCTGGATTGGCGCGAGCTGGCCCCCATCGCCGTCCACAACAACGACCCCTCCGCCTTCACGGTCAAGGTGGACGCCCCCTGGAAGACCCTGAAGGACGCCCTGAACTACGCCAAGGCGAACCCCATGAAGATGAGGATCGGCAACTCCGGGCCTGGGGCCATCTGGCACATCGCCGCGGCCATGCTGGGGCACAAGCTGGGGATCCAGTTCACCCACGTCCCCTACGGCGGGGGAGGGCCTGCCGCCGTCGCCACGGCCGGCGGCCATGTGGAGGCGACCACCGTGAGCCCCGCCGAAGTCGCGACGCTCGTGAAGGGCGGGAAGCTGCGCATCCTGGCCATCTCAGACGACAAGCGCGACGCCATGTTCCCCGACGTGCCGACCTTCAAGGAGGCCGGGGTGGATTTCTCCTTCGGGACATGGCGGTGCCTGGCGGCGCCCAAGGCCACGCCCAAGGAGATCATCGCCCGGCTCGAACAGTCGGTCCACAAGGCCGTGAAAGACCCGAAGTTCGTCGATTTCATGACCAAGAACGGCTACGGCCAGCTGTTCCTGGGGGCGGCGGAATCCGCCGAGCTCATGGCCCAGAACGAAAAGAACTTCGAGAAGGTCGTTCCAGGGCTGGGCCTCAAGAAGAACTGAGGCAGCCAAAAATCCGCCACCCGGCCGTTGGATCGGAATCCCGATTCCTGCCGGGCGGCAACTGGCGGCGGCGCTGTGGCCGGAAAGGGCGCAGCGCCGTGAACGGTCAAGGTGAGGTTTCGTCATGCTTGCGATGAATGAGGCTTCGAACAGGGAGGCCCGCGCCCTGGCGCAGGAAGTGGCGGGCACGGTCTACGAGGGGATCCCGCCGGCAGCCATCCACGAGGTCAAGAGGCGCGTGCTCGACATCCTGGGCATTGCGCTTGCCGCCTCCAGGACCGATTCGGGCCTGCGGCTGGCGCAATACGCCATGGCGCAGCGGACGCCCGGCCTCGCCTCGCTCTGGGGCAGGCGGGAGACCACTTCTCCCGCCCTGGCGACGCTGGCCAACGCCTCGATGATCTTCAATGTGGAGCTGGACGACGTGCACCGCACCTCCCATTGTCATCCGGCCGCGACGACCATCCCCCCGGCGCTGGCCCTGGCGGAGGAACTGGGGCTGGGGGGAAGGGCGGTCATCTGCGCGGTCATCGCGGGGTACGAGGCGGAGAACCGGGTGGGGAGCGCCGTCAGCCCGTCGATCTATCTGGACCGGGTCTTTCTGCCGGCGGCGACGCTCGGAACGCTCGGGGCCGCGGCCGCGGCGGCGAGCCTCTACAGGCTGCCCGCCGACCGGGTCCTGGGCGCCCTGGGCACGGCGGCTTATCTGACGCCGGTTTCGCAGTACGAGAACTACCGGGAGGGTTCCTCCTCCAAGGAGCTCTGCATCGGCTGGGCTGCCGCGACCGGGATCAACGCGGTGAATCTGGCCCGCAACGGATTCGAGGGGCCGCCGAGCTGGCTGGACGGCCCGCTGGGGTTTGCCCGGGCCGCGGCGGACCGGTTCGACCTGGACCGGGTGATCGAGGGAATCGGCACGGCAGAATATCAGATCCTCTACGCCGGCATGAAGCCCTACGCCTGCTGCCGCCAGCACCACACGGCCATCGACGCGGCCCTTGAGATCCGCGAGCGGCATGCCCCGGCGGCGGATCAGATCGACCGGATCGTCCACAGGACCTTCCGGATC
>JAJFUM010000217.1 GCA_021372415.1 Deltaproteobacteria bacterium
CACTGCCGTACTACTTCAATTCAAAAAGCGAAAAATATTTTACGTTATCGTTATTCACGCCTCCAAGACGGAACGGATCTCCCGGGAGAAGATCTTCATGAGGACCGCGGCCGAGCAGGCGTAGACGGACTCGACGCCGGAGATGCCCATGCTGCGGGAAAGGAGGCTCTCCCGCCGGTGGTAGGGGGTGTCGGAGGCGTAGTAAATAAGGCCCAGGTCGTAGAGGGTTTCGGCCTCGTTGTCGAGGTTCAGCGTCGCGCTCATGGGGTAGCGCTCCGGATAGAGGTGTTCGTAGACCGCGCACAGGTAAGGCCCCGCCTCCATCTCCACGCTGTTGAAGTGCTCCTGGTGGTACTCCTGCATCATCGTCTTGTTCTGGAGGAAGGTCCCCCGGACGGTCAGGGCCTTCTGCCGGTCCAGAACCGCGACGTTCCGGGTCAGCTCCTGGAAGTCCTTCAGGGAAAAGCAGTTCTTGAAGTAGATCGTGTTTTTCGAGTGGAGGTCGAAGACCTCGTTGGGGATCATGATGTCGCCGATCCGCGCGCTCATCGTGGCGGCCTTTCCCAGGATGTAGACGCCCAGGATCTTCCTGGCGCTGGCGGCGATCTGGGAAAAGACGTGGTAGGCGGCGAACCCCAGGGGATACTCGATGTTGACGATCATTGCCCGGCTCTCCCTGAGGGCCTCGATCTTACGGACGCGGAGCCGCGGGTCCATCCGCTCCGGCGGCAGGCTTCGGAGGTCGATGACCTGGGCGGGCAGGTCGAGGGTCTGGCGCCGGTTGAAATTGAGGATGCCGGCCTCGGCCTCCATCTCGGCGTAGCGGCGGGCGGCCGCTTCGGAACCCTTCAGGTAGTCGCGGGTCGCGTGGTACAGGAGGTCCGCCATCCCCAGCTCGTCCCGGTCGTCCCTGGCCCGGCGCCACCGATCCTCGAACCCATCCAGCTTCGTGTCCAGGGCGAACTCGAGGATGGCGTCCCGCTGCGCCGGCACAAAGCCGCACAGGAGGTCCGAGAAGGCGGTCATGTTGCTCGACGTGAGGTAGATCGGCCGGAACTCCAGGAGGGTCTCCTCGAAATGCTGCGACAGCTCGGTCCACCACTGCTGGACGACCCGCCGGTACTCGCTGAAGCCGCCCTTGATGAGGGTGATCCGCATCCCCTTGGGCTCGGACGCAATGGCCCGCAGCTTCGCATCCCAGTCGGTCCCCCATCCCCTGTGGATGAGCTGCCAGTCCTCCTCGTTGATCCGGAGGAGCTGGCGGATCTGCTCGTCCGCCCCGCTCGCCGGTTGCCGGCCTTGGGCCAGCTCCGGACCCAGGGAAGAGGCCGCGAGCAGGGCGTGCATCTTGTTCCACTCGATCTGGAAGACGACCAGGGACGGGAGGATGTCGTCCACGTCCGAAATGCTGGTCACGAAGGCCGCCAGGGTGCTGCGGCCGTCGAAGAGGGTCTGGCGGCGCCGGGCGTTGGCCGTCACCTCGCGCCAGTCGAAGATGTCCGCGATCCCCGCCTCCTTGAACACCTCTTCGGACTGCCCCAGCAAGACCCTCCTGACCTGATGGATGCAGTCCGGCAGGCGGATGGCGGCGTACAGGAAGGCCGTGATGTCGATCTGGCTGGATTCGGCCAGGGGGTGCAGCGTCGGCTCCATCTCCAGATGGGTCTCCACAAAGGATTCCAGGTGGATGTCCACGCTGCCCTTCAGGAGGGTCTGGTAGGTCCGGATGTTCTTTTCGACCAGTTCGCCGCCGGTCTCCCTTTGCTTGTCCGCCATATCGTTTCAGTCCGCCTTTGCGGGGCCTCCGGGATTCCGCTTCAGTGGAAGAATCGGCCCGACGTCGCGAGGACGAGGATCATCACGCCGTCCATGGCCCACAGGAAGGGCGGCACCTGCCGCCAGCGGCCGCACCCGACCTTGATCGCCGTCCAGCTCAGACACCCCCAGATGATGCCGACCGAGATCGAATGGGCCAGCGGCATGAGGATCAGGGCCAGGAAGAAGGGCACGGTTTCGTCGAAGCGCTCCCAGCGCAGATAGATCAGGGGCTTCATCATGAAGACCCCGACCAGGACCAGGACCGGCGCCGTGGCCACGGCCGGGACCAGCGAGAGGAGCGGAGAAAGGAACAGGAAGGGCAGGAAGAGGAGCCCCGCCACCACCGCCGTGAGCCCTGTCCGCCCCCCTTCCTTGACGCCCGTGGCCGATTCGATGTAGGCCGTGGCCGGCGTGGTCCCCAGAATCGGCGAGAGGGCCACCCAAATGGCGTTGGCCTGGAGGGACCGTCCGAGCCGCCGGGGGACCCCCTCCTCGTCCACGAGGTTCCCCGCCTCGCAGACCCCGACGCAGGTCCCCAGGCTGTCGAAGAAGCAGGAGAAGAGAAAGACGAGGATGACCGGCCAGTGGGCCACCCTGAGCGCGCCCAGGAGGTCGACCCGGGCAAACAGGCTGAAGTCCGGCGGGGCCCACCACCCCGTCCAGGCGGCGAGCGGCGCCGCCTGACCCGCCGGGCCGGGCCCGTTCCCGAAGGCCAGGCCGGCCGCCCAGGCGATGAGGGTCGTGGCGCCGATCCCCAGGATGAAACTCCCCCGGACCTGCCGGGCCATCAGGATCGCCGTGATCACGAGCCCCGCCAGGAAGACGGCCAGGCCGAGCCGCGAGGCCGAGGCCGCGCCCGAGGCGATCCCCCCGGTCTCCAGGCCGAGCAGGGCGATGAAAAGGCCGATTCCGCCGGCAATGCCGAAGCGGAGCTCTCTCGGGATGCTGTGGACGAGCCGTTTGTTTCGGTCACAGGAGGCCAGGGCCAGGAAGATCGCCCCGGACCAGAAGACGCACCCCAGGGCCGTTTCCCAGGGGACGCCCCCGGTCTTCACGACGCTGACGGCGAAAAGGGTGTTCAGGCTCATCCCCGGGGCGACGACGATCGGGTTTCGCGCCCAGAGCCCCATGCCGATGCTGGCCAGGGCGCTCACCAGGACCGTGGCCGTCAGGACACCAGGGGCGGGCATGCCGGCCGCCGCCACGATCGCGGGATTGACGACAATGATGTACATCGTCGCCAGGAAGGTGGTCAGCCCCGCCAGGATCTCGGTCCGAAAGTCGGTCCCGTTGTTCTCCAGGTCGAAGAACAGGGCCATGCGGGTCGCTTGCTCCCGCCAGGGCCTCCGTCCCGGTCTCTCCTCTCCGGACATCATCCAAACTCCTCCGGTCCTGCCAAAAGGGTTTTTTCGAGGTCGTCTTAATTAACCCAGGGACCGGCCGCGAATCAAGCAAAATCGAGGGAAGGTTTGCATGCCCTCCCCGGACGTGCTATCGTGACGCCAAGACCCAGGCGCCCGGCCCCTCGAAGCAGGGAGGTCCGCAGATCCCGGGTCCCCGTGAGGGAGGAACCCATGCACCGTTCCGGATTCATCAGCATCATCGGCAGGCCCAACGTAGGCAAATCGACGCTTCTGAATGCGATTGTCGGCGAGAAGATCGCCATCACGACCCACAAACCCCAGACGACGCGCAACAAGATCATGGGGATCCGCAACCTCGCCGGGACCGAACCCGGCCAGTTGATATTCCTGGACACCCCCGGCATCCACCGGGCCAGCACCCCCCTGAACCGGGCGATGGTCGAGGCAGCCACCGGCACCTTCGGAAGCGTGGATCTGCTCCTGCTGATCGTCGAGGCCGGCAAGGCCCCCCATCCCGAGGACCGATTCATCATCGAGGCCCTGGGGGAAACGGCGCTGCCGGCGATCCTGGTCATCAACAAGATCGACCTGGTGCCCAAGCCCCTGCTCCTGCCCCTCATCGACGCCTTCCGGGTTCTGCATCCCTTCCGGGAGATCATCCCCCTGTCCGCCCTGAAAGGTGACGGCGTGGAGGGCCTGGTCCGCCAGATCCGCGATCTTCTCCCCGAAGGGCCCAGCTATTTCCCGGAGGAGATGATGACGGACCGGTCCGAGCGTTTCATCGCCGCCGAGTTCGTCCGGGAGCAGATCACCCTCCTGACCCACAAGGAAATCCCCTACTCCACCGCCGTGGTCGTCGACGCCTTCAAGGAGGACGAGGCCAAGAACTTCATCCGGATCAGCGCCACCATCCACGTAGCCAAGGACTCTCAGAAGGGGATCCTCATCGGGAAGAAAGGGGCGATGCTCCGGCAGATCGGTACGAAGGCGCGGATCGAGATGGAGCGGTTTTTCGCCGCGAAGATCTTCCTGGAGCTCTTTGTCCGGGTCCAGAAAGACTGGACGACGGACCCCAGGATGCTTCGGGAATTCGGATACGGGGACGGGACCTGACGACAGGTCCTCAGGCGGCCCTCTGGACCTTTCTGTCCAGGACCTCCCGGACCTTCCGGGACAGCGTCTGGAGCTGGAATGGCTTCTGGATGAACCCCCGGCATCCGCGGTTGAGCAGTTGCCTCACCTCGCCCCCTGCACTGTAGCCGCTGGCCAGGATCACGTTGATGTCGGGGTTCATCTCCCGGAGGATGTCGAAGGTCCTGCCGCCGCCGATCCCGGGCATGACCATGTCCAGGATGACCAGGTCGATCTGCTTGCCCTTCTCCATATAGACGGCGACGGCCTCCTGGCCGCTCCCTACGGGCAGGACGCGGTAGTGGAGCATCTCCAGCATCTCCACCATGGCTGTGATGTTGATTCTCTCGTCGTCAACCACCAGGATGGTCTCCTTGCCGGTGAGGAGGGCCTCGTCTCTCGGCTGACGGACGGACGGCTTGTTCTCCGAGGCGGGCAGGTAGATGTTGAAAGTCGTCCCCTTGCCGGGTTCACTGAAGACCTGGATGCTGCCCCCGTGATTCTTGATGATCCCGTAGGCCGAGGCCAGGCCCAGACCGGTCCCCACCCCCTTGGGCTTGGTGGTGAAGAAGGGATCGAAGGCCCTCTCCAGGGTGTTGCTGTCCATCCCCATGCCGTTGTCCGACACGGTGATCCGGACATAGCGACCCTGCCGAACGTCGATGCGCCTCTCATCGGATTCCGCGACGACGACATTGTCGGTCTTGAGTTCCAGATTTCCCCCGCCGGGCATCGCCTGGGAGGCGTTGATGAAGAGGTTGAGCAGGACCTGGTCAATCTGTCCCTGATCGACCTCCACGGCCCAGAGGTCGGGGGCAAAGGATCTGATGATGGAGATCTCCTTGCGGGTCCTGCCGAAGAGTTCGGCGTTCTTCCCGACCAGTTCGTTCATGTCGGTGGGCATCACGTCGTACTTACCCCCCTGGGCGAATCCCAGGAGCTGCTTGGTCAGACCCGCCCCCCGCTCGATGTAGCTTTCGATATCCGACAGTTTCGCCCGGTGCGGGTGCCCCGGGTTCGTGTCGAACAGCAGCAGCGAGATATACCCCTGGATGCCCATGAGGATATTGTTGAAGTCATGGGCGATCCCGCCCGCCAGCGTACCGATCGCCTCCATCTTCTGGACACGCAGGAGCTGGCTCTGGAGCAGCCGCTTCTCCTCCTCGGCGGTCTTCAGATGGGTGATGTCCGTCGATACGGTCAGGATCCTCTGGCATCGGTTGTCCTCCCCCATGAGGGGAGCCTTATAGATGGAAAGCCACTGGACCGAGGGATCGGGATAGGTCATCTTCTCCTCGGGGACAAACAACTCCCGGCAGTTCCGGATCACATCGAGGTTGTCCCGGTGCATCCGCTCGACTTCCTCCATGTTCGGGTTGAAATCCGCCATCGTCCTGCCGATGAGGAGTTCCGGCGTGGTCCCGCAGGCCTTCGCCAGAGCCTTGTTCGCCAGCTCGAAACGGCCCTCGGCGTCCTTGACGGAGATGAACACGGGAACAGCGTCGATCACCTGCCTCAGGAAGGCCCGCTCCCCCTCCAGCCTCCGCTCCGCCTGCTTGCGTTCGGTGATGTCGGTGGCGATATGGACGACCTTCTCCAGTTTCCCCTCGGCATCGAGGACCGGCGTGCAGGAGACGATGTAATCCCCGCAGAGGGCCTCCATTTCCATCTCGCCGGTTTCGCTCTCCTCGGTGACAAGCAGGCGCTGCATCGGACACCTGCAGGGCGGGCAATCCAGGCCCGGCCCGTGGAAGACTTCGTAACACTTTCGGCCGATGATCTCCGGCTCTTTCTTTCCCAGGGCCAGGCAGGCGGCCTGATTGGCCTGGATGATCCGCTGATCGGCATCGAGGATCACCGTGGGGTGGCCGACGGCCTGGAAGATCGTCATCCACTCCCGCCGCGACGCCCTTAGGGCCTCCTCGTCGATCTTGTGTTGGGTCACGTCGTAGCCGAAGATGGCGATCTGGACGAGCTGCCCGTCGGCGTCGCTCAGGGGATGGACGGAGAGGTCGAATTCCCGCCGGCCGATCCGGTCGCAGTAGCGGATGGGTTCCCCGCCCTGCTGAAACCGCTGCCAGCGATTCTGCCACTTTTTCAGGTCGTCGGGGGGCATCGAGTCGGCGATGTCGGTCCCGATGAGCTGGTCCAGCGGTTTTCTCAGGTACCGGGCGATCATGTGGTTCGCGGCCAGGATGACGCCCCGGTTGTCGAGCAGGAGGACCGCATTGCCCATGGCGTTGATCAGGGACCGCGTCATCGCCAGATTCTGTTCGAGTCGTTTCTCCGACTGGACCCGGAAGGACATGTCCCGGCAGGTGACGATATAACCCCGGATTCCCGGCGTCTCGCGGAGGTTCTTGCCCATGGCGTCCAGGTAGATCCAGGTCCCGTCCGCCTTCAGGAAGCGGAAGGGGCTATGCAGCTCAAAATGATTCGATGCGAGCAGGGCCCGAAAGGCCTCCTCGACGGCAGGCCGGTCATCTGGATGGATGAGATCGAAGGGGTTCCTGCCGATGAAATAGCCGTCGGGATATCCCATGATGTTCCGGGCGGAGGGGGCCTCGTAGGTGATGGTCCCCTTCTCGTCCAGGACGATGATGATGTCCGAGGCGTTCTCGATCAGGGACTTGAAACGCTCATCTCCCCAGAGGTTCAGGCCCTTTGCCTTCTCCGTGCCATGCACGTAAAGCAGGATCGAGGACTCGGGTCCCCCGGCGGCGATTCGGCAGGCCTTGACCTCAACGGAGACCCCGTGGCCCTGCCGGTGGAGGAATTCCATCCTGCAGACCCATTCCTCCGATGCGGAGGCGATGAACCGTTCGTAACGGTCCATGAATCTCTGGCGGTGGTCGGGATGGAGAAATTCAGCCAGGGGGACGGGACCGGCGGAAGGGTCCGGCGAAACGCCGCCGATGATCCCCATGAGGGCGGGGTTGGCGTACTGAACGAGGCCGTCCCGGACAACACAGGCCCCCACCGGGGCCCTCTCCAGGATCTCCCGGAACCAGTCCGGAGCCCCTTCCCGGTTCCCGCCCCCGGGCCACCTCCAGTTTTTTTCTGCCCTCAACCAGCCAAAATCCTCTCGTAGAGATTGCCGTGGTTCCATAGTTCCCCGCTCGTGTCGCTTTCAGTATCCGGATAGGTTTGGCGTTCCTAGGCCATGGCTACCCCCTTAGAAGTCCTTGAATCCTCCCTGCTCATCTCCATCGAAGGGGATCACCTCCGATGGTTTTACCGCCCTGGGCTTTGCCGGTTTCCCCGGGGACGCATGGACCGGGGCCAGCAACTCGGTCTTCGGGAGTTGCTTGGCCGCCGGGGCCGCAGCAATCGCCTCGACCGCAGGGGACCGTGACCCGTTGACGCGGCCGCCGATGACAGCCACCAGGTCGTTGATGTATCCTCGCATCTGCTGGGCCTGGGCATTCATCTCCTCCGCAGCACTCGCCGACTCCTCTGCCGTCGCCGCCGTCTGCTGCGTCACCTTGTCCATCTCCGCTACCGCCGTGTTCACCTGCGCAATCC
>JAJFUM010000228.1 GCA_021372415.1 Deltaproteobacteria bacterium
ATGACGGACCAAACCAGGGAAAGGCCCGACCATTCCTGGGATCGATCATGTGGGGATTAAGGGGCGGTCATGCGGATGCGCGAGCGGGGTTCGGAGCCGGAAAAGGGACAGGGAGGGCAGGGGGGACAGCGGGAGCTTGAACGGGAGGTCCTCGGGACCGGTCGATGCACGGGCTGCGGCGCCTGCGTCAATATCTGCCCCTATCAGGCCTCCTACCGGGACCGGACGGTCACCCTCCACGCCTGCGACCTCAGCCAGGGGCGCTGCTGGGCCGTCTGCCCGCGGACGCCCGCGGATCTTCAAGCCCTCCGGCAACGCTTCGGCGGCGCGGACCTGACCCCGGAACTGGGGCCGTTTCGGGGACTGTACCTCACCCGGGCCGCCGACGAGGGGATCCGGCGCCGGTCGCAGCACGGCGGGACCGTCAGTGCGCTCGTCGCCCTGGCCCTCCGGGAGGGGTGGATCGATGCGGCGGTCCTGGCCGGAAAGGGCGAGGGCCTCCTGCCCCGGCCCGTCACGGTCCGCGACCCCGAGGCGGTCGCGGGTCTGGCCGGGAGCCGCTTCGTCGTTTCCCCCACGATCGCCGAATTCAACAGGACCCTCGGGAGCGACGCGACGCGGATCGGCGTCGTGGCCACCCCCTGCCAGGCCCTGGCCCTGGCCAAGATGCGGACCCTGAGCGTGACGGACCCCGATCGGGACATGGCGAAACTGGGGCTGGTGGTGGGCCTCTTCTGCGGATGGGCCTTGGACTGGCCGAAGCTGACCGCCCTGCTCGGGGGCAAAACAGGCCTGGCCGCCATCACCGGGATGGACATCCCGCCCAGCCGCTACCATACCCTCGAGGTATATACGCCTGCGGGGACACTTCCGGTCTCCCTGGACGAGGTGACCCCCTGCGTCCGGGAAGCCTGCCGCTCCTGCGACGACATGACGGCAGAATTCAGCGACCTTTCCGTGGGATCGGCCCGCCTGCCCGAGGGATGGCAGGAGGCCCGCTCCTGGAACCAGGTGATCGTCCGGACCGAGCGGGGCCTGGATCTCCTGGAGACGGCGTGCAGCCGGGGGGTCCTCGAATTCCGGGATGTCCCGGAGGGGAATCTCGAAAGGCTCAAGGCGGCCTCCATGGGCAAGAAGCGGGCGGCCGCCGAGGCAGCGGGCAAGACGGCCGCCGCCCCGGCCCCGGCAGCCCGGCAGGGGGGGCGGTCATGACCCTGCAGGAGATGAAGACCGGGAAAGACCGGACGGAGAAGCGGATGGACGGCAAAGCAAGTCAAGGGGCGGAGGTCCTGCTCATGGGGAACGAGGCGATCGCCCGCGGCGCCCTGGAGGCCGGGGTGCGGGTCGCGGCCGGTTACCCCGGGACCCCCTCTTCGGAGATCATCGAGACGCTCTCCCGCGCCCCGGGGGAGGGGCGACCCTACGTGGAGTGGTCCACCAACGAAAAGGTGGCCATGGAGGTGGCGGCCGCCGCTTCCTTCTCCGGGCTCCGCTCGCTCTGCGTGATGAAGCAGAACGGCGTCAACGTCGCCTCCGATTTTCTCCTCCATCTGACCGGATCCGGGACGCGGGCGGGGATGGTCCTGGTCACCTGCGACGATCCCGGCGCCCTATCGAGCGTCAACGAGGGGGAGTCCCGCCATTTCGCGCGGATCATGGAGATCCCGCTTCTCGAGCCGGGGGACTTCCAGGAGGCCAAGGAGATGACCCGTTGGGCCTTCGAGCTTTCCGAGGCCATCCGGAACATCGTCATGGTCCGCAGCGTGACCCGCATGTCCCACGCCAGCGGCAACGTGGTCCTCGGACCCCTGCCGGAAGCGGGGGGAAGGGCGGCCTTCCTCTGCGACGGTCCGCCGGCCGACCCCGAGAGGGGGGCCATGATCAGCGCCCCGGTCGTCGAGAAGCACCGCCGCCAGCAGGAGAAGATCCGGAGGGCCGCCGCCCTCTTCGAGACGAGCCCCTTCAACCGCTACACCGGCCCCGAGAGGCCGGAACTGCTGATCATCACCAGCAGCGCCTGCAGCCTCTACAGCCGGGAGGCCGTCTCCAGGCTCGGGGCCGGGGACCGCGTCGGCGTCCTCAAGCTGGGGACGACCTGGCCCCTGCCGCCGGGGCTCCTGAAGGCGCATCTGTCGAAGACCGACAAGGTCCTCATCGTCGAGGAGGTCCTGCCCTTTCTCGAGGAGCACGTCAAGATCCTGGCCGCCGAAGAGGCCCGCGCCATCGGGATCAAGACCTTCTTCGGCAAGAACGACGGGACGCTGCCGATGGTGGGCGAGCTCGACCCGGACTTGGTGACGGCGGCCCTCTGCCGGATCCTGGGGATCGAGCCCCCCGCGGCGGACCCGGAATACGGCCGGAAGCTCCAGGCCATGGCGGCCCTGGCCCCCAGGCGGGAGCAGACCTTCTGCCCGGGCTGTCCGCACCGGGCCTCCTTCTGGGTCATCCGCGAGGCCCTGCAGCGGGACGGCCGCGGCGGCTTCGTCTGCGGAGACATCGGCTGCTACGCCATGGGGGCCATCTTCCCCGCCGCCGGGTTCCACACGACCAAGACCCTCCACGCGATGGGGTCGGGGACCGGGCTGGCCTCCGGGTTCGGCAAACTGGGGGCCTTCGGCATGGAACAGCCGGCCCTGACCGTCTGCGGCGACTCGACCTTCTACCACGCGGCGATGCCGGCGCTGGTCAACGCCGTCCATCAGGAGGCGGACCTGATCTTCATCGTCCTGGACAACAGCGGGACGGCGATGACAGGGTTCCAGTCCCATCCCGGCAGCGACGTCAACGCCATGGGGAAGCCCTCCCCGCGGATCGACATCGCCGCCCTCTGCTCGGCCATGGGCGCCAAGGTCGTTGTCAAGGACCCCTTTGACCTGGCCGGAACGCGCGAGACGCTCAACCGCCTTCTGGAGGAGGGGAGCGGCGTCAGGGTCCTGATCCTCCAGCAATCCTGCGCCCTCTCTCCGGAGAAGAAGGGCAAAAAACGGTTCCGGGTCCGGGTCGACGAACGCCTCTGCCGGGGCGAGGCCTGCGGCTGCAACCGCCTCTGCACGCGGATCTTCCGCTGCCCGGGGCTGTTGTGGGACCGCCAGGCCGCCAAGGCGAAGGTCGACGAGGTGATCTGCGCCGGATGCGGGGTCTGCGCCGGGATCTGCCCGGCCGGGGCGATCAAGTGCGAGGAGGCGGCCGAGGCATGAAGAAACTGACGAGCGATCCGTACAGCATCGTGATCACCGGGGTGGGAGGCCAGGGGAACGTCATGGCCTCGCGGGTCCTGTCGAACATGCTGGTCCGCAGGGGGTTCAAGGTGACGATCGGGGAGACCTTCGGCATGTCCCAGAGGGGCGGATCGGTGATGAGCCATATCCGCGTCTCCGCCGCAGAGGTCTGGAGCCCCCAGATCCCCAAGGGAGGGGCGCACCTGGTCGTGGCCATCGAGCCGATCGAGGCGATCCGGGTCCTGGCCGAATACGGCAACCCCGCCGTCCGGGTCCTGGTGAACATGCGGCCGATCTACCCGGTGGGGGTGATCACCGGGGAGGCCGAATATCCCCCGCCGGAGCAGATCCGCGAGGCGGTTTCAGCCCTTTCGGCCGAGGCCCATTTCCTCGATGCGACGGCCGAGGCGATCAAGCTCGGGAACCCGATCCTGGGAAACATCGTCATGATCGGCGCCGTTGCGGC
>JAJFUM010000240.1 GCA_021372415.1 Deltaproteobacteria bacterium
TCATGATGGCGGGCCTGAACGTGGAGCGGACGGTGGCCGCCGCCACGAGCCTGGGCGGGATGCGCGAGGCCCTCTCCTACGCCTCTTTCCACCTGGAGCACCGGATCCAGTTCGGTCACCCCACGGTGGATCTGCCCACCAACCAGTTCAAGCTGGCCGACATGATCACGAACCTCAGCATGTCGCGGCTCCTGACCTACTATACCGCGTACCTCTTCGACCAGGGCGGCGATTCGGCGCTCTATCCGGCCATGCTCAAGCTCAACAACACGGAGCGGCTGATGCGCGATTTCGTGCTGAACGCCATTCAGTGCATGGGCGGCGACGGCGTGACCAAGTTCTATCCCGTCGAGAGGATCATGCGGGACGCCAAGATCAACGAGACCGCGGCGGGCAGCAACGACGTCATGCGGATGCTCATCTATCGGCAGGGCCTCAAGCAGATGGCGGCCGACCTGAAGGTCCCCCGCCGGGTCATGGACGAGACGCTCAAGATCCCGATGCCGATCGGCAAGGCCGAGGATCTGCCGAAGTATCCGGCAACGGAGGAGGGGGGCCTCGCAGCGCTGGCCGAGAACTACCGGGTCAACCCCGGCCTCCACATGACCGTGGCGGAGTTGAAGGAGCAGATTCCCGCTTCGGACGAGGAGATCGTCAAGATCCTCGTGGCGCTGGAGGGGAAGGCGCTCGCGCGGCTCTACCGGAACAGCAAGGGGGCCGTCACGCTCGCCCGTGCGACCTACGACGGGCTGGCCAAGGCCCATCCGCCGGAATATTACAAGTACCGGCCGGTATGGGCCTTGGATGAGGTCTTCTAGCCGTCGGTTCGAAGTGACGGGTCTTTCCCGGCCGCGGCCGGTATCGGGCGCCGGCCGGGAAAGACCCTGTCAAGACTGCGGCGGTGTCCGCACCGAAATCCCCTGTGAGGGTTTCCAGTGAACGTCGTTGAGTCCATACGGTCCAGGAAGAGCATCCGCGGGTACAAGGACGACCCCGTGCCCGCGGCGGTGCTGGAGGAGCTCCTGACGATCGCCTCTCAGGCGCCGTCGTCGAGGAATTTCCAGCCGTGGAAGGCGGACGTCATCGCGGGAGAGGTCCTGGAGAGGATCAAGGAGGAGAACGTCGCCCAGTTGAGTGCCGGGGTCTGGCCCCATGTGGAGGTCCTGGCCGAGGACCCGCAGAAGGAGGCGCGGGAGCCCCTGTTCCGGCAACGCCAGATCGCCGTGGCCAAACAGCTCTTTGGGGCCATGAGGATCGCCAGGGGGGACGCCTGGGGACGGCAGGAATGGATGTTCAAGGGATTTCGCTTCTATGACGCCCCTGCCGTGATCATCCTGTCCGCGCCGGATGCCCTGTCCGGCCCGGTCATGGCGTTCAACGTCGCCCTTTTCGTCCAGTCGCTGTGTCTGGCGGCCATGGATTTTCAACTGGGGACGTGCATCGCCCAGCAGGGCGTTTCCTATCCGGAGGTGATTCGCCGGCACACGGGAATCCCGGAATCGGAGCGGATCATCATCGGGATCTCGATCGGTTATCCCGATCCGGCCTTCGCGGCGAACGACGTCCGGACGGAACGTGAGCCCCTTCATGCCTTTGCCCGCTGGCATGGATTCGGGGAGGGGTCGGAGCGGCGGCCCCGGTGACCGCCGTCGAGCCTGAGGGCAGGTGAGGGAGAAGCGGATGGCCTATTCGACGTTGCTGGTGGATCATCGTGAAGGGGTGGCGACGGTGACGTTCAACCGGCCCCAGAAGCTCAACGCCATGACCACGGTGATGGTCAAGGAACTGACGGGACTGATGGACGATCTGGAGGCGGATCCGGAGGTCAGGGCCATCGTCCTGACCGGGGCCGGCAAGGGATTCTGCGCGGGCGGAGACATGCAGGAGGTCCTGCTCGCGGGGCGGGAGGCGGATGCCGGCACCCTGGACGGCGTGCAGAGGAGCTTCTGCCTGCTCGCGCAGCGGATGATGCGCGTTGAAAAGCCGATGGTGGCGGCGGTCAACGGCGTGGCGGCCGGGGCGGGTTTCTGCTTCGTGCTGTACTGCGACCTGCGCGTGGCGTCGGAGAACGCGAAATTCGGGATGACCTTCGTGCACCGCGGCCTGCCGGCGACCGACATGGGCTCCACGTGGCTGCTGCCGAGGCTCGTGGGGTTGTCGAAAACGACGGAAATGCTGCTGCTCGGGGAGGTAGCCACGGCCGGGGAACTGGGGCGGCTGGGCCTGCTTCACCGCGTCGTCCCGCCCGAGAGGGTCCAGGAGGAGGCCCGCGGCCTGGCACTGAGGCTGGCCGCCCTGCCGCCCCTG
>JAJFUM010000241.1 GCA_021372415.1 Deltaproteobacteria bacterium
CGGTGCCGTCGACGCTTCCGCCGTGAACGAGGACATAGGCCGACATATCCAATCTCCCGGGTGCGATGTTCCGGCCCCCCTGCCGACCCCGTCGCGGCCGGGGGCCGCTTTTCGCCCGGCCTAGGGCGCCTTGGACTGCCCCGTGGCGATCGCAAGACCCTTTTCGAAATCGCCGCCCTTGAAGGCTTCGATCGCCCCGCGGAGGACGGCCTGATCCGATGCGGCGTTCCGGTTGAGCAGGGCCTGGATTGCCCTGGCCGCCCGAATCGCGCCTTCGCTTCGGTCGGGGTGTGTGACCAGAACGGCAATGTCCTCGTTCTGTTTCCAGAGGGGGATGACGGCGATGTTGTTCCACCAGTCCTTGAAGAGAGATCTTTTGTCAACCTCCAGGATATAGGGCGCCTGGGCAAAACCGCTGACGCCGCCCGCGTCCTTGACCTCCACGGTTCCGTATCCCTCGGCGGCCTCGGGATCGACCTCCAAGATCAGGATCCCCGAATCGGGCAGCACCCGGTCGTATCCGATCGGCTGCCGGTTCTCGATGAGGTAATACTTCCCGCTTCCCAGGGGGATCTTGACCGCCAGGCATTCGCCCCCCCTGGAGAGGGGAGAGAGGACCGCGAACAGGGTCTCGCCTGGCTTGGCGATCCGGACCTGCCCGGCTTGGATCCAGCCGAGGCGGATCTTCGTGAAGGAGGAGATACCCGGAGGGGGTTCGGAGCGTTTCACGAAGTGCTGGGACATGATGTCCCAGGGCCCCATGTAGGTGGTGTGGTGTTCGAAGGAAGGGAGGCCGGCCGAGGAGTCGGACTGTCGCTCGTAATCGTAGAGGCAGGGCACCAGCCGCTTGCCGCCGTCGATCCCGGCGAGGGCATGGAAGTAGTCGTGGGCGAGCATGCCGATATGGGCGTTCTCGGTGGCGACGAAGACCCCGCCTTTGAATTCCTTGCCGCCCGCAGACCTGAGCGTCTCGTACCGGGGGACATAGCGCTTCGTGACCCCCGAGAGCATGCCCGGGTTGGCGCAGTAGCAGATCATCCCGTATCCCTTCCCGGGCGTCGTCTGGACCGCCGGGATGATCAGCAGGTGATCGTAGGCGGCAAAATCCGTCTCCTTTTCGATGGCTGTCATGGTGTTCTCGATCAGCTTCCGGATTCTGCTCCTGTCCACTTGGAAGTTGTAGGGGCTGATCTTGTAGTGGGCGATGGGGTCGGGGAGCAGCACATAACCCCGAAAGTCGGCCTGGATCGAGGCGAGTCCGTAGGACTGCTCGGCGACATAGGCGTTGAATCTTTCCACGACCTTCTGCCTGAGTACATCAAGGGGAACGGTCGGGGTCACATCGGAGAACCGGACTGCGACCATCAAAACCTTCTTGACCCCGATGGCCTGGACCGACTGCGGACCCAGGCCGCCTTCCCCCTCGGCGCTCTTGGCCGCGGTCCCGCCCGGCAGTGAAATGAGAATGAGGGTCGCGAGGGCAAGGACCGTCCCGGCGATCGTCATTTGGTCTCTCTTCATCGGCTTCTATCTCCTTTCCGTATCCGGACGGCCGGGGAATGCAGGCCTTCTCCCCGAAACTCAACGATGCCGGTCACGGGCCGCCGGATAGCCCGGAATGCTCCGGGCACCGCGCGCGGCCCGGAGGATCGCTTCGGCCATGACATCGGCCGCCAGGGCGCCGATCCTCCCCAGGTCGGCCTCACCGGCCCCCTCGCCCGTGGCGAGCGCGAAGATCGTATCGCCGTCGTAGGGGGTATGGACGGGGGCGATGGCACGGGCGTATCCGTCATGGCTCATTTGCGCGACCTTGGTCGCCTGGGCCTTGTCCAGCCTGGCGTTCGTCGCAACGATGCCGATCGTCGTGTTTTCGCCGAATCCTGGCGTGCGGTACTCCTCCGACTGGAAAATCCGGCGCGCGTCGGCCAGGTCATTCCCGTCTGGGGTGCGCACCCCGGCGACGACCGCGCCAGTGGACGGGTCGATCACGTCGCCCAGGGCGTTCACCGCCACGAGGGCTGCGATGATCAGGCCGTCGGGCAGCACGATCGCTGCACTGCCGAGCCCGCTTTTCATGGCGCGGCCCGATCCGGCAATCTTCCCGATCGTGGCCCCGGCGCCCGCGCCGACGTTGCCCTCGGCGACCGGATCGGCCGTGGCGGCCTGCGCAGCACGATAGCCGCACTCCGCGGTCGGACGGATCTTCGGGTCCCCGCCCACGTCGAGATCGAAGAGGACGGCGGCCGGGACAATCGGCACGTTGATCGGTCCTGCCTTGAATCCGATATTCTTTTCATCCAGGTACCGCATGACGCCGGAGGCCGCATCGAGGCCGAAGGCGCTTCCACCGGAAAGAACGACCGCGTGCACCTGCTGGACCGAGTTGACTGGATTCAGGAGGTCCGTTTCACGGGTTCCCGGAGAGGCGCCGCGGACGTCGACGCCGGCAACGGCGCCCGCCCCGCACAGGACGACCGTGCAGCCGGTCGGCCGCTCCGCCAGCGTCCAGTGGCCGACCCGGATGCCCGGGACCGCCGTGAGGGTCCGGTTTTCTTTTGCTGTCTTGTTAGGGGAAGGCGTGTCCATCGTTCTCATTGTCCGAAAAGGTCGATACGGCGGGGAAGTCCGTCCCGCCATGGGGTCAGGCTGCCCTGATTGAACATCCCCAGAAAATCTACCAAAAGGGGATGGGAAGTCAATAATAAAAGCTTGAATCGTTTAAAACAAACGGCCATAATCGGTCCACCGTTCAGGACGATGGTGGACCTCTGAATACGGACGCGATGGCGGCGTGTGCCCCTGTCCTGTCGGAACGATACTCAAGGAGCTTGGATTTCTATGAAGATCGACGTCGTACAGGAGTTCATGGCCTTGGCTTCGCTCAACAGCCCCTCCCGGAAGGAGGCCGTTGTGGCCGAATACCTCATCGAGAAACTCAAGGGGATGGGCCTGGAGGTCCAGGTGGACGACTCGGCGCCCCGGAGCGGGAGCGACACGGGAAACCTCATCGTCCGCCTGCCGGGTACGGCCCCCGGCCCCACGATCCTGCTCTGCGCCCATATGGATACCGTGGGCCCCACCGACGGGATGAAGCCGGTTCTCCGCGACGGGGTCATCACCAGCAACGGCGAGACGGTCCTCGGGGCGGACGACAAGGCGGGGATCGCGATCATCCTCGCCGCCCTGGCGGATCTCCTGGCCGACAGGCCCCCCCACGGTCCGGTGGAGGTCGCCTTCACCGTCCAGGAGGAGATCGGTCTCTTCGGTTCAAAGGGACTGACGTCCGAACTGAAGGCCGATTTCGGTTATGTCCTCGACGGGGACGGGGAGGTGGGGACCGTCAACCACCAGGCCCCCTCCAAGGTGGATCTGGATTTCGTCGTGGAGGGGAAGGCCGCCCATGCGGGGATGTGTCCCGAGGAGGGGATCAACGCCATCGTCGCCGCGGCCGGTGCCATTGCACGGCTCCGCGTCGGACGCCTGGATGCCCAGACGACCTCGAATGTCGGGACGATCAGCGGCGGCAACGCCCGGAACATCGTTCCCGACCGGGCAGAGGTGGCCATCGAGGTCCGCAGCACCGACCGGGACAGGCTGGAACGGGAGGTCCAGGCGGTCCTGGACGCCTTCCACCAGGCCGCCATGGCCTCCGGCGCCCGGGTGAGCGTCAAGCGGGAGGTCCCATTCGAGATGTTCACCATCGCCGAAACCCACCCGGCCGTGGCCGGCGTCTTTAAGGCGGCCCGTTCCCTGGGGATCGAACCGCGCCTGCGCGCCTCCGGCGGAGGCATGGACGCAAACGTCTTCAATTCCAAGGGGCTCCCCTGCGTGGGGCTCGGGATCGGTCTGGAGGAGCCCCACTCGCCCACCGAGCGGATCCAGGTCTCCCAGTTGGAGGCGGGCGTGAGGCTGGTCAAGGCCATCCTGGCCGAGTCCCTCTACCGGTAGTCTTCTCTGACAGGGGAAAAGACGTCGAGGATGGTGCTTGCCTCGAGGGCCTTCCCTCGGTGCTTGGCCCCCGAGGGGATCACGACGACGGACCCGGGTTCGATCACCCGGGTTTCGCCCTCCACTGTCATCTCGAAGCGTCCCCGGATGAGGTTCGTTACCTGCTCGTGCGGATGGGCGTGCTCCGGGAGCGCAGCCCCGGCATCGACGTTCCAGTAGGAGCAGGTCATGCGCTCGGTGTGGACGAACCGGGCCCTGAAGCCCGGGATCATGTCGCGCTCGGGGATGTCGGCCAGATTGATGAAAGGCATGATGGGGTCACCTCCATAGTGGGATTCTCGATTCTGGATCTGTACCGGATCGGGCTGAAAAAGGCAAGATCAAGAGGGATGGAAATAGAAAGGGGCCCGCTGCCGGCCACGGCAGCGGGCCCCTTTCCTATCTGACAACGCGTCATCCCCCCGCCGGGGCCGCACGGTTGGCTGCTGCCTTTACACGCCGGGTCCTTGCCCTCTGGATGAAGAAGATGACGGCAAAGAGAACGATCCCCACGATGTCCGAGGTGTTGCCCGGGACGATGAGGCACAGGCCTGCGATTCCCGTCCCGATCCGCTCCAGGACCGTCGATCGGGCCGCCAGGTAGCCGATGAACGTGGCCCCGAGCGACGTCACACCCGTGAAGAGGGTGATGACCAGCAGGAGGAAGCCGAGGACGTCGAAGGTGGCCGCCGGGTCGAGGAGGCGTGGCATCAGGAGGACCAGGGGCGAGTAGACGAAGGCAATGGGGACGAAGACCTTGGCCATCGAAAGGCTGAAGGCGGTGAATCCCGTTTTGAATGGATCAGCCCCCGAGATCCCCGAGGCGGCGAAGGCCGCCAGGGCGACCGGGGGCGTCACGTCCGCCAGGACCGCGTAGAAGAAGACGAACATGTGCGACAGGAGCGGGTGGACGTGCCACTGCAGGAGGGCCGGCGCCGCGATCATCACCGCGATGATGTACTGGGCCGTCGTGGGGATCCCCATCCCCAGGATGAAGCAGGCGATCGCAGTGAAGACCAGCGTGAAGAAGAGGGTGAAGTCGCTTGTGGCCAGGAGCTGCAGGTGGACGAAGTCCTGCAGCGTCGTGAGGCCGAAGGCGACCCCTTTGGCGAGGCCCAGGACCGCCGCGGCGAACTTGAGGCCCAGCCCGGTCAGAGTCGTCGCCCCGACGATGAATCCCACGCAGGCGCAGGCCGCCCCGATGGAAAGGGCGTTCTTCGTCCCCCACTCCAGGGTGTCCAGGATGTCCTGGAGTCGCATCTTGCTCTCTTTGTAGAAGATCCCGACAAAAATGACTGCGAGGTTCGCCCAGAAGGCGGCCAGGAAGGTTTCCACCCGGAGGGCCAGCAGAATCGTCATCAGACCGCTCGTGGCCAGGCCCAGGAGCCAGGAGGTCCGGTCGGACCGTCGCCAGGCCCAGGCGAACCCGCCCAGTGCCACGCCGCCCCAGATCGCCAGGGCTGCAGGCGAGTGGTCAAGGGGGTTCATGTGCAGCAGGACGCATGGCGTGGACAGGAGGATCGTCATCAGCTGGGATGAGGTCCGCCTGTGGACCTGCCCGATGGAAACGGCGAAGATGATCCCCCAGAAGGCGGCCAGGAAGGGACTGCTCCCGGAGATCAGGATCCAGAGGATGACGATCAGGGGGCCGACCAGGAGCCCCTTTTCCCTGAAGATCGTCCGGAACTTCGGGAGGGTTTCCCTGGGCAGGCCGTGGAGGCCGTTTTTCATCGCCTCGAAGTGGACCATGCAGCCCACGGCGTAGAAGTGCAGCATCGATGGCAGGACCGCGCACAGGGCAATCTTCACGTAGGGGACGCCGAGGAACTCCGCCATGATGAAGGCGGCGGCCCCCATGACCGGGGGCATGAGCTGGCCTCCCGTCGAGGCGGCGGCCTCCACGGCCCCGGCGAACTGGGGCCGGTAGCCCACCTTTTTCATCAGGGGGATGGTGAAGGAACCGATCGTCACGGCGTTGGCGACGGAACTGCCGCTGATCGATCCGAAGAAGCCGCTGCTGATGACGGCCACCTTAGCGGGCCCGCCGGCCGACCAGCCGGCGATCGCCATGGCGATGTCCATGAAGAAGGCCCCCAGGCCCGTCTTCGAGATAAAGATCCCGAAGAGGACGAAGTGGAAGACGAAGGTGGCCACGACCCCCAGGGGGATCCCGTAGATCCCCTCGGTTCCCAGGTACATGTGCTCGATGATCCGCTCCACGGAGTAGCCCCGGTGGGCGAAGAGCGAGAGCCCCGGGATGTCCAGGAAGTAGGGACCGAGGTAGGCGTTGATCAGGACCAGGTAACAGATGAGCGGCAGCGGGGCCCCCAGGCTCCGGCGCGTCCCTTCCAGGATCAGGGCGAAGGAGAAGGCCCCCATGAGCAGATCGTTCGGCGACGGGGACCCGGCGCGGGCCCCGATGGCGTTGAATTCTATGAAGAGATAAATGGACATGAAGGCCGCGATGACCGCGAAGAACAGGTCGAAGTAAGGGATGTTGTCCTCGTCGTAGCGGAAGGTCCCCTCTCGGAAGAGTTTGTAGATGGACCGGAGCCAGAGCAGAACGAAGAGCCCCACGAGACAGAGGAACACGCAGAACAGGAAGATACTCCAGAAGACGAGTTCCGGGTTCGGGCTGATAAAGGCCTCGCGGTAGTTGATCCCGCTGAGGATCCACCAGCCGCCAATGGCCAGAAAGACAATCATCACCGTAAAGACGCCGGCATCGATCCAGTGGCAGACATTAGCATGGAGGAAGGGCCGCCTCTTGAAGTAGAGGATGAAGGCGAAGCTTCCCAGCGACAGCAGCGTTGTGGTGCCGGCCGCCAGGTCGAGGATCTCCTGCAGTGGCACCGCCACCAGGGAGGTCCCGATCAGGGCGTAGATGATGTCGTACAGGAGGGTTTTGCGTCCCTCGCCGCCGTGACGGCCCGCGTAGAAGATGAAGACCAGCGGGAGGACGAAGGAGAGGTGAAAGGCCCTGTGCCGCCACTCCTGCAGGACGCCGAACCCCGCCGTGTAGATGTGGAAGAGGGACAGGACCAGCGTCATGACGAAGGCCAGCTTCAGGGTGATCCCGGTCAGCTGGCGGAATCTCATCTCGGGATCGTACTGGGCGATCTTCTGCACCAGGGTCTCGTCGGTGGTGTGCGGAATGGCATCGCCTTTCAAAAC
>JAJFUM010000270.1 GCA_021372415.1 Deltaproteobacteria bacterium
TTGACGCCATGGCATGACCTCCTTTCGGGGAATTCACTTCTCCGCCAGTTTCAGGAACGGTTTGAACAGATCGATCGGGATGGGGAAGAGGACCGTGGAGTTGTTCTCCGCCGCGATCGTGTTCAAGGTCTGCAGATAGCGAAGCTGCAGTGACATGGGCTGTGTTTCCATGAGCGCCGCCGCTTCGATCAGCTTCTGGGCGGCCTGATACTCCCCTTCGGCGTTGATCACCTTCGCCCGCCGTTCGCGTTCCGCTTCGGCCTGTTTGGCCATCGCCCGCTTCATCTCCTCGGGCAGATCGATGTGCTTGACCTCCACCAGGGAAACCTTGATCCCCCAGGGATCGGTGCTCCGGTCCAGGATCTCCTGAAGCTGGAGGTTGATCTTCTCCCGCTCCGAGAGGATTTCGTCCAGCTCCACCTGGCCGCAGACGCTTCGGAGTGTCGTCTGGGCCAGCTGGGACGTGGCGTAGAGGTAGTTCTCCACGTTGATCACCGCGGCGGTGGCGTCGATCACCCGGAAGTAGACCACCGCATTCACCTTGATCGAGACGTTGTCGCGCGTGATCACGTCCTGGGGCGGGACGTCCATGGTGATCGTCCGCATGTCGATCTTGACCATCTTGTCGACGACCGGAATCAGGATGATGAGTCCGGGTCCCTTGGTGGTGATGACCCTCCCCAACCGGAAGATCACGCCCCGCTCGTACTCGTTGAGGATCCGGATGGACGCCGCAAGAAACATGACGACCAGGACAATCAGGACAATGAAACTGTACATGGCAGACCTCCTTGTTTATTTCGTTTCGTCGGGCTCGACCCGGACCTTCATGTTCTCCACACTGACCACCCGGACCTTGGTCCCCTTGGCCACAGGGGTATCGCTGAAGGCGCTCCAGTATTCCCCCCGGACCAGGACCTTCCCCTCCATGGCGATCTCCGTCACCGCCACCCCCTCGTCGCCGACCATCCCTTCCTTCCCCCCCTTGGGCTTCAGAAGCTGGGCCTTGACGGCGATGGCGATGACCGCGACGAAGAAGAGCGACGTCACCAGGACCGCCGGGATCAGGACGCCCCAGGAGACCCGAAGGGCCGGGTCGGGGGTCTGGAAGAGCATCAGGGAGCCGATGACCAGCGAGACGATCCCCCCGATGGTGAGGATGCCGTGGCTGATGACCTTGATCTCCGCAATGAACAGGATGATGCTGAAGAGGATCAGGGCCATCCCCGCATAGTTGACCGGCAGGGTCTGCATGGCAAAGAAGGCCAGGATCAGGGAGATGCCCCCGATCACGCCGGGGAGAATGACCCCGGGATGGGCAAATTCGAAGTAGAGGCCGGCCAGCCCGATCAAAAAGAGCAGATAGGCGATGTTCGGATCGCTCAGCGCGGCCAGGACCTTCAGGCGGGTCCCCATTGTCTTCTCGTTGAGGATCGCCCCCTGGGTTTTCAGGGTCCTCTTGCCTGCGGCCAAGCTCACCTCCCGGCCGTCGATCTGCGCCAGAAGCTGATGGACATCCGTAGCCACCACATCGACGACCCTCAGGCGCAGGGCCTCTTCGGCGGTGATCGATTCGCTCTTGCGGACCGCCTTCTCCACCCAATCCTCGTTTCGCGACCGTTTCTTGGCGATTCCGCGGAC
>JAJFUM010000275.1 GCA_021372415.1 Deltaproteobacteria bacterium
CGCCCCCGATCTCGTTCAGACGGTCGTCTTCATCTGGGCCATGCTGGTCAGCATTGCCCTCACCTTCGGGTTCCTGATGCTCAACAGCGAGCGCCTCGAGGTGGACCTGAAAAAGGCCCAGGTGGAGCTGGAGCGGCTGGCCACGACTGATTTTCTTACCGGCATTGCCAACAACCGGAGCTTTTTTGAAACCGGCGAACACGAGATCCAGCGTGCACGGCGGTACGGCCGTCCGCTGGCGGTCCTGATGCTCGACCTGGACCACTTCAAGAGGATCAACGATACCCATGGCCATGCGGTCGGCGACCGGGTCCTGGTGGCGGTGACCGCCACCTGCAAGCGTTTCCTGCGCGATATCGATATCTTCGGCCGCCTGGGCGGCGAGGAATTCGGGATGCTCCTGCCGGAAACGGATCTGGCCGGCGGGAGGGCGACGGCGGAACGTTTGAGGCAGACCGTCGCCGAGACCAACATAGACGCCGGAAAGACCACCCTGTGCATCACGATCAGCATCGGCGTCTCGGTGCTTTCGCCAGAGGACGACCGGCTCGAATCGGCGCTGAAGCGGGCGGATGATGCCCTTTACGAGGCCAAACGGAGCGGTCGCAACCGGGTCGTGACCGCGCTGCCCTTTTCTCGCGACGCCTTCCGGGCTGGTTGAACGCATGCCGGTAGGTCGGCCCCCGGTCTCCGAGGGCCGGGATCCATGAAGGGCCACTTGCGACATCCCGATATACTGACCGCAAAGCTTCATGTGGAGGAGGGAACACGATGGGGCCGTTGGACAAGCCGGACAACCTGATTGGGTTTCTCGAAAACAGCGTGGCGAACTTTCCGGAGCGCCCCATGTTTGGGACGAAAAACGCCCGGGGGGTTTACGAATGGGCGACCTACCACCAGATCAGCCGGCGGATCGACGACCTACGGGCGGGACTGGCGGGGCTCGGCGTCGGACGGGGCGATGCCGTGGGGATCATCGCCAACAACCGGACAGAGTGGGCCATCGCCTCCTATGCGACCTACGGCCTGGGCGCACGCTTTGTCCCCATGTACGAGGCCGAGCTCCCCCGAATCTGGCGGTACATCGTGGCCGACTCGGCCATGAAGGTGCTGTTCGTCTCGAATCCGGAGATCCAGGAGAAGGTGAAGGATCTTGTCGGGCAAATCCCCTCGCTGCAGTCGCTGGTGCTGATCGAGGGAGAGGGCCCTGGAAGCCTGGCGGCCCTGGAAGCGGAGGGTCGGCGGAAGCCAGTCTCAATGATCCGTCCTGGTGCCGACGAGATCGCCTGCCTCATCTACACCTCGGGGACGACCGGCGAACCCAAGGGGGTCCTCCTCTCTCACGGGAACTGCTCGAGCAACTCCATGGCCGGGGTGGCGATGTACCCCGAGCTCACCGGCAAGGGGGACGTGAGCCTCTCCATCCTCCCCTGGGCCCACTCCTACGGCCTGACGGCGGAGCTCAACGCCATGATGTACCTGGGAGGGGCGATCGGCTTCATGGAAAGCGTCAAGACCGTCGTCCAGGACATGGCCCTGGTGCGGCCCACCTGGCTGATTGCCGTGCCCCGGGTCTTCAACCGGATCTACAACGGCCTCTGGGAGAAGGTGAACGAGGAGGGGGGGATCGCCCGGAAGCTCTTTGTGATGGGCGTCGAGGCGGCCAAGAGGCGGCGCGAACTGAAGGCCGCGGGGCGAAGGGAGATCGCCAACGAACTGAAGTTCCGCCTGGCGGATTGGATTGTCTTTTCGAAGATCCGCCGGAAGATGGGTGGACGGCTCAAGGGGGCCATGAGCGGCAGCGCCGTGATGAACGTGGAGATCGCCCACTTCTTCTTCGACATCGGCATTCCGATTTACGACTGCTACGGGATGACGGAGGCCTCTCCGGCGATCGCGATGAACGCCTCTTTCGCCTACCGGCTGGGGAGCGTCGGCCGGGCGATCGACCAGGTCCGGATCGTCATCGATCAATCGATGGTCGAGCCGGGGGCGACCGATGGGGAGATCATCATCTACGGCCCCAACGTCATGAAGGGCTACCACAACAAACCCGAGAAGACCCGGGAGGTGTTGACCCCGGACGGGGGACTCCGCACCGGCGACCGGGGGCGTCTGGACGATGACGGCTTCCTCTACATCACCGGCCGCATCAAGGAACAGTTCAAACTGGAGAACGGCAAATTCGTCTTTCCCGCTGCCCTCGAGGAAGACATCTCTCTGGTCCCCTGGGTTCAGAACGTGGTGATTGCCGGCGAGAACCGGCCTTTCACGGTCGCCCTGATCGTTCCCGATTTCCTGATGCTGGAGCGGTACGCCGAAAAACACGGACTCGGCCACGACATCCGCGCCCTGGTGGCGAATCCGGATGTCCAGGCAATGATCACCGAGGCGATCCTGAAGATCCTCAGGGGCCGATACGGGAACTACGAGATCCCGAAGAAATTCCTCTATCTCACCGAGGCCTTCACCGCCGAGAACGGGACCCTGACCCAGACGATGAAGCTCAAACGGCGGCTGGTCCTGGAGCGCTTCAAGGAGAAGATCGAGGCCCTCTACGCCTGATGAGAATTCGTCCCGTCTCATCGACGGATTGAATGAATTATTTGTGAGCCGAGTTTGGGCCGCCACGTTTTGTCTAACTCGGCGATGCGCTGACGCAGGGAAATATCGATGGGTTCCGTAAATTGTTTTTTGGGGGATTTATTCAGACGACATGGTCGCTTCCATATTATTTCCTTCAATAACCCCTCACGAATTGAGGAACGTCATTTTCATCGAATTTGTTTCCGATAAACAGGGTCTTGTCCTCTAAGGCGCCAATGGGGTTTCCGCCTAAATCCGAATATTCGATGATTTGAGATCTCATCTTGGAGAATACATATTTGGAGAGGAAGATCTGGTCACTTCCCTTTAGATTTCCGCCATATATTCGATATTCCGGATATTTCGTTTTGTACCCTTTCAAGATAAACTGACGGTAGTCACTCTTGAAGCCTTGGTACATCTTATCAGGCTTTATTGCAATCATGCCCCCCAGCAGGTCAAAGCCGTGATGGGCTTCGTGGTCTTTCAGCGATTGTATGGCGTAATCTGTCTCCAGAAACCTGTTGACGATCTCATAGTCTCTCTTTGTCAGTCTGGCATCTGCATCCCTGCTCACGACCAGTTCGATATTCTCTTCAAAACAGGGCAAGAGTCGCCACATCATACAAAGATGACCCGGCAAGATGCTTTTCTCAATGGGTGTTCCGCCGAACTCTCTGATCTGTTGCTGAATTTCCCCATTGTATCGTTTGGGGAGATAAACCCTGCACTCGTAGTCCCGATATATTTCTTGCGCCAATTTCACATTTTTTATCATGCCGATATCAAACATGGGCTTGTTGCCGTAAAGACAAAAACTTAAAATTTTCACTTTGAGGATAACTCCTTGATATAATCCTTGTATTGTTTTTGATTGCCATTGTTGTGTTCCGCTTGCGTTTCGTGGGAATCAAGATAGAAATGCCGGAGCACTCCGGTGATAAAATTGTATTTGATATCGTTTAAAACGCAATAAGCGGTTATGGCCCTCTCCACCGTATGTCCTATATAGGGATAAGTCATGAATTCTGTGTCCAGGACGGTAGAAAACCAATCGACAAAATCGATCAACCTTTCTCTGGTCCAGATGCTGTTGGACGAACCCATCCATTTTTCCCGCTTGTGTCTCTCGATATATTGTTCTCGTCTGACAGGAAAGCCCTCGATCCCCATATAGGAGAAAAACTCATTCATGTATTCATAGAAGCGGAAGTCCTTGGGTACGGGTATGAATGAGAAAACATCTTTGCTTCTTGATTGTTTCACGAACTGAGTAACGACTTGGTCAAATTTCTGTGAAAGGATGACATCGTATTCGAGCATAATATTATATTCATGGGTCAACAGGTGATTTTTGACTAAGGCATACCAGCCCGTATAGCTAACCAACTTGTTATATCGTTCTATATTACATTCCAGATCCCTGCAGATAATGACATTCTGGATATTCAACGCATCGGTCGGTTTCATGCCGACAAAGACATAGGTAAAATCGCTTCCAAAGATCTTCCAAAATTTCCGTGTATCCTCATATTTATGAATGATATCCTGGTCATGAACGAATATGTAGGCATGACTCTTTCGCATGATTTATCCCCTGATGCCTAGATTAATGATGACCCCTTTGCGCTGAATCCGTTGATAGCTGATGGCATTGAATAAAAATGGCCGATGCAATGCAGGGGCCGCTTCAAATTTGATTCACAAGGGTCTTGATCTCATCTTTATATAATTCGTATGGTCTGATTGAGTGGGCGTCGTAATAATAATTGTTTTTCAATAGGGTGCCATTGTATTGCCAGTTGGATCTATCTATTCTTCTGCCATTTTGCCCGCCTCTGCGTTTTAGCAATAACACCCTGTTTCCGTTTTTTTTATAGAATGAGAAAATTTTATCTGATGAGTATTTCTCATCGGCAAACCAGTGACCTTTCCCGGATAGATGTCCGCCGGGCTCTCTCCCCGCATTTAATGAATAGAGATGTCTCAGGCTGTCCTCCCATCTATCATGTAATTGTAAGATCTCTTTGAATGTTTCTCCTTTGCTAACGTGGTAACAGGAAGGTAATATGCCATACGTATCCATGCAAGGATTCAGATGAACATACCTGTCGTTTGATATGTTGTATAATTGTTTTATAAAATAATACTTTGATATCGGTATCATATCGATATCGGATATCATGCATGTCTCGTGAGGAAAAAGAACGAATGACCAATACCTTACCCACAAGCACTGCAGATAAACGGGAATCCCATCGACAGGTTTCATTTTATAAATGATTCCAAATTCATCTGAAATATCGACATCGTGATCTGCATCAATATAGAACAGGATGGGTTCCATGCTGAATTTTTCTTTCCATAACTGTGAGACGATTGGCCAAAAGCTCAAATAGAGAGGGTTCGAATCACTGCTCATGATAACTTTTGCAATTTTCATCGGTCTGCTCCGACAGGGATAAGGGGGACCTCACATGGCTCGGCATTGCATGAGAAACTGCCCACTTGCAGGACACTATCTGATGACAATCGCTTACGATTCTCGTTCGTTCTTCACCAGTGGGCGGCGTTTCATCACGGCGCCATGTTTTGATCGTGTGGATTTCATATATGTTTTTCAACGAACGGTTCGATGGTTCTTAATCAGATTTTTCACATCCATTTTGAAAGGAATGTGGGGGAATGGATATAGGAAATCGGGTCTGATGTAAAGCCGATCACTTTTTAAATCATGTTAAGAATTGTTAATTTGTATGAGACAATGCTACTCCACACATACTGCTTGAATCCACGCCATCCCGACCACGTGCAGCGGTCCAGACCAAGGGCCCGTTTCAGGACGGAGATGCCCCAGCCTCGATGCCGGCGCGGAAGTTCCGCAGCATCTTGTACGGCCCAGGCGCTCTTCGCCATGTCCATCACCGTGAGCCCTCGCTTCTTGGCAAAGACGGCGTTTTTGACTTCATGCCCCTTGGTGAGGACAATTTTGATTGATGACTTCAAAATAAGGGGGGAAGAGCATCCGGAAAGAGGGGCAGCGTAGAGGGCAGGGCCTTCCCCTCGCTTGTCTATGGAGAAGATATATGCAGAGAAGCCCCTGTCGTGAAACATCGGCAGGGGCTTCTCTGCATACTCATACGTCATGCCCGGGGAGACAGAGGCTGAGCTACTCGAAGGTGGCGCCGGTGTGGCCACCCCGGACCTGGGCGGCGTAGCGTTTCAGGTAGCCCCTGAGTTCCTTCTTCACCGGTTGCCACCGGGCCAGGCGCGCCTTCATCTCCTCTGGGGAGATGAGGAGATTGAGTTTCTTCCCTGGGATGTCGATCTCGATCCGGTCGCCCTCCTGCACTGCCGCGATCGGCCCCCCCTCCGCCGCCTCCGGCGAGATGTGGCCGATCGCCGCCCCGCGGCTGCCGCCGGAGAAGCGGCCGTCGGTCAGGAGGGCCACGTCGTGGTCGCGGCCGATCCCGACGATTGCCGAGGTCGGCGAGAGCATCTCCCGCATCCCGGGGCCTCCCTTGGGCCCCTCATAGCGGATGACGACCACGTCCCCCGCCTGGATCTTGCCGTCCATGATGGCCCTCATGGCTGGTTCTTCCGAGTCGAAGACCCGGGCCGGACCGGTGTGCCGGAGCATCGAATCGTCAACGGCGGAGCTCTTGACGACAGCGCCTTCCGGGGCAAGGTTTCCGAAGAGGACCGTCAGGCCGCCCGTGGCGTGGTAGGGCTTCTCCATGGGATGGATGACTTCGGGATCGAGGACTTTCCTTCCCGCCAGATTCTCCCCAACCGTCTTTCCCGTCACGGTCATCGCACCCTTGTGGATCATGTCACGGCGGGAGAGCTCCTGCATCAGGGCCGGGATGCCGCCCGCCAGGTGGAGCTGGTGGAGATCGTGGGGGCCGGCCGGGGCCATGAAGCACAGGTGTGGGGTCTTGTCGCTGAAAACGTTGAAGGTCTGGAGGTCGAGCGGTACCCCCGCCTCCCGGGCGATCGCCGGCAGGTGGAGGGAGGTGTTCGTCGAGCCTCCGAAGGCCAGATCGACGCGAAGGGCGTTCTCGAAAGCCTCGGGGGTCAGGATGTCGGAGGGCCTGAGATTCCTCTTCACCAGGTCCATGACCTGCATCCCGGCCTCCTTGGCCAGGCGGATCCGTTCTGCCCAGACGGCCGGGATCGTCCCGTTTCCGGGAAGCCCCATGCCGAGCGCCTCGGTGAGGCAGTTCATGGAATTGGCCGTGAACATTCCGGCGCAGGAACCGACGCCCGGGCAGGCGCAACCTTCCGCCTCTCGGAGCTCTTCCATCGTCATCGTCCCGGCCTTGGTCCTGCCCACGTATTCGAAGACTTTGATCAGGTCGGTCTTCTTGCCCTGAAAATCACCGGAGAGCATGGGGCCTCCGCTGATGACCATCGTCGGGATGTTCAGGCGCGCCGCGGCCATCAGCATCCCGGGGACGATCTTGTCGCAGTTGGGGATAAGGACGAGGCCGTCGAAGGGGTAGGCCATCGCCATCGACTCAACCGAGTCGGCGATCAACTCGCGCGAGGAGAGGGAATACTTCATCCCCTCGTGGCCCATGACGATCCCGTCGCAGACCCCGATCGTGAAGAACTCCAGCGGCGTGCCCCCGGCCATACGGACGCCGGCCTTGACTGCTTCGGAGATCTGGTGCAGATGCAGGTGGCCCGGGATGAGTTCGTTGGCCGAGTTGGCGATGCCGATCATCGGCTGCTCGATCTCCCGGTCCGTCAGCCCCAGGGCCTTGAACAGGGAGCGGTGCGGCGCCCTCTCCAGCCCTTTCTTCATCTTGTCGGAACGCATGGTCTTCCTCCTTGGTCAAGCTCGGTTCGACTTCAGGGTTTCCTCTTCATCGTCGTCCAATACGCTCATGAGATTCATAAAGGTGGGGGACAGGGTCACGCCGCTGGCGGTGATGGTGATGGCCTTTGGGTCGCACACCCTCATGCAGGTTTCACAGCCCATGCATTCCACGTCCTCGGAGGGGACCGCTTTGCCTCGGTCCATCCTGAACATGCCTCCGGTGCACACCTCCAGACATTCCTCGCAGCCGTTGCATTTTTTCCTGTCCACGGTCACTTTGTATGCCATTGTTGATGTTCCTCTTTCCGCAAGAAAATCAAGGAGGTCGAAGCGCCCTCCCAGTTGCTTTATTTATCTAGCATAAGAAAAGGTGGGATACAAGGGTTAAAATGTATCCAAAAACGGTGTCTGCCGGAATCGGGTGATCATTTCCCATGGAAGTCACAAAAGGCCATTATTTTTAATATCTAATAAAATTGAGCAGATAATTTTATGCAAATTATCTTGACATGCCGTTGGGGATGTAATAGACATAATCATTAGTCTGTCCAAATATCAGTTTTGGATACAATCATGAAGCCGCCTCAGTCCAGTAAACCGAAAAGGAACGGCCTCTCCGTCCGGGAGAAGACCTACGAGTACCTCAAGTCCAGTATCCTGTCCGGGCGATTCACTCCCGGAGAGCGGCTGACAGAGGAGCATCTGGCTGAGGAGCTCGGGATCAGCCGGACCCCGGTGAGGGAGGCCCTCCACAAACTGGAACAGGATGGACTGATCGAGCCCCTGGAGACCCGGGGATTCTGCATTCCGAGCGATTCACCGGAAGAGATCGAAGATCTCTTCGAACTCCGGACGGTTCTGGAAGGTTACACCCTCAAGATCATCT
>JAJFUM010000284.1 GCA_021372415.1 Deltaproteobacteria bacterium
GTGACGATGTCGGTGACGAACCTCTGTTCCGACCCCATCCTCCAGTTCGGCACCGAGGAGCAAAAGCACCGCTACCTGGTCCCCCTCGCCCGGGGGGAGATGCTCGGGGCCTTCGCCGTTACGGAGCCCGCGGCCGGTTCCGACCCCGGGAGCATGACGACCCGCGCCGAGGACTGCGGGGATCACTACCGGATCAACGGGACCAAGGTGTTCATCACCAACGGGAGCCGCGCCGACGTGATCGTCCTGATCGCCCGGACCGGCTCGGAAAAAGCGAATCGCGGCCTGAGCGCCTTTTTGATCACCAAGGAGATGCCGGGCTTCAGGATCGGCCGCGCCGAGGAGAAGATGGGACTTCGGGCCTCCGACACGGTCGAATTGATCTTCGAGGACTGCCGGATCCCGAAGGAGAACCTCCTGGGGAAGGAGGGGGGTGGCTTCAAGATCGCCATGGTCGCCCTTGACAGCGGGCGAATCGGGATCGCCTCCCAGTCGCTGGGCATCGGCCGTGCCTGCCTCGACGAGATGGTCCGGTATGCCAAGACCCGCCGGCAGTTCGGGAAGGCCATCGGGACCTTCCAGGCAATCCAGTGGATGATCGCCGATATCGCCGCCCAGATCGAGGCGGCCAACTGGCTCACCTTCTATGCTGCCGACCGCAAGGACCAGGGCCTTCCCTTCACCAAGGAGGCCTCGATGGCCAAACTCGTTGCCTCCGAGATGGCCAACCGCGCGGCCTACCGGGCCGTCCAGGTCCACGGGGGATACGGCTACATGAGGGAGTACAAGGTGGAAAGGCTCTACCGGGATGCCCGGGTCACCACGATCTACGAGGGGACCTCAGAGGTTCAACGGATTGTGATCGCCCGGGAGGTCATGCAGGATTGAGGGGCCTCGGGCGCCCCCGCTCCGGGCCCCTGGCGGGACCCGCCTAGGGCCCGGCACAAACGACATTTTACGAAAGGGATTCGATCGGATCATGTTGTGGAACCCATTCATGCCCTCCCTGGATACGGCTTCGGTCGCCATCATCGGACCGGGCCGGCTTGGGACGGCCTTCGCCTACAAGTTCGGCCGGGATCATAAGCGGGTGACCGTCTATTACCACGACTTGGATCTCTGCAGGACGATCAACCGGGAGCATCTCAATCCGAAACACCTGATCCAGGACTTGGCCCACCGAGTCGGGGGGATCGACAAGGTCCCCCGCTTCTCCACGAAGGTCCATGCGACCAACAACCTCGAGCAGGTCGTCGAGGAGAACGACTTTATATTCCTTGCCGTCACGATGGACCGCCTTCCAGAGATCCTCAACCACATCCGGCCGATTCTGGAAAGAAAAGGCACGAACACCTGCTTCATCTCGGCGATCAAGGGCCTCACCGTCGACGAGATCAGCCGCCGGCTCATTACCCCTTCCCAACTGATCCGCAACACTTTTTCTTCCCTGCAGGGCCGTTTCGACATCGTTTGCCTTGCCGGCCCCTTTTTCGACGTGGACATCGCCCTGGGGAACCCGGTCTGTCTTACCGTGGCGGGGGCCAAGCGGCTCTGCCGGATCGTCCGCAACGAATTGATCGGGACCAACCGGCGAGAGCTCACCTCCCTGTACAATTTCGATACCGTCGGGATCGAGGCCTGCGGCGCCCTGAAGAATATCGTGGCCAACATCAAAGGGGTCACGGACCGCCTCGAACTGGGCGACTCGATCCCCGGCACCCTGTTTTCCCGTTCCGGCGTGGAAGTGCGTTCCCTCTCGCGGCTGCTCGGCGGGAGTTTCCAGGCCTTCCAGTCCCAGGCCGGCGTGGGGGACCTGTACGTCACTCTTTCATCGGAGGCGAGCAAGAATCACCGCTATGGCCGCTTCTTTTACGAGCTCTTCACGGGCAATTCACTGGAGACGCACCTGAAGGTCCTCGAGAAGATCGACGGGAAGCCGGAGGGACCCAACACGATCCTCAATGTCCATAAGTATCTGGAGAAACGCAACATGTACAGCCCGATCTTCCACTGCGCCTACCGGATCTTCAACGAGGAACGGAGCCGCGAGGAGATCCGCGAGGAGATCCTCCAGGCGACCCAGTTTGACCGCCGGACCCGGGAATACATCGGTCCAGTCTCCCGCGTCCTTTACCGCATCTTCCCGAACTTCTGGTACAGGCGCCATCGCGGCCTTCTGGCCAGCTTCTGATCCCGGTCTCCAGGAGGGGCTTGACATCCTTTTCGGGGCTGTGCTACAAGAAAATCACTTGATCAGAGAGGGTTGACGCGATGAGCGTGGAACGGATTGTCGACATGCTGGGCTGGTGGTGGCGGACTTCAATAGTCTGCCCGCTTTAGCTCTTTCTGAAACGAGCCGTGGGCAGGGGGACCCTTCCCACGTGGACGATCCGATGAAGCCGTGGGAGAATCCCGCGGCTTTTTTGTTTGCGGAAAAGGCCACGTCAAGCGAGGCTCCGGATCTTTTTTCGACCTTGATAGCGTTTCGCTCCGTTGCCGGAAAACGAACTCGTGCCTTCCGGGCGCTCGAACAGGTTTTCCGGCGGGTGCTCCGCTTTGCGCGCAGGGTCCCGGAAAAAGTCTCCGATTCGCCCCGATTGAAGTGGCCTTTCCCCGAGGTGGTGATGGACGATCGAAAGAAGGCATTTCAAGGTCATCGGAAAAAAGGAGGAACATGATGGAGACAACCAAAGTTGTTCTGGCGGACCACGAGATCCCGAAGCAGTGGTACAACATCCAGGCGGATCTTCCCAAACCCATGAGCCCCCCTCTCCACCCGGGGACAGGCAAACCGGTCGGTCCCGGGGACTTGGCCCCGATCTTCCCGATGAACCTCATTGAACAAGAGGTGAGCCAGGAACGGTGGATCGCGATCCCCGACGCGGTCCTGGAGAAATACCTCCAGTGGCGACCCTCTCCCCTATGCCGGGCCCGGAATTTCGAGAGACTTCTCGATGCTCCGGTGAAGATCTACTACAAGAACGAGGGGACCAGTCCGGCCGGTTCCCACAAGCCCAACACCGCTATCCCGCAGGCTTACTACAACAAGGCCTTTGGCGTGAAGCGCCTGGCCACGGAGACGGGGGCGGGTCAGTGGGGGAGCGCCCTGGCCATGGCCTGCCAGATGTTCAACCTGGAACTGAGGGTCTTCATGGTCCGGGTGAGCTACGAGCAGAAGCCCTACCGGCGGATGATGATGAACACCTGGGGGGCTGAGTGTATCCCGAGCCCCAGCGACCGGACCGAGGCGGGCCGGCAGGTCCTGGCGGAACACCCCGACTCGCCCGGCAGTCTCGGGATCGCGATCAGCGAGGCGGTGGAGGACGCCGTCACCCATGCCGATTCCCGCTACTCCCTGGGAAGCGTCCTGAACCACGTCCTGCTGCACCAGACGATCATCGGCCTGGAATCCCAAAAGCAGCTCGAAAAAATCGGGGTCTATCCCGACGTGGTGATCGGCTGCGCCGGCGGCGGGAGCAATTTCGCCGGGATCGCGCTCCCCTTCGTCCGAGACAAAATCCACGGCAAGCAGGTGCGGATCCTCGGCGCCGAGCCGGCCTCCTGCCCGACCATGACCCGCGGGCCCTTTGCCTACGATTTCGGCGATCTGGCCAAGAAGACGCCGCTCCTTCCTATGTACACCCTCGGCCATGATTATGTCCCGGCGCCGATCCACGCCGGAGGGCTGCGTTACCACGGGATGGCTCCGATCATCAGCCACCTCGTCCGGGAGGGGCTGATCGAGGCGGCGGCCTACGACCAGATCGAAACCTTCGATGCCGGCGTTAAATGGGCTAGGACCGAGGGGTTCATCCCCGCCCCGGAGACCAACCACGCCATCGCGGCGGTCGTCGCCGAAGCGAGGCGGGCCAAGGAAGAGGGGAAGGAGCGGACGATCCTCTTCAACTTCAGCGGCCACGGCCTGGTGGATCTGGCGGCCTACGACGCCTATCTCTCCGGGAAACTGGTGCCCTATCAGCTCCCTGATGAGGAGATCCAGCGGGCGCTCAGAGCGATCGAGGGGTTCCCCAAGCCCTAGAAGGAACGGCTGCTGCTTTTTCGTTGACTTTTTCACGGGGTTTCAATATGTGAACCTCGAGGCCGGCGACTGCCCGGGCAGTACGGACCGCCCTCCAAGGAGGCTGAAATTGAAATCGATGAAAGAATGGATCGAAGGCGACGGTTTTAAGGAGGCCCTCTTCGAACTGGTCCGGCTGGCCGCCTGCGAGCTTCCCGCCGACATGGAGAAGGCCCTCGGCGAGGCCAAGGCGGCGGAAGAGCCGGGTTCCACGGCCGAGCTGACCCTGGGACTCTTCCTCAAGAACATAGAGATGGCCCGCCAGAGGAAGGCTCCTGTCTGCCAGGATACGGGGATGCCGCTCTTCTTCGTCCGTCATCCCGAGGGGGCCTCACGGCGACAGATCGTCCGTGCCTGCCGCGAGGCGGTGGTCCGGGCGACTGAGGAACAGTTCCTCAGGCACAACGCCGTCGATCCCGTGACGGGCATCAACAGCGGGAACAATACCGGCGAGGGATTTCCTGCCGTCTATTTCGAGGAGTGGGACGATCCCGCCATCGAGGTGGCCCTTATCCTGAAGGGCGGGGGCAGCGAGAACGTGAGCGCCCAGTACAGCATGCCCTATGCCGCTCTGGACGCGGGGCGCGACCTGGAGGGGGTCCGCCGCGTGGTGCTCGACGCCGTGCGCAAGGCCGAGGGAAAGGGATGTCCGCCGGGCATCCTGGGGGTCTGCATCGGCGGTGACCGAGGCGGTGCCTATGTGGAGGCCAAACATCAGCTTCTCAGGCCGCTGGACGACGTCAATCCGGATCCCGTCCTGGCGGCGCTTGAAGCGCGGATCCTGGCCGACGCCAACCGGCTGGGGATCGGCCCCCTGGGCTTGGGCGGCAAGTGCACCTTGCTCGGGGTAAAGATTGGCAAGCTCCACCGCGTGCCGGCCTCTTTTTTCGTCACGATCAGCTACATGTGCTGGGAGAACCGGCGGCGCTCCGTCCGGATCGAGCCGAACGGCACCTGGCGGGTTACCGGAT
>JAJFUM010000287.1 GCA_021372415.1 Deltaproteobacteria bacterium
CGATGATCGTCCTGTGTCAGGAAGGGTAGGACTCTCCGCGGAATGTCGAAGGAAGACGGATTTGCGCCGGCGAATGAAATGAAAAAGGGCCCGCCCCTTGCGGGGACGGGCCCGGGTTGTCTCGCGGCGGCGGTTTCTTCCGCCGTCCTTATTCCGCTTTGACTGCGATCTTCCTGGCCTCTTTCTGGGCCTCGACCGGCTTGGTCAGCGTGACGGTCAGGACACCGTTCTTGAAGCGGGCCTCGACCTTGTCCGGGTCGATCCCTTTGGGAACCCCGATCGTCCTGCAGAAGGCGCCGTAGCGGGTCTCTCTGCGGAGGGTGTTTCCCTCTTTCTCCTCCTTTTCTTCCTTCTTCTCACCCCGGAAGGTCAGGGTGTCTTCGGTCAGATTCACCTCGATGTCCTTCTCCTCCATTCCGGGCAGTTCCGCCTTGACGGCGATGATTTTGTCATCCTCCGTCACGTCGATCGAAGGTGTGAATCCCTCGATCTCTTTGGAAAGCCCCAGGGGGGCCAGCTCGAAGGTCCTGTAGAAGTCGTCGAAAATCTCGTCCATCTCCCGTTCAAGGGCGAAGAAGGGCTCTGCACGTCGCAGAGGCGTCTCGCTTCTCCTCCAGACGGTTGGCATTAAGCTGCTGATCATATGGATTCCTCCTTTCCCTTTCATTGGCGGTCCGCGGGTATCCTGCCGATATCGCAGCCCATGGCCGCTTTCGAGCCTAATATAGGCACGAAGGTCCCCTTGTCAAGGCGCCCGGCATTGCCGCGCATGCCGGCTGCAGGGTGCGATTGTGCTGGATGCCTGGGAAAGGGGTCGGGACCGCCGGGATCAGAGACCGGACCAGAGGGCAAGGCGGTAGGCCATCATGCCGCCGAGGTAGGAGACGGCCAGGGTCAGGAGCAGGGAGGTGTAAAACCATCTTCTGTCCTGCATCTCCCGTTTCATGACGGTGATCGTGGCCGCGCAGGGGACGAAGAGCATCATCACCGTGAGGAAGGCGAGGGCCGAGGCGTGGCCCATCACGGAAGGGAGGGCCTGGAGGAGTCCCTGTTCCCCGACGCCGTAGAGGACCGCAAGGGTCGCCACGGCGTTCTCCTTGGCCACGAGGCTCGTGATCAGCGCGGTTACCATCTTCCAGTCCAGTCCGATGGGCCGGCCGAGGGGCTCCAGAAAACGTCCGATTCCGGCCAAGATGCTGGTTTCCGTGTTTCCCCCGGGAAGGTAGGCGAGGAGCCACACGAGGATGGAGACCATCAGGATGACGGTCCCCGCCTTCCTGACGAAGGACACAGTCCGCGCCCAGACCACCTGGGCGATCGTCTTCGGATTGGGCCGCTGGTAGAGGGGGAGTTCCATGATGAAGGGGGTCGCCTCGTCCTTCCTGAAGAGGGCCTGGACCATCATCCCCGTGCCGCCCAGGATCAGGATATTCAGGGTGACCAGGGCCCAGACAACAACCGCGGCCTGCGAACCGAACACGGCGGCCGCAACGAAGGTCAGGACGGCCAGCCGCGCCGTGCAGGGGATGAAGGGGGTGAGCAGCATCGTCAGGAGGCGGGCCCGTTTCGATTCAATGATTTTCACGCCCAGGATGGCCGGGACATTACAGCCGAAGCCGAGACACATGGGGATGAAGCTCTTTCCGTGAAGTCCCACGACGTGCATGAGCCGGTCCATGACGAAGGCGGCGCGGGCCATGTAGCCCACATCCTCGAGCAGGGCCAGGACCGTGAAGAAGATCAGGAGAATCGGGACGAAGGTGAGGACCGATCCCGCACCGCCGATCACCCCTTCGATCAGCATTCCCTTAAGCCAGGCCGGTGTCGGAGCGAGAAGGGGTTCGAGCCACTGGGCGATGCGGCCGATCCAGCCTTCCAGCAGTTTCTGGAGCGGGAAGCCGACCTTATAGGTGAGCAGGAAGACGCCGGCCAGGACCGCCAGGAGGACCGGGATCCCGAATGCGGGGCGGGTGAGGAGATGGTCGATCCGGTCGGTCATGACGACCTGCCCCATCTTGAAGCGAGAAACGCAGGCGCGGGTGATCTCCTCGATCCAGTCGTAGCGGCCGCAGACGACGGCGTGGAGGGAGTCTTCGTGGGCGACGAGCAGGGTCCGGACCTTCTCCCATACCGACGGAGGAAGTTCCTTCTCCAACATGGCGGCCATTTCCGGGTCCCCCTCCATGAGCTTGGCGGTAACCCAGGGCACGGTAAAAGGCGGATGGACCCCCTCACGGATCAGCTCAATCAACTCGCCGAAGAGCAGCCGGTGGTCCTCTCGGACCAGGGGGAGGCTCCGGCCGGGCTTTACCTCCCCCTGCGCGACGGACAGGACCTGCTCCACCAATTCCCGGATGCCCCGGTTTTTCGTGGCGATCATGGGAACAACCGGGATGCCGAGGGCTGTCTGGAGCGCCTCGGTGTCGATCCGGATCCCCTGGCTTTCAGCCACGTCCAGCATGTTCACCGCGATGACGATCGGGGGGTCGATCAGGAGCAGTTCCGCCAGGAGGTAGAGACTCCGTTCGAGGGCGGATGCGTTGACCAGCAGGACGATCACGTCCGGGGCCTCATGGATGATGAAATCGCGGGCGACCCGTTCCTCTTCCGAGAAGGCAGTAAGGCTGTAGGTCCCTGGCAGATCGATGATCCGCATCTCCACGCCCTCCGCCCGATGGGCCCCTTCCCGCTTCTCGACGGTCTTGCCAGGCCAGTTGCCTACATGCTGGGAAAGTCCGGTCAAGATGTTGAAGACGGTGGACTTGCCGGCATTGGGCTGACCGGCCAGGGCGACCAGAAGCCTGTGTTCCTGGGGCCGCTCGGCCTCCTCGGGACGGCAGGGAACGGGGGAGACGAGGATCTTCGCGGCCTCGCCCGCGCCCAGGGCCACCCGGGTATCGGCAACCTGGACGATGACCAGGCCGCCGCTGGCCCGGTGGCGGCGGATCCGGGTGTTCAGCCCGATCCCCATGCCGGCCAGACGGCTGATGAGGACATGTCCCCCTAGGATGGATCGGATGATCCCCTCCTCCCCGTCCTTGAGGGACGTGATCGCCCGTTCTTCTCTGCAGGTTGGCGTTTCGTTTGACATGACGCTTCTTACCATGAATCAACCCAAAAATATATCGAAAAGGTCCGGGAACGCCCGGTGATGCGGGGATGGTCGGCAAGAGGATGCCGCGGGAGCGGCCGTCGCCGGGACGATTCAAGACGGTTGACTTTCAGCAAAGGCCAGGTATAAGGTAGCAATCACGCTCCCTGATTCTGGACCGGCAGATCCGACAGATTGCCGGCGTCTTGAAGGAGGAATGTGTATGATCAAGATGAATCCCAGCTACAGCGTGGTTCTAAGGATCGAGATCCCCAACCGGCCGGGCATGCTCGCCAAGATCATGTCGGTGATCGGCAAGGCCGGCGGCGACGTCGGTGCGGTCGATATCGTGGGGTTCGAGAACGGCTACATCATCCGCGATATCGAGGCCGGTGCCGCCGATCTGGACATGGCCAAGCTCATCACCGCGGCGGTTCGGAGGATCAAGGACATCAAGGTCCTCAATGTGGCGGACCGGACCCTCCTCTATCATCAGGGGGGCAAGATCCAGGTGGTAAGCAAGGTGCCGCTCAAGACGCGCGACGACCTGGCAATGTCTTACACCCCAGGCGTGGCCCGGGTGGCGACGGCGATAGCCGACAATCCGGAGCGAGCCTATGAACTGACCATCAAGAAGAACACGGTGGCCATCGTCACCGACGGCACGGCGGTCCTCGGACTGGGCGACGTCGGTCCCAAGGCGGCGCTCCCGGTCATGGAGGGCAAGGCCATCCTCTTCAAGAACTTCGCCGGCGTCGATGCTTTCCCGATCTGCCTGGATACCCGCAAAACCGAGGAGATCGTCCAGGCCGTGAAATGGTTCTCGCCGGGTTTCGGCGGCATCAGCCTGGATGACATTTCCGCCCCCCGCTGTTTCGAGATCAACCGCCGGCTGCGGCGGGAACTGGAGATCCCCGTCTTCCACAACGACCAGCACGCCGCTGCCGTGGTGATCCTGGCGGGGCTGATCAATGCCCTGAAGGTGGTGGACAAGCGCCTGGAGGATGTCCGGATCGTGGTCTGCGGTCTGGGCGCTGCCGGGATGGGGGCGATCCGCCTGCTTCACGCCTGCGGCGTCAGGCAGATCATCGGCTGCGACCGGGCCGGGATCCTCTACAAGGGGCGAAAGGAGAACATGAATGCTTTCAAGGAGAGGGCTGCCGCCCAGACCAACCCTGATGGGATGAGGGGGACGGTGGCCGACGCCCTCAGGGGGGCGGACGTCTTCATCGGCGTCTCCGAGGCCCATGCCGTGCGACCCGAGGCCATCCGGCAGATGGCGTCCGATGCAATCGTCTTCGCCCTGGCGAACCCCATTCCGGAGGTCATGCCGGAGGATGTGGAGGACTTCGCACGGGTCATCGCGACGGGGCGGCCCGACTACGACAATCAGATCATCGACATTCTCTGTTTTCCCGGGATCTTCAGAGGGGTCTTCAACTGCCGGGCCCGGAAGATCAACGAGGAGATGCTGATCGCGGCGGCCCATGCGATTGCCGACTGCGTCGCCCCCGAGGCCTTGATGGAAAACCACATCGCGCCGAGCGTCTTCAAGGGAACGGTCACCGAGAGGGTCGCCGAGGCGGTGACGGATGCGGCGCTGAAGACGGGTGTCGGGACGCTGGCCCACCGGTACGCCTCCTTCGGGGGCTGAACCGAGAAATTCATAGCAACCTTTTCGAGGCATCCATGATGGAGAACGATCACCGTCCCTGGGGGAACTACACGATCCTGGCCGACGAGGCCGATCACAAAGTCAAGCGGATCTGCGTTTATCCCGGGCAGCGGCTCAGCCTGCAGCGCCACCATCGCCGGTCCGAGCACTGGTACGTCCTGTCGGGGGAGGTGATCGTGACTCTGGAGGATCGGGAGATCCCTCTCGGGGCGGGCGGGTCCGTGGAGATCCCCTGCGGCGCCGCCCACCGCATCCTGAATACGGGCCGGACCGAGGCGCGTTTTATCGAGGTTCAGACGGGCGAATACTTCGGAGAGGACGATATCGAGAGGCTCTCAGACGACTACGGACGGGTCTGAGCGCCCTCTCCGATGAGCCGGATGCCGTTGTCGCGGAAGATGGCGTCGCAGGCCTCTTGGGAAAGGCCCAGTCCCATGAGGGTGTCGATCTCGTCCTCCCGGGGGAAGAGGATGTTCGGAAAATCCGATCCGTAGAGGATCCGGTCCCTGTGGCGCTCCAGGAAGCCGGCGCCGAGGTTGAAGGGGTTGCCCAGCCGCGGGAGGAAGGCGAAGGCCGTGTCCAGGCAGAGGCGGGAATGGGCGGCCAGGAGCTTCCCGAAGGCTTCGTACTCGAGGGCCCCCATGTGGGCCACGATCGCAGGGAGATCGGGATAGCGGGCCAGGAGCCGGCCGAATGGGCCGGCACCCACGAATTCATTTCCCACCGGCCCTGTGCCGACATGGAAAAGGAGGCGCTTTCCCCTGGATATGACCCTCTCGCAGAGGGGGAAGAGCCGCTCGTCGTCGGGTGGAAAACGCTGGACAAGGAGTTGGAGTTTGAAGCCGAGGATCCGGGGGTGTCCCATCAGGTCGTCGGCCATGGCCAGGCCGTCGGCGTCTCCGGGATGGAAGGCGGCGAAGCAGTAGAGGTCCGGATCGTCGTCCAGACGGGCGAGGTTCCAATCGTTGAGACTCCGGGCGATCCCCGGGCGGTGGGCGTAGTTGGAATAAACCACCGCTCCTACTCCGCGTTCCCGCAGGTAGTCTAAGCTCTGGCGCCAGTAGAGCGGATGGAGGACCGCCCAGCCGTAGTCCGTGACGAACCGCCGCCAGATCGCCTCGAAGAGCCGGTCCGGGAAGAGGTGGACATGGAAATCCACCAGAGGCTTCGGCAGGGTCCCGGCCACAGGCGGGATCAGATCTCGGCCTTGCCTGCCTTCTTCGCCCGCTTGGCCTCTTTCTTCTCCTTCATCGTTTTGGCAGGTTTCTTCTTGCCTTCCTTCTTGACGTCTTTGTCCTTGCCCATGTGCCTTCCCCCTTCATCGTGGATGCATATTTCGAATTCCCATACCCGAGAACCCCGGTTTTGGCAATCAAAAACTTCTTTTGCCGCTCCCGGCCGGCGGCGGTCTTTTCGACGAAGAGCGCTTGGCCGCTGAAGGGATCCCGGCCGGTGTGGTACATCAGCGTGGAGATCGTGGAGGGGGCCGGCGTGAAAAGCTGGACCTGCTCGGGATGGATGTGGAGTTCGCGGTTGGCGAAGCGCCCGAGCGCCTCCATGTCGCGATCGGTGCATCCGGGATGGGCTGCGATGAAGTAGTAGGTGAGGAACTGGTCCTTCCGGGCCCGGGCCGTGAGACGAATGAACGCATCGCGGAAGGCCAGGAGGGACTTCGGCCCGGGCTTCCCCATGCAGGCCAGGACGCCCTTCTCGCAGTGCTCCGGGGCGACCTTCATCTGGCCGGAGGTGTGATGGCGGATCACCTCTTCGAGGTAGGCGAGGCCCTGTTGACGGTCCGCCAGGACCAAGTCGTGGCGGATCCCAGAGGCGACCGTCGCCTGTCTGACGCCGGTGATCCGCCGGAGTTTCTCCAAAAGCGCGATCTGGCGGCCGTGGTCGGGGCGGAGCGACGGACAGACCTTCGGATAGAGGCAGCGCCTGTCGGCGCAGGCTCCCTTGAGGAGCTTCTTTTGGCACTCGAATCCGTACATGTTCGCCGTGGGGCCCCCAACGTCCAGGATGTGCCCCTTGAAGTCCGGGAGCGCGGCGATCTTCTCGGCCTCACGGAGGATCGAGGCCTCGCTCCGGGAACTGACCGTCCGCCCCTCGTGGACGGCGATCGCACAGAAGTGGCATTCCCCGTAGCACCCCCGATGGGTCGGGATCGCAAAGCGGATCGTTTCCAGGGCCCGGGCCTTCCCGGCCCTGCGGTATTCGGGATGCAGGTCCCTTTCGAAGTCCATCCCGTATACCTCGTCCATCTCTTCCTGGGTCAGCGGCGCGGCCGGGGGGTTGTGGATCAACCAGCGGTCGTCTTGGCGCTGGCTGAGTCCGCGGGCCGTCAGGGCGTCCTGGTTCCGGTAGAAGGTGAGGAACATCTCGGTAAAGGCGGCCGGATCGGCGGCGACCTGCTCGTAGGAAGGCAGCACCAGCGTCCCCGGTTTCGGTTCCCGGGCAATGCCGCACAGCCCTCGGACCTCCGACAGGGGGAGGCCTTGCCGGAGTCGACCGGCGATCTCCAGGACCGCCCTTTCCCCCATGCCGTAGACGAGCCAGTCGGCCTTGGCGTCGATCAGGATGGAGCGGCGGACACGATTCGTCCACACGTCATAATGGGCGATCCTCCGCATGCTCGCCTCGATCCCCCCCAGGACGATCGGGCAGGTATTCTTGAAGTGGCGCCGGATCAGGTTGGCGTAAGCGATGACGGCCCGGTCGGGCCGACGGTTGTTGATTCCTCCCGCCGTGAAGTCGTCCTCCCGGCGCCTTTTCCCCGAGGCGGTCCGGTTGGCGATGAGCGAGTCGATGCAGCCCCCCGTGACGCCCCAGAAGAGGGCCGGTTCTCCCAGACGGGCGATACTGTCGGTGGCGATGTCGGGCTGGGCGATGATCCCCACGCGGTATCCGGCCTTGAGGAGCCATTGCCCGATAACGGAGACCCCCACAAAGGGGCTGTCGATGTAGCTGTCCCCCGTGACCAGGATCACGTCGAGGCGGTCCCAGGCTAGGCGGCGCAGTTCTTCAGGCGTGGTTGGCAGAAACATGGAATGGATCGTTCCCTCCAGGGAATCCCGTCAGCGGAGCTCTTTGCCTCTCACCCCGGTCCGGTTATTTCCCATGGTTCATCCCTTCTCTACAGGACGATCTCCATTCCCTGGTGCAGGGCGAAACAGATCGGCGGGCGGCCTGCCGCTATCCGTCGGCAGTCCTCCAGCATCGCCTCCAGGTCCCGGTCCGTCCGCTCCTGATTGTGGTGGAAGAGTCCCAGTTGCGCGACCCCCGCGTCGATCGCCAGTTGCAGGGCGTCCGTGTAGCGGGAATGACCCCATCGCCGGGTCAGCCGGTACTCGTCGTCCAGGTACTCGGCGTCGTGCACCAGGAGGTCCGCTCCCCTGGCAAAGTCGCGGTAATCCTCGTACGTCGCACTGCCGGGATGCCGGTAGGACAGCTCGTTGTCGGTGAGGAAGACGAAGGATTTCCCGTCCTCCTCGAACCGGTATCCCATCCCCTGATTGGGATGGCTGATCGGGATGGACCGGACCCTCAGGCCGCCGATCTCGAAAGGGGTCGGGCAGGATTCCTGGAAGCGGATATCGGCAGTGATCTCCTCGAAGCTCACCGGGAAATTGGGAGGGGCCATGATGGCGGCAATCATCTTCCTGACTGAGGATTGGGCCAGGGGACATCCGAAGAGCTGAATTCGCGCCTCAGGTAGATAGATGGGTTTGAAGAAAGGAAACCCCATCAGATGGTCCCAGTGGGCATGGGTGAAGATCAGCGTGCAGTCGCGGCGATCCTCGGCCAGAAGCAGGTTTCCCAGTCTCCGGATGCCGGAGCCGGCGTCGACGATCACGATCTCGTCGTTCTTCGTACGGATCTCGATGCACGGGGTGTCTCCGCCGTAGCGCAAATATTCCTCACCCGATACCGGTATGGAGCCTCTCGCGCCCCAACAGCGGATCAACATGCCTCTCCCCCGTTTTGCAGACGGCGTTTCCTCTACTCCAAACGGAAATCCTTCTCCCTGAAGATGCGGATACAGGCATCGACCACGGCGGGGTCGTAGAGGATTCCCCGCCGAGCTTGAATCTCCTCCAATCCCTTCTCCAGGCCCGGCATCGGTCGGTAGGCCCGATCGGAGGCCATCGCCTCCACCACGTCCGCCACGGCCAGCACCCGGGCTTCCATCAGGATCTGGTCCCCCGAAATGCCCAGTGGATAGCCTGATCCGTCCAGCCTTTCATGATGCTGCCACACTATCCGTCCGACCGGCCAGGGGAAGTCGACCTCCTTGAGGATGTCGTACCCTGCTTGGGGATGGTTCCTGATCAGATTGAACTCTTCTTCCGAAAGCTGGCCGGGTTTTCCCAGGACCTCGGCGGGGATGGCGATCTTTCCGATGTCGTGGATCACGGCCGCCATCCGGATCCCCTCGATCATTGTTTCGGGAAGGCCCATTTCCGTGGCGATGGTCCTGGCCAGATCCGCCACGCGCCTCTGATGTCCCGACGAATGGGGGTCCTTGGTCTCCACGGCATGGGCCTGGGCCTCGAGTGTGGCCCGCATCGTCCGCCTCAGGTTCTCGATCGTCCGGTTCAGGTGTTCCTCCTGATCCCGGTAGTTGTCGAGGGCCCTCTGAAGATCTGCCGTCCGCTGCCGCACGGACAGCCTCAGGCGGGCTCCCTGGCCGGCCAGGAGGCTGATCAGCGCGGTCAGCAGAAGGACCAGGGCGGCCGTGACGGTCCGGAACTGGAGCAGGGGCCTGGCGGTGGCGGCCTTCCATCCCTGACGGGGAATGGCGGCCAGTTTCCACATTCCGTCGGGCAATTCGATTTTTTTCAGGACGGGGCCCCCTTCCAGCGTGGTCTTGTTTCCGAGGATGACGCGGTCGGAGCGGTCCTGGAGGACCACTTCCAGATCGTCAGGGACCGGTTCGAGCCCCGCCTCGGTCAGGACGGGGGGCAGTTCCAGAACCATCGAGATGACCCCCCAGACAAGGTCCCCGCGGAAGGAGACCTGCAGAATCGTCAGTCCCATCGTCTTGGGGGGGAGCGGACGGGGACTGCTGATGACGGGCTTTCGCAATCGGCCGGCACGCTGCAAGTCGTTCCTGAACTGCTGGCGTCGATCCCTGGCCGGGTCCCCGCCTGGGGCCGTCTCGGTGGCCGGGTAGACCATCGGGGGCATCCCCTCGGGGGCCACGCTGAGGCTGCGGATGCCAGGGGCGCCCAGTTGAAGGGCAGCGGCCAGGGTGGTGAAATCGGCCGGGTGGATGGCCTCCTGGATGGCGATTCGCTCGTCCACAAAAGCTTTAAGTCCCCTGAGGAGGGTGACGCGGTGCTGGAGGGCCGTGCCAAGGGCTTGGCCGCGAACTGTGATGTCTCTGAAGATCCGGTCACGCTCCTGGGACAACAGATAGTCCTCGTAGCGCAGGGACGCCCACCACCAGACGGGCAACAGGATTGCCAGGAGGAGTACGGCGGTCAACAGCGACCGCATGCGGGGTTTGTCCTGAAAGGGTGTCTGGATCATGGCCCTCAATCGGACGGCGTCGGGGTTCTGCGACCGCCCCGGCAGCGTCTGTCGCCGATCACAAGCCCGTCCCGCCTTTTCCTGGGACGGTTGAACGGCTTTCCCCCCTGAAGAATGGCTTTCGGGGGCCCTCCATAATTCACGACGCCTCGAACATGGTGCGTAAAATAGCCGGTCGATCCGGTCCTGTCAAGCAATTAATCGGCCTTCCCGCTTCGATCGCCCTGTGAATATCCGGTCTTACACGTTTCCCCGGAGGCCCTGGGACAACGACGGCGCTGCTGCGGTGTTCCCGGATGCGGCGGAAACGCCCCGCTGTCCTTTTGGAGATCGGTCATCGGGGATGTCGGGATCGATGCGTCTCGACGAGATTGACTTTCCCCGCACCGATGGATAATTTAATGTTCAAAGGCGATGCGGAGGGCTTTCGTCGAAACCTGGAGTCCTCTGGAGAGAACAGCCGGCCGATAGAGGAAAGGCAGGATCATGGCATGGAAAGGAATTTCGAGATGACGACGATCAAGATCAAGGGGATGTCTTGTCAGCACTGCGTCATGGCCGTTACCAAGGCCCTAAGCGGCATCGAGGGAATCAAGGATGTGCAGGTGGACCTTTCGAAAGGGGAGGCGACCTTCTTGGAGGATCGACCGGTTGAGAAGGCCCTGATCCGGGAACGCATCCAGAAAGCGGGGTTCGAGGTTGTCGGCTGATAAATTACTGAAAACCACCGTCACGATCGGGGGGATGAGCTGTGCCGCCTGCGTCCGCCGCGTGGAAACGGCCCTCTCGGAACTCGATGGGGTCAGCGAAGTCGCGGTCAACCTGGCAACCGCCAGGGCGACCCTGACGCACCGCACGGACTGGGCCGGCATGGAGGCGCTCCAGAAGGCCGTCGCCGACCAGGGATACGAGTTCCTGGGGATTCCAGACGATGCCGGCGCGGATCCGATTACTGCGGCCCGGGAGAGAGAGATCGGGGACCTGAGGATCCGTTTTGTCGTGGGGATCGCGCTTTCCGTTCTGATCTTCATGGGGTCCATGCAGCACTGGTTCCCCTTTCTTGCGGGGATTTCCCGGCAGCCGCTGATGGTCGCGCTCTTTGTCCTGACGACGCCGGTCGTCTTCTGGGTGGGGAGCCGTTTCTTCATCGGCGCGTTCAAGGCGGCCCGCCAGGGAACGACGGACATGAACACGCTGGTCGCCGTCGGGGCCCTGGCAGCATGGCTCTACTCGACGCTGGCGACCTTCTTCCCGCGGCTCTTCGCCGGGGCGGAGATCATGCCGCATGTTTACTACGACGGGGCAGCCTTCATCGTGACCCTCATCATCCTCGGGCGGCTCCTGGAGGCCAAGGCGAAAGGGCGTACCTCGCAGGCGATCCAGCGCCTGATGGGGATCAGACCCAAGACTGCCCGCGTGGTCCGGAACGGCGTGGAGATCGATGTGGCCGTAGAAGGGGTCCTCAAGGGGGATCAGATTCTCGTGCGCCCTGGGGAGAGGATTCCCACGGACGGCGTGGTCCTCTCGGGCCGTTCGACAGTGGACGAGTCGATGCTGACCGGGGAGAGCATGCCGGTCCTCAAGGAGACCGGGGCGGAGGTCTTCGCCGCGACCATAAACCGGACGGGGAGCTTCACGTTCCAGGCCACCCGGGTCGGCGCCGAGACGGCCCTGGCCCAGATCATCCGCCTCGTCGAAGAGGCGCAGGGCTCCAAGGCCCCCATCCAGCGCCTCGCCGATAAGGTGGCCTCGGTCTTTGTTCCCGCCGTCTTCGGGATCGCCCTCGTCACCTTCGGGGTCTGGTATTTTCTCGTCCCCGATCCGGTCTTCAGCCGGGCCCTGCTCAACTTCGTGTCGGTTTTGGTCATCGCTTGCCCCTGCGCTCTGGGGCTGGCGACCCCCACGGCGGTCATGGTGGGGACGGGGCTCGGTGCCGAGAGCGGCATCCTGATCAAGGGCGGGGAGTCTCTGGAGAACGCCTACCGGCTTCGGACCGTGGTCTTTGACAAGACCGGGACCCTTACCCGCGGCGAGCCCCAAGTGACGGACATCGTTCCAGCGGCGGGCGTCGAAGCTGAGTCGGTCCTCCGGACGGCTCTCGCCATCGAGGCCGTCTCCGAGCATCCTCTGGCCAGGGCCGTCCTGGCCAAGGGCGCTCAGGCGGGGATGGAGGCCGAGGCCGTCGAGGGGTTCACGGCAGTCTCCGGCCTGGGGGCCAGGGCGGTCCTCGGAGAGGAGGTCTCCCTTCTGGGGAACCGTCGCTTCCTGGAGTCCGAGGGCGTGGCCCTCGCGGATCTGGGCGAAGAAGCCGAGCGGCTGACTGGGGAGGGAAAGACCGTGGTCTTCGTAGCCGCGGCCGGACGGGCGATCGGCCTGATGGCCTTTTCGGATTTGGCAAAACCCTCCGCGGCCGAGGCGATCCGGACCCTGAAGGGGATGGGCCTGTCGGTCGCCATGATCACGGGGGACAACGCCGCCACGGCAAGGGCCGTGGGAAAGGCCCTGGGCATCGAGCATGTCCTGGCCGAGGTCCTGCCTGGAGGCAAGGCCGGCGAAATCCAGCGGCTGCGCAACGCCGGCCAGGTCGTGGCAATGGTCGGGGATGGCATCAACGACGCACCTGCGCTGAGTGCGGCCGACATCGGGATCGCGATCGGCGCCGGGACGGACGTGGCGATCGAGGCCTCGGACATTACGCTGATGGCCGACGACCTGAATGCCGTGCCGCGGGCCATCCGCCTCTCCTTCGAGACGATGCGGACGATCCGCCAGAACCTCTTCTGGGCCTTCATCTACAACGTCATCGGGATCCCCATCGCCGCGGGCGTCCTGTACCCCTTCGGGGGAATCCTCCTCAATCCGGAGTTTGCGGCGGCGGCGATGGCGCTCAGCTCCGTCTCGGTCGTGAGCAACTCGCTGAGGCTGCGCAGGCGCTGGCGCCGTATCCTGGCGCGGCCTTGACCAGAGGCATCATTGAGCCACACCGTGGAAGGTGCCGCTCCGCTGGCGGCAAGACCGTAACCCTATCGGCCGGAGGGGCATGGCTTCACCGCTCACCAGGTCCCGGTGTCACCCCTCCTTGACGAACTTGTCCTTTCCCGCCCCGCAGACCGGACAGGTCCAGTCCGCGGGAAGCGCCTCGAAGGGGGTCCCGGGCGGGACCTTCCCATCCGGGTCGCCCTTCTCGGGGTCGTAGAGATAGCCGCAGACCGTGCAGGTGTAACGCACTGCTTTGCCGGCGGGGGATGCTGGCTTGGGCGATCCCTCCCCCTGATAGGTGGGGGCGGTTTTGGGGGCCTTGCCGCCCTTGACCTTGTGGTAGTAGGCGTAGGTCATCGGTTCCGCGCCCGTGTCCAGGACGTCGCACTCGACCACCCGTCCCAGGAAGATGGTGTGGGTCCCGCAATCCATCTGGCCCACCACCTCCGCCTCGATGAAGGCGACGGCGTGCTCGGTGACGATGGGGACGCCGGTCTTGCCGATCCGGGTCCCGATCCCTTCGAGTTTGTCGATGTCCCGTCCGCACTTGAAGCCGAACCGGCCGATCATCGTCATCGGGGTCGTCTCCTCCAGGATCGAGACGGCGAAGCGACCGCTTGCCAGGATGTGCTCGTGGGTGTAGTTTTGCTTGTTGATGCTCACCGCCACGGCAGGCGGCTCGGAGGTCACCTGGAAGACCGTGTTGGCAATCTGGCCGTTGAATTTTCCCTCCCCACCGGAAGTGACCACGTAGAGACCGTAACTCAGCTTGTAAAAGGCTCCGTTGTTCATCACTGCTCTCTCCTTGAGATGAATCCCTGTTGACCCCTGTTGTCACGCTTTGCGACGTCCACCCTTTGCCGGTCGGGGGTGGTCCTCTTTCCGTCCGGCTCCCCTTTCATCGGGCGGGGCGCTCGCCGAAGATCCCCCGGCCGATCCGGACGATCGTCGCCCCCTCCTCGATGGCGACGGTGAAGTCGCCGGTCATCCCCATGGAGAGCTCCCGCATCTCCACCCGGTCGAGGGCCTCTGACGCGACGGCGGCCTTGAGCTCGCGAAGGGCCCTGAAGTAAGGCCTCGCCTCTTCGGAATCGTCGAACCAGGGGGGCATCGTCATGAGGCCCCGGACGGCCAGGTTGGGAAACCCGGCGACCGCACGGACAAGGGGGAGGGCCTCCGCAAGCGGGACGCCGCTCTTGGTCCCCTCGCCGCTCACGTTGACCTCGATGAGAATCTCCACGACCCGTCCAATCGCCCGGGCGCGGCGGTCCAGCTCCCGGGCCAGTTCCAGCCGGTCGACGGAATGGATCATGTCGAAGAGCTGGACGGCATACTTCGCCTTGTTCGTCTGGAGGTGGCCGATCAAGTGCCATTGACATCGCCGGCCGAGAGTTTCGATTTTCCTTTTTGCCTCCTGGACGTAATTTTCGCCAATGATCTCGACCCCCGCGCGGATCGCCTCGCCGATCCGATCGTCGTCGACCGTTTTGGTCACCGCCATCAGGCGGACGTCCCCGGGGGACCGGCCGGAACGGAGGGCCGCCGCTGCCATGCGGTTCCGGATCTGCTGGATGTTATCGGTGAGGGTCATGGTCGTCTCCGTGGAAATGGATGGCCCGGACGCGCTTGAGGGCGTCGATCACCTCGCAGAGGGGGAGGCCCACGACGTTCGTGTAGGAGCCGCGGATCTCCCGGATGAAGAAGGCGCCCATCCCCTGGACGGCGTAGGCCCCCGCCTTGTCGTAGGGCTCGTCCTGGGCGGCATACCAGTCCCGCTCGCCGCGGGTGATCTCCCTGAAGAGGACCGTGGAGGCCACAGCTTCCCGGAGCCGGATCCCTGCCCGTAGCCGGATGATGCTGAAGCCCGTGAAGACCTCATGCTCCTGGCCGCTCAATTTGTCGAGCATCTTCCTGGCCTCGCCGGCCGATCCGGGTTTTCCCAGGAGCTCGCCCGCGATGGCGACCACCGTGTCGGCCCCCAGAACCCAAGCGTCGGGGTGACGATTCGCGACAGCCAGGGCTTTGGCCTCGGCGAGGCGAAGGACCTGTTCCCGCGGGGTCTCCCCCTGGCGGAAGTCTTCGCCGACATGGCTCGGCACCACCTCGAAATCGATCCCCATGAGCCGGAGCATTTCAGTGCGACGGGGCGAGGCAGAGGCGAGGATGAGCCTTCCCTCAAGACGGATCTGCATAGCGGATTCCCTGCCGATGGAACTCTTCTGGAGGGCGGACAGCCTCCGTCCCCGTGTTCTCTATATAGAGGAACGCCGCACTGCTGTCAAGACGGCCCCTGGCGGTCGGGAAGATTTCGCTGGATTTTTGGCCGGGCTTCCGGCTACGATATCGGCATCGCGGCGGGGGAAGAAAGATGGACCGCTGCGGGCAGGGTCCGTCGAGATGCGGACCCCT
>JAJFUM010000311.1 GCA_021372415.1 Deltaproteobacteria bacterium
TCCGCCAAATGCTGGCTCGATACCGAGACCTCGTCCGAAGCCGAGGCCACCTGATCGGCCGACTCCAGCAGCCCGTCGACAACCCGGTTGATCGGTTTGACGAGCCGGACCGTGAACACGACTCCCGCGATCAAGGAGAGCACCGCCATCACCACCAGCAGGATGATGAAGATGATCTGCATCGTGTTGATGGACGACAGGACCTCTCCCTTCTGGGTGGCGGTGACGATGATCCATTCCATGGCGGGGTAGGCCTGGAACGAGGCCAGGCGCCGGCCTCCCTCCCAGTCATACTCGATCACCCCCTGTTTCTTCTGGAGCATCTCCTTCCCGAAGTCGTATTTGTTCATGTCGAGCTGGAAATTCTTTGTCCTGTCGGGATAGGCGACCACGATGCCCTCTTTGTTGATGATATAGGCGTATCCCGCCTTGCCGATCTTGATGCTGGTCAACGGCTTGGTGACCAGTTCCGCCGACAGATCGGCGGCCGCCAGGGCAAAGGGCTTACCGTCGGTGCCATAGAAGGCCTTGGCCATGACGACGATGGGCTCGCCGATCTCCTTGCTCATATGGATCTCGCTGAAGATAGGTTCTTTGCTGGTCATGGCCTTCTGAAACCAGGAAAGCGAAGCAGTGCTCTGGGACTGATCGGATGCCTCCTTCTTGCTAGAGAGTTTCTCATCCCCTTTGGCATTGAAGAAGCGGACCCGCTTGAATATCGGGTTGGCCTTCATGTATTCGTCGTAGAACTTCACCATGTTTTCCCTGGTCCCCACATCGATGTCGATTCCCACGCCGATCATGTCCACGACCTGCTGGGCAGGCAACACGAGATTGTTGAACTGCATCTTCAAGAGCCTCAATTCGGTATCTACCTGCTCGATCGTCTTGGCCGTGAGATTGGTCATTTCGGAATTCGCATTTTTCAACAAGATGTCGGAAGATTTATAGTAGAACACCGATCCCATGATAATCATGGGGATGATACCCATCAGCACGAAAGAGACGACCAATTTTCGCTGGATGCCCCGATTTTTCATGTATCCCGTTATGTTCATCTTCCTGCTCCTTTCCCTATCTCCTCTTCGTCCCGACTATCCCGATCCCGCCGACAATCGCCGTGACAGCGGCGATCAACAGGAACCCCCATGACGATCTTTACACCGAGCTTGACCTGCTTCTTTCAGCCTCCGCAGTCCCTGTCGTGATTTTGCCGTCGACAAACCTTCCGATTCCGAAAGAGGGACGATTCCATCCCCTGGCATAGCTCAATGCGCCATGAATCCGATGCCCTATGTCAAAAAGCCGTTACCACCTTTCTTGGGGAAACGGTCATGCTTTTCAGATGAAGCAATACGAGACAATCCCGGACGGAACAAGCATCCGGGAGGTTTCCGGTTATCACATACCCTGTGGACACCCCGAAGGCCCCCCCCATGGGGCGACGGTATTTCGACACAAACGGGTGAAAACCGGTCAATCGATCCTATTCAATCTCCATATCGGAAAACAGAGAGGAATACTTTAGCTTCCGCCGATAAAAAAAGGCGTGTACCGAAATATGCCTCTCTTCCCGCCGGCCATCGTGAGCCTTCCTGCGGGCCATGCCCTGCTTCTTCCGCTATCGCCGCCGGTCCTGGCAACAGCCCGACGTGAATGATCGGCGGATCAATGCGGGGTTGGCCGTGGGAGGTTTACGGACAGCCTCCTGATATGATCTCATGCAATCCGAAGGCCAAAGTCCGCATTGACTTCCAGAGGCAGACCGTTGGGAGAGGGCACAGCCGCAAATGGGGATGGACTTTCCGGCCCCGATCGGTTAAGAATTCCGGGGATGTTTCTGAAACGACTGCGCCCCGAACCGGGGGAGGCATCCCGGTCATCACCACCCAGAGGGGGCTGAATTCACGTGAAACCTGTCATCGCCATCATAGGCCGTCCCAATGTGGGCAAGTCGACGCTCTTCAACCGGCTGGCCGGGGGAAGCCGGGCCATCGTCATCGACGAGCCGGGGGCGACCCGCGACCGCAACTACGCCGATTGCACCTGGAACGACAGGCCTTTCACGCTGATCGACACCGGCGGCTTCGAGCCGGCTTCCGAGGTGGAGATCCTCGTCCAGATGCGGGAGCAGACCAAACTCGCCATTGAGGAGGCGGACATCATCCTCTTCCTGATGGACGTCCGGGACGGCCTCACCCCCGCCGACGAGGAGATCACCCGGATGCTCCGGCTGGTCGACAAGACGGTCTTCTACGTCGTCAACAAGGTCGACGGCCCCCGCCACGAGGCCCACCTCGCGGAGTTCTACCGCCTCGGTGTCGAGACGCTCCACCCCCTCTCGGCCCAGCACGGGCCGGGCCTGGACGAGTTGATGGACGACGTGGCCCTCCACCTGCCGGCCGCCGAACCGGTAAGAGAGGATGCCGGAGAGCCGATCCGGATCGCCGTCATCGGCCGGCCCAACGTCGGCAAATCCTCCCTGGTGAACCGGATCCTCGGCTTCGAGCGGACGATCGCCAACCCCGTTCCCGGCACGACCCGGGACGCCATCGACACCCCCCTGACCCGCGATGGGAAAAGATACCTCCTGATCGACACCGCCGGCATCCGCCGGAAGAGCCGGATCAGTCTTACTATGGAAAAGTACAGCATCGTCCAGGCCATGAAGGCGATCGGCCGGGCCGATATCGCCCTGGTGCTCCTGGACGCCCAGGAAGGGATCAGTGAACAGGACGTGAAGATTGCGGGCCTGGCCATGGAGAAGGGGACCGCCTGCATCCTGGTCGTCAACAAGTGGGACCTGATCGAAAAGGACAACCACACCGTGGGGGCATACGTCGAGCAGATCCGCTACCGCTCGAAGTTTCTGGAATTCGCCCCCATCATTTTCGTCTCGGCCCTTTCGGGGCAGCGGGTCTCCAAGATCTTCGCCCTCGTGGACCGCGTCTTCGCGCAGTACACCAAGCGCGTCGAGACGGGGGAACTCAACCGCCAGATCCGGGCGATCATCGAGGCGAATCCGCCCCCGGGCCGCCAGAACCGGCCGCATATCTTCAATTATATCACCCAGGTAACCGTCAAGCCGCCGACCTTCGTCCTCTTTGTCCGCGAACCGAAGGCGATCCATTTCTCCTACGAGCGCTACCTCGTCAACCGGATCCGGGAGACCTTCGGCTTCGACGAGGTCCCGATCCGCCTCTTCTTCCGGAAAAAGGTCTCCTGAAACAACGGGGACGGCGCCCCGCCCCCGTTTGCACCCCGGAGCGGGACATGGCCTTCGGCGGCCGTCCAATCCTCGGCGCCCGGTCGGTCACTTCGATTGGGAGGAAATCAGGAATGGGAGGAAAGGTCAGGCAGGCCCGAGGGGATTGGCGATTGTGACCCACAGGAAGGTCTCGCCACCGATCTCGCGGCACTCCTTGGTCTCGATCGCAAAGCCGATCCGCTCCAGATCGGCGTAAAGCGCCTCCGGGCGCTTGTGGCTGTAGTAGAGATCTTCACCCATGAACCGCTTGGTGCCGTCGAACTCGTCGCTCCCCGTGTAGGCCTTCGTGGCGTAGGTGAACAGGGCCTTGCCCCCGGGCCGGAGCCACCGCCGCCACCGCTCGAAGAGGGCCGCGTGATCGGCCCTCGGAACGTGGAAGAGGCAATAGATCGCCGTGATGGCCTCGAACCGGCCCGCCGCGAATTCCACGTCCCGCATGTCGGCCAGCCGGGTCTCCATCGCGGGGACGTACCGGGCGGCCAGTTCCAGCATCTTTGCGGAGAAGTCCACGCCGGTCACCTGCCAGCCCCGGTCTGCGAAGAACCGAGCAAAGGGCTCGCCCGCCCCGCACCCCAGGTCCAGGAGCCGCCCCTTCTTGCCCCCGAGGCGGCTGTAAAAGTCCTCCAGGATCCCGGTCATGTCGAAGAGGCCCCGGTTCGCGTCGTAGGTCGCTGCAAAACGGTCGTAGATGTCGCAGAGACGGTTTTCCATCAATCCATCCTCATTGCCCCTCATTGCCGCACGCTGCAGGCATCGTACATCGACCGCCATTCCCCGTCGGGTCGGCGCGTCTCGAGCCGCGCCGATTCCCCCTTGATCCACCACACCCATTCGGCCTCGTCGGTGTACCGCGCCCCCGAGGCGGAAAGGCCCTGCGGCAACGTGAATTCCCGGCCGTCGGGCATCCGCAGCCGGACGAACCGGAGGCTCTCGTCTGCAAAGTGGTAATACACGGCCGTGATCTGTGCGCCTCCTTCGCAGCGGTAGGTCACCTTCTCGCCGCCGCGCACCACCAGGATTCCCCCCAGAGGCTGCGGCTTGAGGGCCAGGGCCGCGGTCTCGGAGCGGCAGTCGCCGGTGGGCTTGACGCCCTGGGAGCGGAGCGCTGCGATTTCCGCGCGGGCGGCCTCCAGGTCGGCCCGGAAGGCCGGATCGGCGTGGAGCCGGGCGGCGACCGCGGCCCCCATGACGAGGCCCGCTTGCACGTCGCTCAGCCAGTGGACGTTGCAGACGATGCGGTTCTCGCCGTAGGCCAGGCCCCTGGAGAGGATCGCATTGGCACGCTCCGGAGCGATCTCGGCCAGGACGAGGGTCCAGATCCAGCCAATGGTCGTGTGCCCCGAGGGATAGGAGCCGTTCCCGCTCAGGTGAGCCTTCGCTTCGGGGGTGCAGATGGGTGCCCCGTTCACGACAAAGGGACGTACCCGGCGGTAATGTTCCTTCACAGACCGGGTTGCCAAGGCCGCGTCGGCCACACACCGCCACATGAGCCGGAAGAGGTGCGGGGTTCCCGCTTCGGTGATCGGGATCCCCAGGGCGCAGGAGAAGGCCCCCGGCGCCTCCGGGGACTGCAGATCGGCGTCCCGGGCGGCCAGAGACCAGCGGGCAGTCCCCTGGAGGGTGCGGGCGGCCCGGGAGACCTCCTCGTCATGGGCGAAGGCAGCGGAGTCCGGGGCCGGGGGAGGAGGGAGGAGGACCATGCTGTCGGGAAGGGCCTCGGCCGGCAGATACCCCACCACCCGGCCGTCACGGATCTCTATGGGGGCCGCCGACCGGGCCGGACCCTGGAGGCCCGCACAGCCGGCCGTCACGGCCAGGGCCAGAACGGCCAGGACCACCGCTGCAACAGAATGGGTTCGTTTCGTCTTCATCAGGCTTCCTCCTTCCGGTCGTGCCTGCCGCCACTCCCAAGCAGCCAACGCGATCCCGTCGCCGTGTTTTTATGGGGTGGATTGTACATAGGAATGGTAAAAAGTCATCCAAATAATGAAGGTCGCGGGAATACTATTTTAAGATCCCGATTTTTCAGGCTGGCTCCGATCTTCCCGTTCACCATTTGCTTCCCTTTGGAGAAAAGTCTTGGTATATACGGCGCCAAGTGATCGGGGCAAACACCCCCGAAAAACAGCATTTCACACAAGGACTTTGGGAACTTGATCTATCTTCGCGACATCAGCCTCTCCTTCGCCGACCGGAAGATCTTTGACAAGATCACCTGGACGATCAACGACCGCGGCCGGGTGGGTCTGGTGGGCGACAACGGGACCGGGAAGACCACGATGCTCCGGGCGATCCTGGGGTCCGTGGACCTGGACGGCGGGACGATCGAGATCCCGGACCGGAAAAGGGTGACGATCGGCTACCTCCCCCAGGACCTTGTGGAACTGGAGCCCATCCCCCTGATGGACTACCTGCGCCGGAAGAGCGGGGTCGCCGATCTCGAGGAATCCCTGAAGACCTGCGAAGAGGCGCTTTCCGCCTCGGCCGCCGACGATCCGGACCACGAGCGGTGTCTGAAGGACTACGAGTCTGCCATGGCCCGCTTCCAGGCCAAGGACGGCTACGCCTTCGAGGCCCAGGCCAAGCAGATGCTCGCCGGCTTCGGCTTCCGCCAGCATGACTTCGGGAAGAACTGCGCCGAGTTCTCCGGCGGATGGAAGATGCGGATCATGCTCGCCTGTATCCTCCTGGCCCGGCCGGACATCATGCTCCTGGACGAGCCGACCAACCACCTCGACACCGAGTCCCTGGAGTGGCTTGAGAGCTGGCTCAAGGACTACCCCGGCACGATCGTCGCCATCGCCCACGACCGGGTATTCCTGGACAAGATCGTCACCGTCGTCGCCGAGCTCGCCAACCGCCAGATCACCCTCTACAAGGGGAACTACTCCTTCTACCTGGCAGAGAAAGAGCGGCGCCGAGAGGCCCTGAAGAAGGAGATGGAGCTCCAGCGGGCCGAGATCAAGCGGATTAAGGAGTTCGTCGAGCGGTTCCGCTACAAGGCCACCAAGGCCAGCCAGGTTCAGAGTCGTCTGAAGATGCTGGAGAAGTTCGAGGTCCTCCAGGAGGAGGGCAGCTCGAAGAGCGTGACGATCCGCTTCCCCGAGAGCCCCCGGAGCGGCAAGGAGGTCCTGGCCGTCCGTGGACTGGCCAAGGTTTACGGGGATCTGCCGGTCTTCCATAATGTGAACTTCACCCTCTACCGGGGCGAGAAGGCGGCCGTCGTGGGGGTAAACGGGGCGGGAAAATCGACCCTTTCGCGGATCCTGAGCGGCGAGGAGACCCCCACGGCGGGCGGCGTGACTGCGGGCCTGAACGTCAAGATGGCCTTCTTCTCCCAGGAGAGCGCCCAGAACCTGGACTACGGGCGGACAATCTGGGAGGAGGTAAGCGCCACCGGGACCCGGAGCAACGACCAGGAGCGGCGGAACCTCCTGGGGGCCTTCCTCTTCTCCGGGGACGACATCTACAAGCCGATCTCGGTTCTCTCGGGCGGCGAGAAATCGCGACTGGCCCTTTTGAAGATCCTCCTGACGGACACGAACCTCCTGATCCTCGACGAGCCCACGAACCATCTGGACATCAAGACGCGCGAGATCTTCCAGAACGCCCTGCTGAACTACCACGGGACGATCCTCATCGTCTCCCACGACCGGTTTTTCCTGGACAACCTCGTGGGCCGGGTCTTCGAGCTCCGCGAGGGGGTCTGCCACGAGTACCGGGGGAACTACTCCTACTTCATCGAAAAGCGGCGGGAGGAGCAGGCCGCTGCCCTGGCCCCGCCTGTTTCTGCTCCGCCTGCGGACGACGCGGCGACCTCGTCACCCCAAACGGCGGGAATGCCCCCGGGAGCTGGGGAGAAGCAAACGGGGCCGGAAGGGCGTGGCGGCGATGGGAAGGACCGCCGGATCGAGGAGCGGTCCCGCAAGTCCAAGGAGGACAAGCGGCGTGAGGCCGAGGAACGCAATCGGATCTCCCGGGCGACCGCATCGCTCCGGCAGAAGCTCGCCGACACGGAAACCCGGATCGCCTCCTTGGAGGCCAAGCAGAGGGAAGGGGAGACCATCCTCTGCGGTGCCGAGATCTACAAAGAACCCGAGCGGATCCGGCAGATCGATCAGGAGCTCAAGGCAATCGCCGTGGAACTCGAGGACCTCTACTACCGATGGAACGACCTCACGCTGAGGATCGAGGCCCTGGAGGAGTCCCTCCGGAACGCCTAGCGCGCCAGGCGCCCCGCCCGCGCCGGGTCTTTCCGGAGAGGGCCGCCCGCCGACCGGCTCCATCCGGGTAGTTGATCGGCAAGCCGGCAAGGTCCGCCCGTCCCGGCCACCCGAGCAGGTCCGGTCCGCCTCAAGGACCGCCCATCCCCCGAAAGGGAAAGGCCGGCTTTCGCCGGCCTTTCTCTGTTTTTATCGGATTATCCGACCGCTAGGCCCCGTCCAGGAGCGTTTTCTCGTGCTTCTGGAACCAGGCCCCAGGATCGGCGAAGTACTCCTCCGTGTCCTTCAGGGAGGAGAAGTGCTCGTGTTCGATCGAGGCCAGAAGGGCGAAAAAGGCCTTCTCCTTGGGGTCGGCGGACTTGTCGCGCAGGTCCGCGTAGAAGGCCGATCCCTTCGCCTCGAAATCGATCGCCTGGCGGACCGCCGCCAGGTCGTCGGCGTCGCCGCCGGCCTGCCCAGCGGACTTGGCGGCCCTGCCGAAAACAGACCTCACCGCAGTGTCCTTCACCTTCAGGGGGACCGTCTCGGGCCACTTCTGGTTCTTCTTCCAGTTCTCAGCCAGTTGCTGGAGCCTCGCGTGGTGCTCCAGTTCCTCATCGGCAATCTGGGTAAACATCGCCCTGCCGAGGGCGTTTTTCGTCCGCTCCGCATTCTTCTTGTAAAAGTGATGCTCGTTCATCTCGTTCTTCAAGGCGATATCGAGTGCATTTAGTCGTGGTTCCATGAGGACTCCTTTCTATTCGACCTTCTTGAACATCTTCCCCTTAGCGCCGCAAACCGGACATGTCTCGGGGGCCTCCTTCTCCGCCGTGTAGCCGCAGACCGGGCAGACCCAGTAGGCATAGGTCTCACCGCCGGCGGCCAGAGTGGCCAGCATCTGCTGGTAGAGCTTCGCGTGGATCTTTTCCACATCGTTGGCGTAGCTGAAGGTCCTCTCCGCGTCCTTGTTCCCTTCGGCCTTGGCGGCCTCGATCATCGCTGGGTACATGGTCTTGAACTCGTGGGTCTCCCCGCCGATCGCCTCCTCGAGGTTCTCGCGGGTGCCGTGGATGCCCTTGAGGGCCCGCAGGTGGTTGTGGGCATGGACGGTCTCCGCCTCCGCCGCGGCCCTGAAGAGCCGGGCCGCCTGGGGATACCCCTCCTGGTCCGCCTTGGCGGCGAAGGCCAGGTACCTGCGATTGGCCTGCGACTCGCCTGCGAAGGCCTCTTTCAACGCATCTTCCGATTTCGACATGCAACTTCTCCTTTCTGACACTTCATCCAGGTTTCCCGACCCGGATTCTATGGGTTACCCTCCCAAACTGTCACTTGAACCTGCAGCACCGTTCCCGCCGATGCGGTTCCGGCGTTTCCCACCGAGCCCTTCCCTGCCGGAAGGACGTCCTTCAATTCCTGGCAGGCCGCCGTCGCCGGTCGGCCTCCTCCCGAACCGTTACGCCCCCAGTCGCGGGGCGATCAGGTGTAAGTCCCCGGAAAATTTGGTTTCCGCTTCTCCTTCTGGGCCCGGATCCCCTCCCGGGCGTCTGCACTCGCGAAGATCGGAAGCCCGATCTCCAGTTCCTTATTGAAAGCCTCGGTGTAGCCCATCTCCCGGCTTTCCCTGAAACAGCGGATGATCCCCTGAACCGCCAGGGGCCCGTTGCCGGCAATCCGCTCGGCCATTTCCATCGCCGCCTCCATGAGGGAGCCGGAAGGGACGACCCGGTTGAGGAACCCCCACTCCAGGAGGGTCTGAGCCTTGAAATTCCCGGCCGTCAGCAGGATCTCCATCGCCCGGCAGGGAGTGAGGATCCTGGGCAGGTAAACGTTCGAGCCGCCCGTGGGCATGATCCCGAGGCTCGCCTCGCGCATCTGGAAGAGGGCATCTTCCGAGGCCAGGCGGAGGTCCGCCCCCATGATCATCTCGAAGCCGCCGGTAAGGCAGTAGCCGTTGACGGCCGCGATGACGGGCTTGGTCACGATATTGGGCTTCAGCATCGCCTCGGCGACGTGGGGCCCGACCTGGGCGAGCCAGCGTTCCGCATCCGTCTCGGGCTCCCGCATCCTCGTCAGAATGGGAATCGCCGTCTTCAGGTCCATCCCGGAGCAAAAGATGTCCGGCAGGCTCGAATGGAGGATCACAACGCGGATCTGCCCGTCCTTATTGATGTCCTGCCAGGCCCGGTGGAGATCCATGAGGATCTGGGGGTCCAGTGCGTTCTTCTCGTTGGGCCGGTTCAGCCCCACCTTCGCGATGTGGCCTTCCTTGACGTAGTTCAGTCCCATGGATGCCTCCTTAGGCGCGGAATCGATCTCCCCCAAAGCGGGCCCCTGCGGTCCGCGAATGGTGGATTCTTGAGAAGCATGTGGATCGGAAAATTTATAAAGATAACTCTTTTTAACAAACTTTCCTCCTCCGCTCAAGACCAATATGGACGCTCCCGGCATTCCTATAATAATCACCATATTGTTGTTGACAAGGGGCTGCTTTCAGGGGTATTTAACCGCATCGATAGCGTTTATCCCCTTTGGAGCCGAGGATTGCTCGCCCCTTGCCCAGAACCCTGGGGGCCCGGCCTTCGAAGGATCGCTTCCCCAGACGCAGATTTTCGAGCCGGTCAATATGATGGTCAAGCAGAGAAGGGATCACCGTTTTGCCGTCGATATGGAGAATCTGCAGAGGCTCGCCGACCAGAAGGTCCCCCTGATCTCGTACCCCTTCCGGCATCGGGACCTCTTCGGGGCGGTCCTCACCTCCCCCGTGATCGGGCCCAAGGCGCTGATCAACTCGCTGCACCACATCCATTTCACCAACGGCTCGCTCCTGCTGCACGTGAACGACCCAAAGCACGGAGAGGACTATCTCGTGGACGTCCTGCTCGAGGACTGCCTGCCCGGGGAGATCACCTGCCGCTGGCCGAACGGCGCCCCCGAAATCCCGGAGGAGGCCACGTTTCCCCATGTCATCCTCTCGGACGGCCTGTCCCTGATCCTTCTGCCGATCGAGGTGAGCGCCAAGCTGGCGGGGGGATTCACGGCGAAACTGCCGGATAAGGGATACCTGCTGGGCAAAAGGCTGGTCTGGCGTCATGCCTGCCTGGGCATCGGGGTCTCCCTTACCCAGAGCGGCTTCCTGGCCCGGGGCGAACTGATCGATTTCAGTCCCCTGGCCTTTCGGGTCCGCCTGAAGCCGGACGCGAGCGGTTCCTTCATCTGGTTCAACAAGGACTCCCATATCACGATCTCCATGGCCGTCGAGGAACGGCTCCTATTCTCAGGTCCCTGCCGCTTCATCCGTCAGGCCGGGGGGCTCTTCGAACGGGAACTGGTCCTGGCGCCCCTGGCGCAGGAGATACACCGATACCAGAAGAAGAAGGAACGCAACCCCCGTCTGAAGATCACGCCCACCCCCACGGCGCACTTCGAACATCCGTTCTTCAGAAAGCCGCTCCAGCGGGAGATCCTCGATTTGACCTTTGCGGGCTTTTCCGTCATGGAGAAGGCCGACGACGGCGTCCTGATGCCGGGCCTGATCATCCCCGGGATCGAGATCCGCTATGCGGGGGCGCTGAAGATGACCTGCGACGCCCAGGTTGTCTACCGCCGCGACATGGGCAAGGACCGTGTCCGCTGCGGCCTGGCCATCCTCGACATGGATTTCAAGGCCTACCGCCTTCTGAGCCACATCATGGTCCGCGCGGCCGATCCGCAGGCCCGCTTCTCCAACGAGATGGAGATGGATGCCCTCTGGGAATTCTTCTTCGAGACGGGGTTCATCTACCCGAAGAAATACCACCTCATCCAGACCTCCCGGGAAGAATTCAAGGAGACTTACCGCAAGCTCTACCGGGACGACCAGGAGATCGAGGCCCACTTCACCTACCAGGAGAACGATAAGATTTACGGCCACGTCGCCATCTTCAGGGCCTACCAGCGGGCCTGGATGGTCCATCATCTGGCGGCCCGGCCCCTCAACGGCAGAAGGACAGGGCTTTCCGTCCTGAAGAACGTCCTGAGGTTCTTCGACGGCCTCTACCGCTACCCATCGGTCGGAATCGACCACATGATCTTCTATTTCCGCCCCGAGAACCATTTTCCCAACCTCTTCTTCGGGGGTTTCGCCCGTGATCTGGCCAACCCCAAGGCCTGTTCCCTGGATCTTTTCGCCTACCTGAACCACACGCTCGAAGGACCGCCGACTCCCATGCCGGAGGGCTGGCGGCTCACTGAATTCGAGGCGGACCACATGCCGGAGTTGGAGCGCTTCTACCGGAACGCCTCCGGCGGCCTGCTTCTGGACGTCCTGCGTCTCGGGCAAAGGAACAACGGCGACGAACCCCTGGAGAATGTGTACCGGCGCTATGGATTCGTCCGGCAATGCCAGGTCTACAGCCTGTGCCGGGGGGAAGTCCCCAAGGCGGTCCTCATCGCCAACCGTTCCTCCCTGGGGCTCAACCTCTCGGAGCTGCTCAACAGCATCAAGATCATCGTGACCGATCCGGCCGGCCTGCCCTGGGAGGTCCTGAACGCCGCCGCGAACCGGCTGGCCTCGGATTATGAGAGTCCGAGTGTGCCGCTGATGGTCTACCCCGAATCCTATCCGGTGGAGCAGGGGGTGAAGGTGGACAAGCGGTACCTGCTCTGGATCTTGGACACGCAATACGGAAAGGACTATCTGGAGTACATGGAAAAGAAAACGAAGCTCACCCTCCGTTTCCTCATCAAGCACTTCCTGAGGAAAAGGATGCCCAAATGAGCGAATTGCCGATTTACAACAGCAGGCTCTTCAAAAACTACATCGAGTATCTTCGAATCCACAATCCCGAGATGGATATCCCCTCCATCGTCGACTATGCCGGTATGACGACCTACCAGTTGGACGACGAAGGGCACTGGTTCACCCAGGATCAAGTCGACCGCTTTCACGAGATGATCTCGAACCTGACGGGGAATCCCACGATCTCCCGCGACGTGGGCCGTTTCTCCTTCACTTCCAAGGCCTCCGGGGCGATCAAGCAGTATCTGTTGGGCTTCATCTCCCCGGCGACCGCCTACTCCTTGGTCGACAAGATCGCGACGAACGTCAATCGCGGCCAAATCTACAGGACCACGGCCCTGGGCCCCCAGCGCGTGGAAGTGGTGGTGACCCAGAATCCCGGCGTCGATGAAAAGGTCTACCAGTGCCAGAACCGGATCGGCACCATGGAGGCGATCGCCAAGATCTACACGGGCAAATACGCCAACATTGAACACCCTGCCTGCATCCACCGGGGGGACGAACGGTGCGTCTACGATATCACCTGGGAGGAAGCCCCCACGCTCCTCCTGAAGAGGATCCGCAACTTCATCACCCTCCTGAGCCTGCCACTCTGCGCCGTCCTCTTGCTGTTCTTCTCGCCGCACGTGGCGGTCGCGGGACTGTTTGCCTGCATCGCCCTGTCCGCGGGAATCGCCTACTACGCCGAGCACGTTGACAGGGAAAATCTCGCCAAGAACATGGAGAGCCAGGGGGATGCTGCCGGCCGGCTGATCGAACAGATCAACATCGGCTACAACAACGCCCTTCTGGTCCACGAGATCGGGCAGGCGACCTCCTCGATCCTCGATATCGACCGGCTCCTGACCTTCGTGATGGAAGCGCTGGAAAAGAGGCTGGACTTCGACCGCGGCATGATTCTCCTGGCCAACCGGGAGAGGACCCGTCTGCAGTACTCCATCGGCTACGGTTACGCCCCCGAACAGCGGCAGGTCCTGGAGGCCGCGGAGTTCCACCTGGACAACCCGAACTCCCGCGGGGCCTTCGTGATCTGTTTCAAGAAGCAGACCCCCTTCCTCATCAATCATGTCAGCGACATCGAAAAGGACGTCTCGACCCGAAGCCTGACCTTTATCCAGAAGATGGGCACCCACTCCTTCATCTGCGTTCCGGTCGTCTTCAAGGAGAAATCCCTGGGCGTTCTGGTCGTGGACAACGTCCGTTCCAAACGCCTCCTCAGCCAGAGCGACATGAGCCTGCTCATGGGCATCGCCCCCCAGATCGCCATCAGCATCAACAACGCCATTTCGTACCGGAAGATTGCGGAGAGCGAGAAACGGTTCCGGTCGCTGAGCGAAAGCACCCCGGACATCATCTACATGATCGACACCCAGGGCGTCTTCACCTATGTCAATCCCGCCTGGGAGAGAATCCTGGGACATCCGAGCGAGGAAGTGCTGGGGCGGTACTTCATCGATTTCGTCCGGAAGGAGGAGTCGCAAGTCTACACCCATCTGTTCAGCATGACCCGCAACCGGGGGATCACCGTCCGTGACGTGATCGGGGCCATCCTCCACCGGGACGGATCGGACCGCTACTTCAGCATCAGCGGGGCCCCCAACCTGGATTCCGAGGGAAGGGTCATCGGCGTCGTGGGGACCTTCAAGGACCTCACCGACCTGATGCTTTCCGAGGCCAAACTGAAGCAGAGTTATGCCAAGCTGCAGAGCGCGATGGACAGCACGATCCAGACCCTCTCCACCATCGTCGAATCACGCGATCCTTACACGTCTGGCCATCAGGAACGGGTGGCCCGGCTGGCTGTGGAGATCGGCCGTGAAATGGGGCTCGCCGAGGATCAGTGCAAGGCGATCCACATCGCCGCGGTCCTCCACGACATCGGCAAGATCAACGTCCCGGTAGAGATCCTGAGCAAACCCAAAAACTTGAACAAGATCGAGATGGAACTCATCCGACAGCACCCCGAGATCGGCTTCAACATCCTCAAGGGCATCGATTTCCACTACCCCATCGCCCGGATCGTCCAACAGCACCACGAGCGGATCAACGGCTCCGGGTATCCTTACGGCCTGGTCGGGAAAGATACCCTGCTGGAGGCCAGGATCCTGGCTGTGGCCGACGTCGTCGAGGCGATCGCCAGCCACCGGCCCTATCGGCCTGCCCTCGGCATCGACAAGGCCCTTGAGGAGATCGACGCGCACCGGGGGATCCTCTACGACGAGGCGGTCTCGGAGGCCTGCCTCCGTCTCTTCCAAAGTAATCAGTTTACGCTGCCGGCCAAGGAGAGCTATGAGAATCGTTCGCATCACACCGTCGTCATTTGATGCCCCCTTCCGTTTCGGGTATCGTTCCAGCCACCTTCTGCGTCAGAAGGCGGACTCGATCCTGCTTGCCATCCACTTCGACACCGGAGTGGTCGGGTACGGGGAAAGCGTCCCGAGGAGCTATGTCACAGGGGAAACCCCGGACTCGGTCATGGAACTGCTCGCAGGGCATTTCACCGATTTCCTCACCGGCCGGGACGTGAACTCGCTGGAAGACGTGGAAGGGCTCCTGGAGGGACTCAGGGGGGTCTGCAACCGGCATGGGATCCGGACGTTTCAGTCCGCCCTCGGCGCCGTCGACATCGCTCTCCTCGATGGGCTCGGCCGTAAACAGGGGATCCCCGTACACGGCCTCATCGGCCCCAGGGTCAGGAGCGAACTTCCCTGGTCCCTCCCGGTTCCGCTTCTGTCCGATGCGGAAATCCGCAAATTTCATGGGACGATCACACGGGGAACCTTTGGCTCCCTCAAGGTCATCGTCAGCCGCGATGCGGATCAGAATGTGGAACGGCTCAGGCTGGTCCGGAGCCTCTTCGGGGAGTCGATTGAGGTGCGCATCGATGCGAACGGCAACTGGACCCGGGAGGAGGCCGTCTCCCACCTTCGCCGTCTGCAGCCCTATCGTCTCGCCGCCGTGGAACAGCCCGTCGCCAAGGGGGACATGGAGGGACTTCGGCAGATCCGGAAGGCCTTCGGAATCCCGGTGGTGGTCGACGAATCCCTCTGCGGTCCTGAGGATGCCGAAGCGCTGATCGCCAATGAAGCCTGCGACATCCTGAACATCAAGATCTCCAAGGTCGGCGGTCTTCTCGCGGCCAAACGGATCGCCGCCTACGGCGCCTCCAAGGGGGTGACCTGCCTCCTGGGCGGCCACGTGGGCGAGACCGACATCCTGACCAACGCCGCTCTGCATTTCCTCCTGGTGGCCCCCGCGCTCTCTCTCGTCGAGGGATTCTCCTCGATGCTCTTCGGCAAGGCCAGGGGGATCGACGATCTCGACCCCGGACGGTGGATCGCCCAGATCCTGGACGCCCCGGGGATCGGTTTCGATCCCCAGTCGGTCGAATCGGCCGTTCTGGCACGCTAAACCCCTCGCGGTCCTGCACCTGTCGTCGAGGGACCTCTCAATATTCTCAATATCTCCCGGTCAGGGCGAAGGCGGCCCAGACGTAGGCCGGATAACCCTCCCGAAGCAGATGAAGCTGTGCCGCCCTGAGAGAATCGGACGGAGAGATCTGCCGCTCCAACTGCCGGTAGAAGATGTCCAGCAGATGCGCGGCTGTCCGGTCGTCGACAAGCCAAAGGGTGGAGACGACCGTGGGGCTTCCCATATGGAGAAAGGCCTGCAGCAGCGCCGAAGGCCCCCTCCCCTCCGGGTCCTGCCGCGGCAGAGTATCGCAGCCGCTCAGGACGACGGCCCGCCCCGAGTAGCGCAGCCTGAAAATCTCCGGAACGGTCAAGATGCCGTCCCGACCCTCCCCGGGCGTCAGCAGAAGCCCCGACTGGAGAGGCGCGTCAGGGTGGAACTGCGTGCGGACGGCAAAGTGAAGGATGTCGTAACTCGCTGCCATTTCCGCCGCGTTCGCCTCGGAGGCCTGCTTGCTCTGCAGGACGGTCGTCTGGGCGATCCGCCTGCGGATCTGGGCCAGTTCCTCACGGGCATGGTGGAGATCCAGGTTTTCGTTTTCCAGGTCCGGGTCCCCGAAGGCAAGGATCCTCATGCCCGTGGCGGTACCGGCCGCCATTGCCGGTCCGAGCCGGTCGGCCCTCGGAAGGCTGAAGATGGAGAAACCATCGGCAAGAACCTTTCCCCGGTAGTTCAGCGCCGCAAAGGGAAGATAGGTCAGGCAGTCGTCGGGGACGAAGCCGATCCGTTCGCCCGAGACAAAGGGAATCACCGGTTTGAGCAGGAGATCATAGGCCCTGCGGAAGAGATTCCCCGTCCGCCGGCCTCTGTTCTTCACCGAGTCGAGAATGGAAAGGACCAAGGTCCGCAGTTCGGCCCGCGCGAGTTTGATCCGCTCCAGATGGGTCCCCCGATGCTGGACGGCCCACACAAAGAGACTGCGGTCGGTCACGAAATAGTCGAAGAGGGTCGTGTTCTCATCCAGAAGGGCCTGCAGAGAGGCCGCGTCGATTCCCCTTGCCACGACCAGGGAGTGGAGCTCCGGGGCCTCTGCGGCCAGGCGATTCAACAGCCTCCCGTGGGCATCCTCGGCCTCCTGCAGCTTTCTGAGCAGTTCGCCGATTCGTACCTCGTCGGAGACGCGGAGAAGACGCCGCTGGAGGAGGCGGACAGCATCCCCGAGCCGGACTTCCTGCCGGAGCAGCTCCCGTTCGGCCTCGTTCCCGGCGATATCCTGGCCGACCAGGAGCTCCACCGTGGCGAGCGCTCTGGCCTTCTCCGCCGCCGCCAGGGACTCGTTCAGGCGTCCTCCCTCCGCCAGAAGGTCGACGAGGAGTTCATAGACGGCCCGGCGTTGAAACCGGCCGAGGCCGGAAAACATCTCCGCATCCACCACCGAGACGCGGTTCGAGAGGAGGGCGTCCGCCTCGCCGAGGAGGACCGCCGCCTCCGCGGCCCTTCCCCGTTCCTGCTCATAGCGGGCCAGAAGGAGCCTCGCCCAGATCCGGTAGGGCGTAGCCCGGACGCGATCGGCCCTGTCCCGGGCCACCGCCGAAGCCCGAAAACCCTCCGCGGCGTTGATCCCGCGTAGACCGAGTTCCCCCAGAAACAGGAGACTCTGGATCTCCCCCTGGCGGAAACCCGCCACCCTGAACAGTTCCGCTGCCTGGATGAGGTGGCCGAGCGACGGGCCTGCCCTGCCCCGCATTCCCTCGTCCAACCCCAGGAAGGCGTCCGCCTCGGCCTCGGCCCTCTGCAGGTCTCCCACCGGGAGGATTGATCCGATCGCCCCCTTTCCGAGTTCCCCATTCAGGAGGAGGGCCTCCCGCAGAAGGGCCGCCCCTTCGCTGGCCGGAGTCGCCCCCGGCGATTCCGGCCCCCCGTACGCCGAGGGGAAGCTTGGGAGATGATTGGACAGGACTTCGGTCATGCCGGCGGCAAGTCCTGCATCGCGCCGGAGGATCATCAGGGCGTTGTCCCTTCGGAAATCGCGGTTGTCCCGGAGCGAAATCCGGAGGCGCTCCCGGGCCGTGACCCAATCCCCGCGCATCAGGGCGATCCGCCCCTCGAGATATTCGGGAAAGGCCCTCAAAGGCTGCGAGGTCCACCGCTTGAGGGCCTCATGAACCAGGGCAAGCCCTTCGGCCTCGCGGCCATCCTCGACCATCACCAGGATCTTCCGGACCCAGGACAGGGCCTCGCCGGAGGCGTCCCGTCCGGCGGCAAAGAGGACCGCGGCCCGATCGAGAAAGAAGAGGGCCCGGCCCGGCTCCCCCCGCGCCTCGAAATGGCTGGCGATCGCCAGAAAGGTCCAGGGGGTGGTCCGGTCCGAGACCTTCAGGCGGTCCCGATAGGCCTGGGGGATGTCCTCCTCGTCATAGGCATCCATGGGCGCGATCGCCCACGTCGCCACCTCGGGTGCAGCAGGCCTTTCAACGGCCTTCATACAGCCGCCCAGACCGAGGGCAAGACCAACCAGGATTGCCAGCCAACTCCGCAGGGACATCGCACCTCTAAAGGGGGACCTATTTCAGGAACCCCTGGATGATCCGATTGACCGCCTCCTCATAGGTCAGACCGAGGCTCATGAGTTTCGTCAGTTGGTCGCTGGCGATCTTGCCGATGGACGCCTCGTGGGTCAGTTCAGCGTCAGGATGCTCGGCCTTCAACGAAGGGATCGTCTCGTTGGTCCCCCCATCCATGATGATCGCATCGCATTCGATATGGCCGAAGCATCGGGCCCGGGCCACCAGCGTCGCATAGAAATTCTGCCGCGAATCCCCCTTGATGACCGACCGGGAGACCATGTTGGAACGGCTTCCCTCGCCGGCCATGAGGATCTCGTTTCTCGAGACGGCCCGCTGGTTGCCGTCGGTCAGGACCCGTTCCGTGATGAGCAGCATGCTTCCCGCTCCCAGCGTGGCCTCGTTGAGGCGGTTGGCTTCGTCGACGCCGCCGATCTGGGTCAGCTCCATCTCGGCCTGGGCCTTCTCGGCGAGAAACACCTTCGTCGTGGGATTAAGGGTCCTCTTTCCCCGGCCGGGGCCCGTGGCGTAGTGTTTCTCCACGTACCTCACCCTTGCCCCCTTCTCCACTCGAAATTCGTGGATCCCCTCGTGACCCTCCGGGGCCTCGCCGCCGCAGTGGATGCCGCAACCGGCGACGATCGTCACATCGGCGCCCGCCCCGACGACAAAGGTGTTGGTGACCACATCGTACAGGCCCGCCTGGCTGAGGATCACCGGGATGTGGACGGACTCGCCCCGGGTCCCCGGGGCGATGGTCACGACGATTCCCGTCCCGTCGGCATTTCCCTCGATATCGATGTTCGCCGATTTGGCCCGGGACAGGAGCTTGCCGTTCTTCCGGATGTTGTAGGCCCCCTTCGGAATCCCCTCCAGATCCGCCACCGCCTTGAGCAGCCCCTTATCTAAAGCATCGAGCATCTCTCTCTCCTTCCCCGCAGGGCTTGAAACCACACACGCTCAGATCGGTCAGCATCGGCAGGGCGCCGTCCAGATTGCCAAGGTAGGTGATCTTCCCCCGGTTCACCATCAAGACGACGTCCGCTGCCTCGAGGAAGGCCCGGTTGTGGCTCACCACGATCGTGGTGGCCCCGTGCTCGGCCTGTTCCCGCTTCAGCAGGTCGACCATCGGACCGATCGTCCACAGATCGATGCCAGTATCCGGCTCGTCGTAGATGGCCAGCTTCGGATTCCGGGCGATCGTCGTGGCCAGTTCGATCTTCTTGATCTCCCCGCCCGAGAGCTTGGCATCGACGGGCTGGTCGAGGAAGGACAGGGAGCAGATGCCGACCCGCCGGATCAACGCCAGGAGTCTGGCCTCCTCTTCGGTCCCGCCGGCGATGGCCAAGAGGTCCCTGAAGGTGATCCCCTTGAACCTGGCGGGCTGCTGGAAGCTGTAGGCGATCCCGGCTCTGGCCCGCTCGGTGATCGTGAGATTCGTGATGTCCCTTCCCTCGAAGCGGATGGACCCCGAACTGAGGGGGTGGATCCCCATGATGAGTCTGGCCAGGGTGGTCTTGCCGCTCCCGTTGGGACCGGTGACGGCGTAGAACTTCCCCGTTTCGAATGTGAAGTTGATGCCGTCGATGATGTTTCGTTTCGCGGAGCCGTTGGGTCCCCCGGCGTCCGTGACGGTGTAGTAAAGGTCTCTGATCTCCAGCATGGCTGTCCTCTCTTTGGGTTTCGGAAAAGGTCGGTCCTTCCCCGCGCGCCATCATAGTCAAACCGGCTCTTCTGTCAACCCATTCTTGGGGTCCTACAGATAGGACCTCGCCCCCTGGAAGCTCTTCTGGTAATACTCCCTGTCGAGCAGGTCCGTCCGGATCCGCTTGCCCTTTCCCGGGGCGTGGACGAATTGTCCTTTCCCGACATAGATGGCCACATGGGAAACCTTGTCCCCTTTCTGGGAGAAGAAGAGCAAATCGCCCTTCTCCAGCGCCGCGCGGTCCACGGGAAGCCCCGCTGCGAACTGTTCCTGGGAGGTCCTGGGGAGTTCGAGGCCGTTGAGCCGGTAGACGGTCATCGTCAGGCCGCTGCAATCGAAGCCCGTTTCCGGGGAGGCCCCCCCCCAGAGATAGGGGATGCCGATGAAGCTTCTGGCGCTGCGGACCAGTTCCTCCCGGAGGTAGGCCTCGCCCAGTTCGCTCCGCCTGGCCAGGGGATACTCCTCGGGGTTGACGATATAGAACTCCTCGATGATCCCCGCCGTCCGGATCTCCTCCGCCCTGGCACGGGCCAGCTCTCGGGTCGGAAAGTTCCCGAAACGGACCTTGTAGAGCCCCCGGCGGGCCACGAAATAGGTCGCATCGAGCCCCTTATCCTGAAGGGTGCGGGTCAGACGGGCGGCGTTCTCCACTTGGGCGAAGGCCCCGGCCTGGATCGTGAAGCCCAGACGGGGCACGGCGGCCCTTTCGGGCACATGGGCCGGCGGAGCGACGGGACGCGGGGGGCCGCCGCAGCCCCAGACAAAGACCAGGAGGATGAAAACAGCGATCCGGACGGTCGCCCCCCTGAGTCCAGACCCCTCAACAGCCATGGTTTGTCTCCCCTGTCGGTAAATGGCCGGCGGCACCGGTGTTCTGATTTTCCTGGAAACAGCGGAAAAATGCAAGCACTGACCTGCACACATATCGGGGCCAATGGGGCACCCGGTTTCAGGATGTCGCCTCCGGGGTCTCCGGATCGCCCCACCGTCCCCGGACCAGCGCCCGAGCCTCCTCAGGGGTGGTGATCCGCCCCCCGAGCTGCGCGTCCTCGACGGCCCGGAGGATCCGACTGAAAAGGGGCCCGGGGGCATAACCCATCTCGATCAGGTCCCGCCCCGTCAGGAGGGGAGGCGGCCGGAGGTCTTCGGTGGGATGCTCCGAGAGCTTCTGGAGGCAGAATTCGTAATTGTCGAGCAGCCCATGGCTTCCCAGGCAGTCGAGGCGATGGAGTTCCAGGTGAAGGTCAAAATCGGGCATCCGCAGAAAGCGTTTGAGCCTGCCGGGGCGCATCCGGCGGACGTTCATGAAGAGCATATGGCCGCGGACAAGGGCCAGAACGACCTCCGTTTCATCGCGGGAGAAGCGCAGGCGGGCAAGGACCGCCGCCGAGATCTCCTCGCCCCTGCGGACGTGTCCGTAGAAGTGGACGCCTGCGGCGTCCTCGGTGCGGGTGAGGGGCTTGCCCACATCATGGAGCAGGACCGCCCAGGCGAGCCGCGGGTCGGCCTTCCCTCCCTCCGGGGTCATCAGGGCGAGCATCCGGAGGGTGTGTTCCCAGACGTCCCCCTCGGAGTGGAAGGCCGGCGGCTGGTCGACCCCCTTGAGGGCTGCGACCTCGGGGAGGACCTGGACCAAGAGCCCCCCCTCGTCTAAGAGTTCCGCTCCCAGCCTCGCCCGACCGCCCGTGAGCGTGCGGGTGAGTTCCTCCCGGATCCGTTCGGCGCTGATCCTGACAATGGCGGGTGCATGACGGCGGACCGCGGCAAAGGTCTCCGGCTCGATCGCGAAACCGAGCGTGGCGGCAAAGCGGATCGCCCGCAGCATCCGGAGATGGTCTTCGGCAAAGCGCTGGTCCGGGTCCCCGATCGTGCGGATCAGACCCCGTTCGATGTCCTGACGGCCGTCCACGTAATCGACGATCCGGCCCGTCTCCGGGTCCATCAGAAGACCGTTGACGGTGAAATCCCGGCGCAGGACGTCCTCCTCCGCACCGGCAAAGGCGATCTGCGAGGGACGGCGGCCATCGGCATATCCCCCTTCCGTCCGGAAGGTCGCCACCTCGTAGGGTTGCCCGCCTTCGACGACGATCACCACGCCGAAACGGGCCCCCACGGCGACGGTCCTTCCGAAGAGGGCCTGGACCTGTTCCGGCCGAGCCGAGGTAACGATGTCAAAGTCCGTGGGGTCGATTCCGCGGATCAGGTCCCGGACGCAACCGCCCACCCAGAAGGCCTCGTGTCCGGACTCCCTCAGATGTCTGACGATCCGGAGGGCGTCATCGCGGGGCACAGGCTCCTCCCATACCCTTCTCCCACAGCTGCCAGCGACGGACAAGGCCGTGGAGCACCGCGGTGAAGAGGATCGTCGTCAGCGTCGGCCCGACGGGGAGCTCATAGGCCTTGATGACATGATAGAAGGTGATCCCCAGGATCAGCGAGACGGTGGCCGCCCGGTCGGCGCGGCGGCCGCGGTTGTCGCAGCCCGCGACGAAATAATCGTACAGAAGGATCGCGATCAGGGGAGAGAAGACCGATCCCAGAAGGTAGAGAAAGTCGGTGTACCGATCAATGGGGAAGACCAGGGCGACGGCCGTACCGACCGCAGCGAAACCCACCGCCGCCACCCGGTCCCCGACCCTGGGAAAGATGTTCATGAGGGAGATCCCTGCCGAGTAGGCGTCCAGAAAGGTGGTGGTCACCGTGGAGAGGCCCAGGATGGCCAGGGCCGTGAATCCGAGGTTGGCCGCAAGCATGATCCTGGTGGGGTCCGGCGAGCCGGAGAGGAGGGCGCCGGCCATCCCGATCCCGTACATCCAGCAGCTCCCGATGAAATAGCCGCAGAAGGGGGCCAGGATCGCCCCGCGCTTCGTCCGGGCCAGGGAGGTGTAATCGGCAATCAGGGGAAACCAGCTCAGCGGCATGATGATCGACAGCTCGAACCCCGCCCCGAAGGCCCCCCTTTGCCCGGCCGTCGCCGCGGCCGCCGAGGGGTGCGTGAGGACGACCCAGCTCATCACGACGGTGAGGACCAGAAGGAGCGCCGAGGCCAGGGTATTGATCCGGCTGAACCCCTTCACCCCCCAGAAAACCCAGAGCCCCACGAGCAGACCGATCAGGCCGTACATCCATTGCGGGTGGTCGAACCCCCAGAGGGTCCGGCCGATCACGTTCATCGCCGTCCCTCCCTCGATGATCATGATCGCCGTCCAGCCGATGAGTTGGAGGATGTTGATCCCGGAGATCAGGTAGGATCCCTGCCGCCCGAAGGAGATCCTTGTGGACATGATGGCCGGGAGCCTCTCCCGAAACCCGATCAGGCCCGCCAGGACCAGGAGGAGCGTCCCGGCCAGGTGGCCCAAGAGGATCGCCCAGATCCCCCTGCTCACCCCGAGTTCCGCAAGGTACCCCCCCGTCAGGATCTCGGCGACGGACACGGCGGCACCGAACCAGAGGCAAAAGAGATTCAGGGTGCCGAGCTGAGTCCTTTCTTCCATGGTTCCCCTCTCATTCAGCGCATGGAGGACCGACTCCCCGGCTGAACAAAACCCCGTTTATGTCCACTCCCACATGGCGGGCCGCAGGGCCTTCCCGTCCGGCGTTGCGAAGAGCGGCGCCAAGTGGTTCGTGGGGCCGTGGCCCCCGCCCACGCGCCAGGCCCGGCGTACCGCCTCGGTGATGTAGCGCTTGGCCTCGGCAACCGC
>JAJFUM010000319.1 GCA_021372415.1 Deltaproteobacteria bacterium
CCCTGAATCGGAAATAATCCTTCCCTTTTTCATTACAAAGAGGAGGAGTTGAAGGAGTATTGCTCTTCCCATAAAGTAAACGGCAGATATTCTTATTCCGGTAATTGGACCGGGACACCCTGCTTTGAGATGGAAATAGAACGTGCCCCATTGAAAAAATAGAAATTCTTAACGATTTCAGTGATTAGCCCCCCTGACAGGACGCTCTTTTTACTGCCATTACGGGAGTCCCAGCGGATCCAGAGCCAAAAAATTTCTTGACAAGCGGATGTGGATAGCTATAATGACTACTGATTCACTAGAGATTGTGGGGAAGGGTAGAAGCGAGAAATGAAGCTGTCGACGCGGGGACGCTACGGGGTGCGGTTGATGATCGATCTGGCCCTCCACTACGGGAACGGCCCGATCTATCTTAAGGACATCGCCGGGCGCCAGGGGATCTCCGAGAAGTACCTCTGGCAACTGATCAATCCCCTGAAGGCGGCGGGTCTGGTCAGCTCCACGCGTGGGGCTCACGGCGGTTACGCCCTGGCCAAGGAGCCGAAGGGGATCTCGCTGAAGGAGATCCTCCATGTCCTGGAGGGGTCTCTGTGCCTGGTCGATTGCGTCGACAACCCCGCCTCCTGCGAACGGGCGGCTTCCTGCATCTCCCGGGACATCTGGGGCGAGGCCTCCAGGGGCATGCAGCGGACATTGGCCGATACGACGCTGGCCGCCATGGTCTCCAGACAGAAGGAGAAGGTCAAGGGTGAAAGGAAACAATAAGATGCTGATGGGGTTGATGTGGATGTGTTATAACACCGGCAGGGGAGGTCTGTTCATGTGACGATCGATTCGCACCATCCATGAACGGGACGACCCGCTGAACGGTGGATGGCAGCGGGTTTTTTGTTGCGTCACGAACGAATCGATCGGAATGGGAATAGAAAGGACAGCCCATCATGTCAGAGAAGAGAATCGATACCTTGGCGTTGCATGCCGGACAGGAGAATCCCGATCCGGCCACGGGGGCACGGGCGGTGCCCATCTATCAGACCTCGTCCTACGTCTTTCGGGACACGGACCATGCGGCGGACCTGTTCGCCCTCAAACAGTTCGGGAACATCTACACCCGGATCATGAATCCGACCACCGACGTCTTTGAAAAAAGGATCGCTGCCCTGGAGGGGGGGACGGCGGCCCTGGCCGTTTCGTCCGGAATGGCGGCGATCACCCTGGGGATCCTGGCGATCACGCGCCTGGGCGACGAGATCGTCTCGGGCAACAACCTCTACGGCGGGACCTACCAGCTTTTCCACTACACCCTGCCCAAACTGGGCAGGACGGTGAAGTTTGTCGATTCCGGGAACCCCGGGGCCTTTGCCGCGGCGATCACGGCAAAGACGCGGGCCCTCTACGTGGAGACGATCGGGAACCCCAAGGTCGACGTCCCCGACTTCGAGGCGATCGCCGACATTGCCCACCGGGCGGGCATCCCGCTGGTCGTCGATAACACGATCGGCGTCGGTCTGGTCCGGCCCGTCGACTACGGGGCCGACATCCTGACGACCTCGGCGACGAAGTTCATCGGCGGCCACGGGACCTCCATCGGCGGTGTCATCGTCGACGGCGGCCGGTTCGACTGGGGGAACGGCAAGTTCCCGGAGTTCACAGAGCCTGATCCGGGCTACCACGGCCTGAAATTCTGGGAGAGCTTCGGGAATTTCCCGGGGATGGGAAACGTGGCTTTCGCACTCCGGGCGCGGGTCCTGTGGCTCCGGGACCTGGGCCCCTGCCTGAGCCCCTTCAACGCCTTCCAACTCCTCCAGGGGCTGGAGACCCTGGGCCTCCGGCAGCGCCGGCACTCGGAAAACGCCCTGGAGGTCGCCCGGTTCCTGAAGTCCCACCCCCTGGTGAACTGGGTGAACTACCCGGGACTTCCGGACCACCCGAGCCACGCCCTGGCGACCAAGTACCTCAAGGGACATTACGGGGCCCTGCTGGGTTTCGGGATCAAGGGCGGCCTGGAGGCGGGAAAGCGGTTCATCGAATCGGTGCGGCTCCTGTCGCACCTGGCCAATATTGGGGACGCCAAAAGCCTGATCATCCATCCGGCCTCGACGACCCACCAGCAGTTGACGGTGGCCGAGCAGGAGGCCACGGGAGTGACGGCCGACTTCCTCCGCCTCTCGGTGGGGATCGAGGACGTGGAGGACATCAAGGCGGACATCGACCAGGCCCTCAGGAAGGCGGCGGCGTGAAAAGTTTCCCGATGCGCAGAGGGGTCCTGTCGCCAGGAAGGCCCGGAGTGTTCAGGGTCGATTCGAGCCGGGCGGAGTCCTGTTTCCGGGACATGCAGAGGATTTTGAGGAGGCAATGAGATGAAGATCTATGACGATATCACGAAGACCATCGGCCACACCCCGCTGGTGCGCCTCAAGAGGATGGCTGCGGGGAACGGGGCGGAGGTGGTGGTGAAGGTGGAGTCCTTCAATCCGCTCTCCAGCGTGAAAGACCGGATCGGCGCGGCGATGATCGAGGACGCGGAAAAGAAGGGGCTCCTCAAGGAAGGTTCGGTGATCATCGAGCCGACCAGCGGCAACACCGGGATCGCCTTGGCCTTTGTGGCCGCCTCGCGGGGCTACCGGCTGATCCTGACCATGCCCGACACGATGAGCCTGGAACGGCGGCAGCTTCTGGCGATCTTCGGCGCCGAACTGGTCCTGACGCCGGGGGCCGAGGGGATGACCGGGGCCGTCCGAAAGGCCGAGGAACTGGCGGCCTCGACGCCCGGCGCGGTCATCCTGCAGCAGTTCAACAATCCCGCCAATCCCGAGATCCACCGGAAAACCACGGCCGAGGAGATCTGGGCCGACACGGACGGGAAGGCGGATTTTCTCGTGGCTGGCGTCGGGACCGGCGGGACCCTGACCGGCGTGGCCGAGGTCCTGAAAGAGAAGAAACGCTCTTTCAAGGCGATCGCCGTTGAGCCGGAGGCGTCGCCAGTCCTGTCTGGGGGGAAGCCGGGGCCGCACAAGATCCAGGGGATCGGCGCGGGGTTCATCCCCGGGGTCCTCAACCGGGGATCATCGACGAGGTGATCCGGGTTTCCAACGAGGACGCGGGGATCACCGCACGCCGCCTTGCCCGCGAGGAGGGGATCCTGGCCGGGATCTCCGGCGGGGCCGCCCTTTGGGCCGCCCTGGAGGTTGCCGCGAGGCCCGAGAACAAGGGAAAACTGATCGTGGTGGTTCTGCCCGACACGGGCGAGCGGTACCTCTCCACGTGGCTCTTCAAGGATGCGTAACGGAATGGAAGCGAAGCCCAAGACCGACATGGTCGCCGTGGATGCGGCTCGATCCCTGGGGGTCGTCCAAACGCGGGAGTACACCTTTGCCGGGCCTCTGGCCCTCGAGAGCGGGGAGTCCCTGGGGCCGGTGACGATCGCCTACGAGACTTACGGTCACCTGAATGCGGAGCGATCCAATGCGGTCCTGATCCTGCACGCCCTCTCCGGGGACGCCCACGCCGCCGGCTATCAGCATGGGGAAAAAGGCCCGGGCTGGTGGGACCCCATGATCGGGCCGGGCAAGCCCTTCGACACGGACCGTTATTTTGTGATCTGCTCGAACGTGATCGGCGGCTGCAAGGGGAGCACGGGGCCCGCCTCGACCAACCCGCAGACGGGCAAACCTTACGGGACGGAGTTCCCCTTTATCACGATTGCGGACATGGTCGAGGCGCAGCGTCGCCTGATCGACCATCTCGGGATCGATCGCCTGCTCTGCGTGGCGGGCGGCTCGATGGGCGGCATGCAGGCCCTCCAGTGGGTAGCCTCCTATCCCGAGCGGGTCCGGGCGGCGATCCCAATCGCCACGGCCCTGAAGCATTCGCCGCAGCAGATCGCCTTCAACGAGGTGATCCGCCAGTCGATCATGGCCGATCCGGCCTGGCGTGGCGGGGACTACTACGAGACCGGCCAGCCGGAAAAGGGGTTGGCCGTTGCCCGGATGATCGGCCACATCACCTTCATGAGCGAACAGTCGATGGAGGAGAAGTTTTCCCGCAAGCTCAAGAAGGGTCAGTTGAGCTTCAACTTCGACGCGGACTTCGAGGTGGAAGGGTACCTGCGCTACCGGGGAGCGAACTTCGTTAAGCGCTTCGACGCCAACTCCTACCTTTACATCACCAAGGCGCTGGACTACTTCGACCTCTCGGGGGGGAAGCTGATCCGGCCCGGTGGAACCGACACCTGCTTTTTGGTCATCTCCTTCCAGTCGGACTGGCTTTACCCTTCCTACCAATCCCAGGAGATCGTCCGGCTCCTGAAGCGCAGGCGTGTCGATGCAACCTACTGTGAACTCAAGGCCACCTATGGCCATGATGCCTTTTTGGTTGAGGTGGAAGGTCAGGGGCTCCTGATCCGCCATTTCCTGGAGAGGACCTATCGGGGTGAGAGGAATGGAAACGGCAGGGCTCGATAGGACGATCCGTCCCGATCATCGGGTCATCTTCGACATGGTGGAGGCGGGCTCCCGGGTCCTGGACCTGGGTTGCGGCACGGGCGACCTGATCCACCTGCTGATGCGGGAGAAGAACGCCTGGGTCCAGGGGATCGAACTGGACGAGCAGGCGATCTACGAATGCGTCCGCAAGGGGCTTTCGGTCTGTCAAAGCGACATCGAGAGCGGGCTTGCGGAATATCCCGATCATTCTTTCGATTATGTCATCCTGAACCAAAGCCTCCAGGAAGTCCGGAAGGCCCTCTTTCTCCTGCGGGAAGCCCTGCGG
>JAJFUM010000340.1 GCA_021372415.1 Deltaproteobacteria bacterium
GTCAGCGGTTTTTCCGAAACCGATCGGGTCAAGGAAGCACAGGGGCTCGGGGCGGGGGCCTACGTCAGGAAGCCCTATGTGATGGAGAGGATCGGCGTGGCCATCCGCGACGAACTGCGGAGGGCCTAGAAGACCGGCCCCTCTCTGCATCCCGGAGGAGCCGGTCCTTAGGCGGCCGAAGAAGGAAGCGTCATCGCTTCCGGGCGGCAACCGGGACGACGGCGCGGCTTGCCGGTTTCCCCGGCAGGGCCGGCGCTTTGCGGGCTTCCGCCCGGGAGCGCTGCAGGAAATCGTCGCTTCTCGCCGGGACAGCCACATTGTTGCCGCTGCCGACGATCTGCTTGAGATCGGCCACAAAGGCGTTGAGCTGCTCCGCCTGGGTGCTCAGTTCCTCGGAAGCAGTCGCCGACTCGTCGGCGCCGGCAGCCGTCGCCTGCGTCACCTTGTCCATCTCCGCCACGGCCGTGTTGAGCTGGTTGATCCCCCGGGCCTGCTCATCGGAGGCGGTCGCGATCTCGTCGACCAGCTGTCCTATCTTCTTCGATATGGCCGCGTTCTCCTGGAACGCCTCCTGAGTGGCGCCTGTCAATTCGGTGCCCTTGCGCACCGCCTTGATCGTGTTCTCGATCAGACCGCTGGTATTCTTGGCCGCCTCCGCCGCCCTCATGGCCAGGTTCCGCACCTCGTCGGCCACGACGGCGAATCCCGCACCCGCCTCACCGGCCCGGGCCGCCTCGACGGCCGCGTTCAATGCCAAGAGATTCGTCTGAAAGGCGATCTCGTCGATCGTCTTGATGATCTTCCCCGTCTCTTCACTCGATCGGGTGATCTCGCCGACAGCCCCGGTCATCTCCGTCATATGCCGGTGCACCTTCTCCACGATCTGACTGGCCTCGGTCATCATCGCCCTGGCCTGGTTTGCGTTCTCGGCATTCTGCCGGGTCATGGAAGACATCTCCTCGAGCGACGAAGAGGTCTCCTCGAGCGACGAGGCCTGCTGCGCCATCCCCTCCGCCAAGTGCTGGCTGGAGGACGCCACCTGGGAGGCAGCGGAGGAAACCTGATCGGCCCCGTTTGAGATGCCGTCGATCACCCGGTTCAGGGAGCCGGTGATGGACCGGACGATCAAAAAGCTCACGAGGCAAACGATGAGCAGCCCGACGATCCCGACGACGGCGATCTTGGCGATGATCTCGGAGGTGATCTCGTCGTAACGGGTGTTGGGCACCCCCACATAGAACATCCCGATGATCCTGCCGTCGGCTGCTTTGATCGGTTCGTAGGCCGTCTGGTTGAAGACCCCGGCGACATTGGCCTTGCCGATGTAGACCTTCCCGCCCGTCAGGGTCGCATCAATCACGTTCCGGGCCGCCTTGGTCCCCACGGCACGTTCGCCCGCAGGCGTCTTAACGTTGGTGGAGACCCGGGTGTCGCCCAGAAAGAGCGTGACCGTGTCCCCGGTCAACTCGCCGATCATATCGACGATCGAGAAATTGCCGTCCATCTGGGTGTCGCCCTTGAAGAGCTTGCCGTCCCGGACGGACCAGGCCCCCGGATGTTTCTCGTTCAGGAGGGTTCTGCCCATGGCCAAGTCTCCGACCAGTTTCTCGTGGGCCGTGTGGATCACCTTGCTGTTGACGATGAAGGCCGTCGAGAATCCGATGGCGATCAGGATCAGCACAAAGAGAAGCACAAGCAGGAGGATCTTCGTTTTCAAATTCGTCTTCATCCGTCATGATTCCTTTCTACGTTTATTGAATGCTGCCGCTTCCGAAGAGTATAAGACTCTCGACGATCGTCGGATCGATCTTGAATGCAGACATTCCCGGTTATGTCGAAGCTGACTTTTGTTAAGAATATCAAGAAATATGCCAGTATGTTGGCTTATTGATGAATTTTGATGTGTTTTTCATTACCTATTGGAATTAATGGGTTATAGGATCTGTTTTGGTGAATGGCAGAGAAAAGGGGCTGACTCTGTTGGATAATTGTATGGAAATTTGACAGGCTTTAGTCAAATATTTACTGCTTTATCGCATTATTCGCTTTTTTTACCATTTTTCTCCCTGTCTGCATATATCCATCGGCGGCATTGCCGTGTTGTACGGGAAGGCTACGGCGAATCCATCTTGATAAAGAACCTGAACCAGAGCAAATAGCCGATTGTCAGGGCAAGGATACAGCCCACAAGGGTCGCGGCCAACCGGTCCATGGCGGTCACCAGCGAGGGGATATGCCCGAAGTCCAAGAGCAGGATGACCAGGGGGGTCATGACGGCCGCATAGGCAGTGTAGTGGATCTCCATGAAGATAGGCCGGAGCAGGGCCAGAAGGGCGACGATCGCAACGACTAGCCACACCGATGGGGATACGAGAAGGAACAGGCTGATGAAGAGGACCCCGAAGAACGTTCCGACGGCTCGCTGCACTGCCCGTGGCAAGGCGATCCGTAGGTTGCGGTGCACGACGATGGCTACCGTGATTGAAGCCCAGTATCCATGGTGGTCGGGCCACGACCAGTCAAAGGCCTCGGCCACCAAGAGGCAGGAGGCGATTCGAAGGGGGTATTGCCAGCCCGTAAACCGAGCCAGGGAGTGCCACCACCGCAGCACCAGTTGTCCGAAGGAACGTTTCGGCGTCTGAACAGAAGGGGCCGGGTGCTCCAGCGGTTTTGCGAAGGGCATCGCCTGGAACAGGGGTCTCAGCAGAATAAACAGGAATGCCGTCCAGACGGCCCCAATGAAAAAACAGAGCGTCCCGGAAAACGGGTCGATTCTGATGGCAGCGAGATTCGCTGCGATGATGGCAAAGAGGATGAATTGGGTGGACGCCCGAGCCAAGGGTCTGCTGATTCCGCCTAAAAGTCCGATCACGGCGACCACAGCCGGGATTGCCAGAGCTGTCAGGAGCCCTCGGCCCGCAACGGCCGAACCTGCGAAGACCGCAGCGCTGGAGGCGATCATGGCGTAAATCAGTCCGGGGGCCTGTTCACGAAACGTTGCGCCTTTTCCATCCCCACTCAGCGCAAGTCCGCCCAATGAAGCCAGCAAGCCGGCCTGAGGATGACCCGTCATCACGCCGACGGTGATGGGCCCTGCCATCCCGAGCATGGCGGCGGTCATCTGCGATGCCCGTGACCCATCCATGAACGCCATCATGAGCCGTATCCTCAATTCGAACGGTTATAATCGGAAAGGGGTGGTCGGTGGTCCATGTGATCTTCGTCAGGACCTTGAGGGCCGGGGTTCATTGCGTCGGTCTTCTTTACGCCGTTTCATATCATGATTTGTTTTTGAAATCCATAATATTACGGAAACTTATCGACCCTTTGGCCGCACCCCGGCTCTATTTCCGAGGGCACTTCAGTGTGCCGAAGTTGTTTATCTTATAGTTATCATTGATGTATTGTCCTATTTCCCGATCATTTTTATTTCAGGACATCGAGAGGCTATTCTCCCAGGCCTGACCCTCCGGCCTTTTCTGATGGCCAAGCGTCAGGGTTTCGCGTTGACAGAACAAGGCAATTTGATTAGTCTGCCTGCGTTGTCCAAAATTCCCCCGGGAGAGATGCCATGAAGAAACTTGCGATCGTGACGATTGTCCTTTCCGTACTCGTCTTTTGCCTGACCGCCCCGGCTTCGGCTGGCCCCACCATCGATCAGATCCTGAGCAAGAAAGAGTTGGTGGTCGGCACCTCGGCCACCTATCCGCCCCTGACCTTCAAGACCAAGGGCGGTGTCGTTTCGGGCTTCGACATGGATCTGGCGCGTGCAATCGCCGCCGCCATGGACGTCCGGCTGCGCCTGGAGGTCATCCCCTTCGACGAGTTGATCCCTGCCCTTGAAAAGGGCCGTATCGACATGATCATCTCCAGCATGACCATCACGGCGGAACGCAATCTGCGGATCGCCTTCGTGGGGCCTTATTTCATCTCCGGCCAGTCGATCCTGACCACCAAGACAGCGGCGATGGACATCAACAGCCCGGCCGACGTCAACAAAGCCGGTTTCAGCATCGCCGTGCCCCGAGGGACGACGACGGAGATGATCGCAAAGAACATGCTGCCGAAGGCCGATCGGGTCCCGGCCGCCTCCACCGACGAGGCCCTGAAGATGCTCGTGGACGGGAAGGTCAAGGCGATGATGGCCGACTTTCCCTTTGTGACGGTCGAGGCAATCCGGTACCGGGACAAGGGGCTTGTGAGCAACCAGCCCTTCACCTCGGAGCCTCTGGGAATCGCCATCCGCCCGAACGATCCCCTCCTGGTCAATTTTCTGGAGAATCTGCTCGGGACCATGCGCGGCAACGGGCTGCTCAACGCCTTGACCCAGCGCTGGTTCAAGGAAACGGATTGGATGGCGGACCTGCCCTGAGGCGCAGCGGTTCCGGTATGATTGCCGGCGGGGCGGGCGATGTCCGGCGTCTGGCCGGCCATTGACCCGGACCCTCCCCTCCGCGTATCTTCGGGGGGAGAGCGGGAAGCCATCCCTGCGGTAGCGGGCGGGCACAGGGAAAGTGGGCTGTCTTGAATGGGGCCCGCCTCGGTTCAGGTCGTTGTTTCTTCCGAACCGTCGGCGGTCATCGCAGTGATCGTATCGGAGGCGGTGCCGCTGTCTCCGGAGAATATCTCGGCGAAGGTCTCCGGATCGTTTTGGGCGAGCCCTTTGGCGATATTCAGGTATTTCAGAATGGAGGCGGTATCGATGCCTTCTTTCTGCAGCGCTGCGGCAAAGAGCCGGACATTGTCCATGACGTTGGCCACACCCGATTTTTCCGCCACGCCGGCGATGGTTTTCAGGGACGAAGAAATGGCGGAGAGCTGGCAGCGATCGGCCAATCCGGCGAAGATGGTTTCGGTCAGGCTGGACGAAGAAGAGGAGTCGTCAAGCGAATCGAGAAGGGCCGATTGGGAAGCGCTCTTCAGTTTTGCAAGCTTCAGGGAAAGCGAGTCGGTCCCGGACAACAGGGAACTCAGGGATACCGTGGACATATTCACCCCTTTTCGGGAAAAGATCGCTATATGTTCAAATCATTCTATCGGCACAATCCTGAATAACTTTAACAGGAGCTATTCCCCCCGCGGCGTGGAGGCGATTCACCGGTTGCTCGTCAGCATGACGACATATCAGGTTTCTTGGATCTGGGCAAGGGGCTTGTCAGGGCAAAGGCCCCCGTACCGACCCAAACACTGCGGTGAATTCCTCTGGGTTAAAGCGGCGGCGTCAGTGCTCCGGCGCAAATCCGTCTTGACAACCGTGCATGGGTCTGTTTTATTCCGATCATCATGAATGAACCCACAGCGTCTCGGCTCCCCTTCGGGCTGGACAGGATTTTTTACGGGTGGTGGATCGTCCTGGCCTGCTTCCTCATCAGCCTCTACGCGGGTGCCATTATCCACTACGGGTTCACCGCCTTCTTCGATCCTCTTGTCAGGGAATTCGGTTGGAGTTATACCCAGATCTCCTTTGCCATGAGCCTCAGGGGCGTCGAGATGAGCTTCATGTCCCCCCTGATCGGCTTCCTCGTGGATCGTTACGGCTCCCGGCGGCTCGCCTTCTGCGGGGTCATCACCATCGGCCTCGGCTTCGTCCTTCTGAGCTACACCCAGTCGCTATGGCTGTTCTACGGAAGCATCCTCCTGATTGCCCTGGGAGGAGGCGGCTGCGCCGCTGTCGTTTTCATGCGGGTCGTCACCCACTGGTTCCGCAGGAAGATCGGCCTGGCCCTCGGCATAACGAGCTCCGGTTTCGGCGCCAGCGGCATCCTGCTCCCCTCCGTGGTCTGGCTGATCGATGACTTCGGCTGGCGGACGGCCGTGGTCATCATGGGGGTCGTGATGTGGATCATCGGCATCCCCCTGGCCTTTATCATCCGCAACACCCCCGAGGCCTGTGGTCTCCAGCCCGACGGTGGAAAAGGCTATTCCCAAGTCAAGGTCGGACCGGGCCGGTCGGCCGGTGAAGAGGACGAGGTTTCTTTCTGGGATGCCCTGAAAGACAAGGCCTTCCTCTTTATCTCCCTCTGCGAAGGCATCCGCATGATGGCGCTTGCGGCCGTCGTCGCCCACATCATGCCTTACCTGAATCTCCTCAACGTTCCGCGGACAACGGCAGGATGGATCGCCGGTTTCGTCTCGATTCTAAGCATCGCCGGCAGGTTCGGCTTCGGCTGGTTTTCAGACTTCTTCGATAAACGTCATGTCGCCGCCGTCTCCTTCAGCATGATGAGCCTGGGGATGTTCGTCCTGTGCTACGTCGATGCCCTGTGGGCCATGATCCTGTTCCTCGTCTTGTTCCCCGCGGGGTTCGGGGGGGCCATCACGCTGCGCGGGGTCCTCCTGCGGGAATACTTCGGCCTGAAGGTCTTCGGCCGTCTGCTGGGCATTGTCATGGGTTTTTCCGCGATCGGCGGGATGATCGGCCCGACACTGGCCGGATTCGTTTTCGATACGATGAGCAGCTACTACTACACATGGATCAGCCTCGGCATCGCCTGCTCATTCACCGTGTTCCTCGTGTTGAGCATCGCGCCCAAGGCGAAGAAATCCATCTGATTGAAATAGAAATATCGGGCGGGTGCGACATTGGAGGAAGGAGCTCGTCCTTGTCGCGCCCTCTCAAGGCAAAAACGGACTGAGGTGGGACAATCCATGGGCGATGCAGCCGCAATGGGCACTGCACCTCCTCTACACTTCTACAGACAGCCTCTGCTCAAGGCATGGGGATTTGTGCCAGGTACTCGAAAACAAACCAAAAGACTGCTCCCGATACGCCTGCGAGCAGCGTTGATTTAACCCATGAGTGTTCTCCGAAGAAGCGTGTCGCCGCCAGCAGGAAAGCCACCGTGCTCAGGAAGTATCCGATATAGGGAAGCAGGAAGCTATAGAAACACATGGCAATAATGGCAAAAGTCGCTGGCCCATACAGGGAAAATGCCTCTTCCGCTTCAGTCTTCTTATTGATCTTTTTGAACGTGGATGAGAGATAGTATAAGCCGCAGATAATCAATATCAGACTTAAGAGGAGGAGATACCATCCCGGTCCGTAGGCTTCCTCTGCTGCCGCTGAAACTCGGTTCAGCCGAAAGCCTTCAATGACACCAACAATCCCGATAACCGTTACCACGAGGCCTTCATTGAATAAAATAGCGCCCACGGTGTTCATCTCCTCTAAAGTTGGTTTTCTGTTGGAAGCGCCCTCCGGGTTCAGGGTGGCGCTTCCAACAGGGATTCACACATGGCAATACGCCTTTAAAGCGTTGTTACAGTCCTTTCAATTCTTTGGCGAGGTCCAGCACATAGGTGCGAAAATCCTGGGAGCCCGCAAATGCAGGCAAAGCGCCGATTTTAGCCAAATCGGCTTTAATCTCCGGCTTATCGATGGACGCTTTAATGGCATCCTCGATCGCCTTTACAATTTCAGGGGAGAGGCCTTTCGGCCCGGCAAATCCCACGTGGCCCTGGAATGTAACGGTTTTCCACCCCTGTTCCACCGTGGTCTGTAGATCCGGGTAAGAGGCGAACCGGTTATGCCCGGTAATGGCGAGGAGTTTGATCTTGCCTGCAGTAAACATGGGGCCCACCGAGGTCGTGGAAGCAGAGCCGATGTCCACGTGGCCGCCCGCCAAGGCAGTAACCAGGTCAGCACCTCCGGGATAGGTCACCATCTTGACCTTGGAGACATCGATGCCCTTCTTTTTCAGCGCGGCCCTGAACTGACCCACGGGCCCATCTGCTCCTGCCGTGCCGCCAAGCCATCCCCACTTGATACCCTCCGGATTGGCCTTGATCGACGCCGCTACGTCATCCAATGTCTTCCAGGGCAGGCCGGAGCGTATCGCAAACACCCAGGGGAATTCGGCTATTTTGGCAATGTAGGTACGATCTTCAATTTTGAAGGGGACATCCTTGCCCCAGGCGGCCGGTATCGCATTGCTGCCGTCGGCATCGGCGAGAAGGGTGTATCCGTTTGGCGTAGCACTGAGGGCCTCAACGGTTCCCGGGATGCCCTTGCCGCCGGGTTTGGCCGTAACGTTGACGCTAACCCCCCACTTCTCCTGCAGGATCTTCGCACCCACGCGTGCCACCATGTCCGTACTTCCACCCACCGACCAGGGGACGATCACAGTCACAGGTTTCGCAGGATACTTTCCCTGGGCCATGACACCCTGCACGCTCAAGAAAAGAGCCAGAAGAGGGACGATGATCACCAGAGAAACAACCCATGCACATTTCTTTTTCATAGGACACCTCCTGATTCTGGTTTATTTACAAACATTCTTCATCGATTAGATGACAAACCTGCCTGAACTCTCAACTGAATCTCTTTAAGTTTTGCGCGATTGACTTCCGGAAGCTGAAAAACAACACAACTGCAGTCATGACCAAAAAGAGAATCGCGATGGGACGAGAGACGAGAATGGTCAGGGATCCGCCCGACATCTGCAGCGTGGCACGAAAATGCTGCTCCAATATCGGCCCCAGAATGAATCCCAGAATCATCGGGGCTGCCGGCCAGTCTCGTATTTTCATGAAATAGCCGAGAATGCCGAAGGCGATGGCTGTCCATACATCGAACATCGCATTTCTCACGGAGTAGGCGCCAATGACGCATATGGCCAGGGTAACGGGCCCCAGATAGCGGTAGGGGATCATGGCAATACGCACCCAAACGCCCACCAGGGGCAGATTGAGAATCAGCAGGATGACGTTTCCGATGTACATGCTGACAATGATCGTCCAGGCCATATCTCCGTGTTGGGAAAACAGCAGCGGACCGGGCTGGAGCCCATACATCGTAAAGGAGGCAAAAAGCAGGGCACAGGCGGCATTCGTGGGCAGCCCCAGCGAGAGCAGAGGGATTAAGCCGGCTTCACTGGCCGCGTTATTGGATGCTTCCACGGAGGCCACCCCTTCGATCGCCCCAGTGCCAAACTTCTCAGGGTGCTTCGAGGAACGACGTTCCACATCATAAGCCACAAAGGAAATGACGGAAGGCATCATCCCGGGAAGTATACCCAGGCCCAGTCCCACGGCTGTTCCCCGCAGGCTCGCATATAACCCCTTGGCCAATTCGCCCCCCCGGGGAAGCATGTGGCCGAGTTTTCCCGTATAGATGGATAGCAG
>JAJFUM010000351.1 GCA_021372415.1 Deltaproteobacteria bacterium
GCAGTTCTGCCGCCGTTGCGAATACTGCCAGCCCTGCCCGAACGGTGTGATCATCACGACGGCGATGTCCTACCGGATCCTCGCCTCCCGGATGTCGCCGGCCGTCGCCATAGAGCTTGCCCGCCTGCCCATGGAAAGCGTGCTGAAATGCGACGGGTGCGGCGCCTGCATGGAAAAATGCCCCTATGAACTGCCGATTCCGGACATGCTGAAGACCTTTTACGATCTCTATGAACGGCATCGGCAGGAGCTGAAGACCTGAATGGATCTTTTGTGGGAAAGCCGAGCGTTGTTCACGGTTATGGGATTTCCATATTGCTGATCAAGATCAAATGCAGGATGATTTTCTTGCCTTCAGAGTCAGCAATCCCCCGATCAACGTCATGGCGCACAGGGGAAAAAGGAACGCGAAGCCCCAGGTGAAGGAGCCGAGCGTATCCTTGGACCAGCCGAACAGGAGCGTGAAGAGGACCGCCCCGAGGTTCCCGAGGAAATTGACGAATCCCAGGAGGGTCCCCAGGGATCCGGCGGCCGCCAGCCGGGAGGCCAGATGGAAGAGGGCCCCGAAGTTGAAGGAACCGAACCAGGCCGCCGCTATCGCAAGGGTCAGGACCGCTGTTGGAACGCCGGCAAAAGCCAGGGCCGCAAAGAGGACAGCCAGGGCGATCATGGAGCCGTGCGAAACGACGAGCGGCGGGACCCGGAAGATGACGAACCCGCCGGCGATCCGGGAGATCCCGCTGACCAGCATGACCAGCGCCCCGCCCCAGGCGAGCGACGCTGCGCTCTCAAGTCCCGTTGCTTCGGCCAGGAGCGAGGGGACCCAGCTGCCCAGGCTGATCATCGAGCCGTAGGAGAGGGCGTGGTAGAGGCCGAGGACCCAAGCGACCTTCATCGTCGCCACGCGGCCGAGGGAGAGGCGCTCGCCGGCCGGCGCCGGGGGCGCTGACCGGAGGCCTGCCGCCGGTACCAGCATGAGCAGGCACAGGACCACAGGGGTTAGATAGACCCACCGCCACCCCGCCGCGAAGATCCAAGGAAGCAGCAGGTAGGCCAGGATGCTCCCCAGGGAGAAGATCCCGGCGAAGAAGGCCTGGTAGGCCCCGGCCCGTCCGCTGGGCGCCCAGACAGCGAGCGTCTTCATGGTCGCCAGCCACCCTAGGCCCGTCCCCACGCCGCCGATCAGCCGGCCGGCGATGCCCCAGGCCAGATCCGGACCGATGGCAGGCAGGGCGTTCCCCACGCAGAGACAGACGAGGCTCAGGATATGGGCGCCGCGGAGCCCCAGCCGGTCGACGATCAGCCCCGCAGGGATCTGCATCGCCGCGTGCATCCAGAGGAGCGCCCCGATCAGGACGGACATCTGCATGTAGGTCCCCCCGTAGAGCGCCATCAGCTCGCTGAGGACCGGCGGGATGTTCATGATGATGATGCTGAGGTTGAGGCCGTTGAGCAGCGCAAAGAGAATATCGGGATTCATGATTCCCCCACCTTCCGAGGCCCTCCCGGAGTCGGATTGCCCAGGGATCCCGGTGTTTCCACGCATCCCCCCTGGGCCGGTTGCGGTGGCCTCGCGGCACCATTCGGGCCCATCGTCCCGCCGGCGGCCCCGGACGGACCAGCGAGCGTGCTTCCGACTGCCGGCATCTTCCTGGGAAGGCTGTCCGGTCAGATATTCTGGGGGTGAGGAGTGATCTGCATTGAAGGACCCGGTCTTTTCGGCGGGCATACCGACGGGATCGGCTGGGGCCTTACCGCAGTATCCCTGCCGGTTCTACAGGGCCGTCATTGCCAGCGATAGTGCCCCTTCCTCTTGTCGAACCATTGACCGGGTCCCCTCTCGGCGATGCGGTCGAGGTTGTAATCGAGGTTCCGGTGGACCGCACGCAAACGGTCCAGCCGCGGGCAGCCGGGGCGTTCGGCGCACTCCCAGCAGCCGTTCACCCCCTTGGCCCGGACGCAGGGCCGGACCTCGCATTGGGCGTTTCCCCCTCCCTGCTGACAGGTCGAACAGTGCAACTGCCTGATCTGGTGCAATACGGTGAGAAATACAGGATAATCCTTGAAATCGGGAATCCGCTCGGCCTTGTATTCCGCATACAGGTCGAACCTGAGTTCCCCGAGGACCTTTTCCAGTCTGTCTGCCAGGTCAAACAATTCCCTGTTGGACGGGATACAGTCCGCGCAACAGATTCCACAGCAGGCCGTCAGATTCTTATCCATATTCCCAGGAACCCCCATTTCTTCGACAGAATCAGAGGGGGCATCATGCCCCCTGAACCGCATCTTTGAACCGACGGGACGGCAAACCGAAGCGCCCCACGACCTTCCCTTGAGGAGGGGTTTGCCTTGATGATGTGCGGTGAGGATAAGAGAAGGGGTTCCCGCCTGTCAAGGGGATTGTTCCGAATTGTCGAAGGCATGCAATCGTTTCGGACGGCAGGCGTTGCCTTTTCCGAAAATATTCCTTGACATCTCCCTGGACGGAGAGTAGGGGATTATTGAATCCATGTATCCACGAATCCATGAAATCGACGGATCGCATGGACCCTTTCCCCGTAATCTCGTTCCAGCGGCCCCGTAAAAGAGGCCCGAGGAGGACAGAGCACCGCAATGATGGTTTGAGCAGGGCAGGAACGGCTCAGACCACGCCATGCAACAGGACATTTCATCAAAAGGGTTTCGTCGGGAGGCATATGAAATCAATCTTCGTCAACACCGAACGATGCGTGGCCTGCAAGACCTGCGAGGTGGCCTGCGCTTTGAATCGGTCGAGCCTGAGCCGGAAGCTGCCGGAGGCCCTCTATGAAGAGGTTCCGCCCCAGGCCCGCCTCAGGATCGATCCCACGGGAGGTGAGAACGGCTTTCCCATTCAGTGCCGCCACTGCCAGGATGCACCCTGCCTGGACGCCTGCCCGGCGGCAGCCCTCTACAGGGACTCCGAAGGCCTGGTCCTCGTCCATGATGATCGGTGCATCGGATGCTGGATGTGCGTCATGGTCTGTCCCTTCGGTGCGCCTCAACCCTTCCGTTCCTTCCGGAAGATCCTGAAGTGCGACCGCTGCAAGGGAATGGACGCCCCCTCCTGCGTGGAAAGTTGTCCCACCCACGCCCTTGTCCTCGTCGACCCCGAGGAAATGGCCAATGGCACGTTTGCCGCTCCCCGGAGGGGGAGCCTTATGGGGATTGACTTCGTCTCCGGCAGGAGCCTCGTCAAGACCAAATAGCGGGAGCGGCGGGCCTTCCGGCCGGCCGCCCGGAAAGCGCGGGAGGGGCACCTCCGCGTCCTTAACCTGAAACTCCATCGAAAGGGCTCAATGGATATGGAACGAATTCATCGCAAAAGCGCACTCCAGCAAACCTCGGAACTGATCCTCGCCGCCCATGAGCGGGGGGAGGGTCTCCTTTGGGAGCGCTATGAAAAGCAACTTCCCCTCTGCGCCTTCACGGGCAACGGCCTCAACTGCCGCAGATGTTTTCTGGGGCCCTGCCGGATCAACCCCTTCGGGGACGAACCAGCCCGGGGAATCTGCGGCGCCGACCGGAACCAGATCGTGATGGAGAATCTCTTCCAGACCACCTTGGAAGGCGTCCTGGAAACGGCCCGCTCTGCGGCCCTCATGGGGAAAGGGGACTCCCTGCCCGACATCAGCAGGGACCTCTCGCCCAAGCTGCGCAAGGAGCTCTCCGATCTGGGGATGCTGCCCGTGAGCAAGGACCAGATCTTCGGCCTCCAGAACAGCTTCTTTGCCCACCACGGATACCTGGCGACCACCCTTTCCGACCTCATCCGAATGGGCCTCATCCATTACGGGTTTCTGAAGGCCGGCAAGGTTCCGGCAGGCAAGGCCTCCCCGGCGGCTGCGGCTTCCGATGGAGCGCGGGTCTTCTGCGTAGGTCAGGCACCAGCCGCCTTTGCGGCCGCCCTGAAGAAGGCTGCCGGTTCGGCCAAGATTGCCTTGCTGGGACAGGGTGGCCGTGGAACTCCCTTGCTGGCGGCCCTTGCCGACCAGGGGACGCCCGAGTTCGCCCTTGAGATGGGCGTGGACGCCCTGGTCGTCGCCCCCAACGGTGCCTTCCCGGGGCTGGAAGCCCTGGCCGCCAACTCGGGACTGCCCGTCATCGTCCTCGACGGAAAGAAGACCTTTAAGGAAGCCGCGGCGGAAACGGTCCAACAGGCCCTTACCCACCGGAAGACCACCGGGTCGGACCTGGCCGCCCTCGACATCCGAACGGAAACGGCCGATCTGGCCGGTAAGAAGAAGGCCCTCCAAAAGGCCTATGCGGCGGGACGCATCAAGGGGGTGGTCGCCGTCTTCGGCGAGACGAACGTCAAGCAGGCCTTCTTCGAGCGTACCCTCGCCATCCTTGAGGCCTGTCTCCAGGAACGCTGCCTGGTCCTGATGGGTGGGGAGATCGGCGCCCACACGGGTCCGCTCATGGCCGAAATGGCCCGGCGCAAGCCCGGCATCGGCAAGGAGTTCATTGCCGGCCTCAAGCGGGACGGACTGGCGGCCGTGACCGCCTTCGGTTCCGCTTTTGAGCTCCCCGGCGCGGTCGGTTTCGTCAGGGCCCTCGACGAAAAGCGGGAGGCGTCGGAGCTGCCCGTGGTCTTTGCCTTTCCGGAATTCCACCGCACCTCCACGTGGGCGGTGGCCACGAGCCTCCTGAGCCTGGGATTCACGGTCCAGGTCGGCACGAAGCTCCCTTTCTGGGGGGCGCCTGAACTGACCCAGAGCCTCCTCAGGGACTGGCCGAAAACGACGGGGGCGACTTTGATGGCCTCCCCGAGTCTGCCCGAACCGGAGGCCCAGGCCCAGGAGCTCCTGGCCACGATCCGGATGCGGGCCCGCTGACCAAGTCCCACTCTTCTTCCCGACGACAGAGGAGGATCCGGGATGAAGTCCTTTTTGTGGGGAGACGGAATCCGGGCGTCGAATTTGGCCCCGGCGTTTGCAGGGTGAAGAAAGGAAGGGATTGTATTGGCAAGGGAAAAGGCCACTGAGTATGTCATCCTCGGAAACAGTGCGGCCGGGATCGCCGCCGCCGATCAGATCCGAAAGGCAGACCGGACCGGTTGGATCACGATCGTCTCGGACGAGAAGACGTTCGGCTACTCCCGCGTCATGCTTCCGCTCTATATCGCCGGAAAGGTCGCAAAGACGGAGATGGTTATCGCGCCGGAGGAGTTTTACGCCTCCCGGGCCATCCGCCTGATCTGGGGTGAAACGGCGACGGGCCTGGATCCCTCGGCACGCAGGGTCACCCTCGCCAGCGGGAAGACCCTCTCCTACGACCGGCTTCTGGTCGCCACCGGCGCTTCCGCCAAGAGGCTGGAGGCAAACGGGAAAGAACTGCCCGGCCTCTTCTTCCTCCGGAAACTCGAGGACGCCGAGGGCATCCGGAAGATCCTCTCTTCATGCTCCACCCCCGCCGTCATCATCGGGGGCGGTCTCGTGGGCGTCAAGAGTCTCGAAGCCCTGCTCCATCTGGGGCGGCAGGTCCACCTCGTCATCTCCTCGGACCGGATCCTCTCGCAGATGCTCGACAAGGCGGCGTCGGACCTTTTTCTGGCGGCCATGAGGGATAGGGGGGTCCACGTCCACTTCCACTCGGACGTGAAGGCGTTCCAGGGGAAGGAAACGCTGCAGGCGGCCGTCCTGGCCGACGGAACGATATTGCCCTGCTGTCTGGCCATCATCGGCAAGGGGGTGGCTCCGAACGTGGAATTTCTCCGAGGGACCGGGATCCGCCTCAATCAGGGGATCGTCGTGGACGACCGCATGGCGACGAACATTCCCGCAGTCTGGGCTGCAGGAGACGTGGCCGAACCCCTTGACGCGCTCCAGGGAAAGAACGCGCCGAGCGCCCTCTGGCCGTCGGCCGTCGAGGGCGGGCGCGTCGCAGGGGCGAACATGGCCGGGGTGTCGAGCGTTTTCGGCGGCGCCCTGCGGATGAACTCGGTGGAACTGCTGGGGGTCCGCGTCGTGTCGGCCGGGGCGTGGGAGGGCGATCAGGTTTTGGCTTCCCGGCGCAATGGCGGGGCCGTTTACCGGAAACTCGTCTTTGCCCGAGGGGGATTGGCGGGGTACGTCTTGGCTGGGGACATCCGGTGTGCGGGGATGCTCACGTCCCTCGTCCGGAACCGGACAGAGGTTTCCGCACAGGCCCTCGCAGAGGGGCTGGACCGGGGTTTCTCCTACCAGCCGAGACTTCATATGCTCGGGGGCCGCATCGAGACCCTTGAGAGCCAAAGGAGAGAAAGTTGAGAATCGATCCGGATAAATGCATCGGTTGTGGGAAATGTCGCGCCTACTGCGCCATGTGGGGCGGCGTCATGCGGTTCGAGAGGGACCCCCGGCGTCCCCAGCGGATCATCTGCGCCATCGACGAGGACGAATGCGTGGAGTGCAGCGTCTGTCTGCGGAGCGGCTGCTGCCCGGTGGACGCCCTTTACCAGCCCGAGCTCGAATGGCCCCGGAATGTCCGCAAAAACTTCAGCGATCCCATGAAGGTCCACCCCGAGACCCGGATCCCTGGCCGGGGAACCGAAGAGATGAAGACCAACGATGTGACGGGTCGTTTTCCCAGGGGCAAATTCGGCATGGCCTTCGAACTGGGACGTCCCGGCGTGGGTACCCGCTTCTATGACGTGGAGAAGGTGGCGATGGCCGTAGCGGCCCTCGGGCTCTCCTTCGAGGAGAACAACCCGGTGACAAAACTCATGATCGACCGCAAGACCGGGAAGATCAACCCCGAGGTGATCAACGAGAAGGTCCTGTCGGCCATCGTGGAATTCGTGATCCCCGAGGCAATGCTCCCCCGGGTCCTCGATGCGCTGGACCGGGTCGCCCGGGAGGTGGAGACGGTCTTCGTGGGCGACATCATCACCCGCGTGGCCCGGGACGGCTCCATCCCTTACATCGACGTGATCCGGGGGCGGAACCGCTTCCTGTCGATCAACGGCAAGAGCAACGTCGGCCTGGGGCGCCCCTTGGCGAACATCTGATAAAGAAGACAGGAGAGAAGACCCATGACCCATACCCTGCACCGCCGCGGAGACCGGGAAAACCTGAGCGGAGATTTCGTCGTTTTCACCATGTCCGCCAAGGGCTTCAATGAAGAGGGCTCGGGCGAGACGATGAAAAAGTTTCTCGATGTCCTGCTCCGGCACGACCCTGTCACCTTTGGGGACGGCATCACCGGCAACAACCAAGTCAAAACCAGAGAGGAGATCCGCGAAAACATCGATTCCATCTCGGTGGTCCATGGCGTCTTCACGGACCCTGCGGTCGTCAGCGACGTCCTTCGGGACCTCAAGAAGGCCGGGATCAGCACCTCCGTCATCGTTTCCGGCATCCATGACGAGACCGAGAAATGCTGCCGGGCGGCGGGGCTCCAGAAACACACCGTCGAACACTCCATGGGCTACTTCGGCCAGGTGAAGCGCCTGCCCGACCACGAGTTCATGGAAATCACGAGCATGTGCGGCCACGCCATGGTGCCGGCCAATCTGGTCGAGAAGCTGCTCCGCGAGATCAAACGGGGCAAGAAGACCTATCGAGAGGCCGCAGTGGAACTGACCCGTCCCTGTCACTGCGGCGTCTACAACACGGTGCGTGCTGAAAAACTCCTTAAGAGGCTGGTGCCCCTCATGGTCCTCGACGAATAGGTCGGTGCGGCCTTCCGAGATCATCGATCCGTAAACCCGCCCGACTGGCCGCCCGAAGGCGGAAATGCGGGGCGTTTTCTTGACCGATTTCATTTGGTTGACCCAATAAATCACAAGGAAAAGGAGGATTGGCGATGCAAGCAAAGAGAGCATTAAGGTGTTTGGCATTGAGCTTGGTGTTAACCGTTGCACTCTGCACCGTTCTGGGGGTGACGCCGGCCATGGCAAAAAAAGTGAATTTGAAGTTCGCCCACTCCGAGGCGGTGGCCAACATTCGCCATGATGCGGCTCTCCACTTTGCCAAACAGGTCTCGGATCTTTCCAAAGGGGAGATTTCCGTCGAGGTATTTCCCGCCGGCGTGATGGGAACCCATCAGAGTTGCCAAGAGCAGGTGGCCATGGGCACCCTTGACTTTTACCCCACCACCGCGGGGCTTGTCTCCGTCTTCGATCCCAACCGGACCCAGGAGCTCGTCGAACTGCCCTACCTCTTCGACTCCTATGCACAGGCTTACGCCTTCATGGACACGCCTTTTGTGAGCAGATTTTATGAACCCCTTCTGGTCAGGGGCATCCGCTATCTGGCCACCTGGGACAATGGCTTCAGGCATATGACCAACAGCGTCCGGCCCATCTTCATGCCGGAAGACATGAAAGGCCTGAAGATCCGCGTTGTCCAGTCAGAGATGTCCATCAACATCATCAACGCCTTGGGCGGCAGCGCCGTGCCCATGTCCTATTCCGAGCTCTATACCGCGCTGTCGCAGAGGGTGGTCGACGGCCAAGAAAATCCGTTCATGAACATCTACGCCTCTAAGTTTTATGAGGTGCAGAAGTACATGTCTGTCACGAAACACCAGTACAGTACCCTGCCAATCATCATGTCGGACAAAACCTGGAAGAAGCTTGACGAAAACCAGCGCCAGATCATCCAGAAAGTGGCCCTGGAGTCGGCAGCCTATATGCGCAAGAAGGTCGGCGCAAATGAAGATTCGCAACGCAAGGCCATGGAGGCTGCGGGGATGAAGGTGAACGAGGTGAAGGACCTGGCTGCCTTCCGCAAGACCCAGGAGCCGGTCTACGAATGGGCCAAGAAGAAATGGGGGGCGGAAAGGGTGAATGCGGTCCTGTCCGAAGTGGAAAAATACAGGAAACTATACCCGGCCGGATCGACCTATTTCGGCCTTTCCGATAAAAAGAAATAGGCCATACCGGAGGCCAATTTTCCATCCGCCGGACCGGAGAGACACACTCCCCGGTCCGGCGGATGATCGGCCGGCAGAAAAGACCGGCCCCGCTGAGTGGGACCCGACCTTTCAAAGGATGCCCCCAACGGAAGCATGCTGGAGGAAATGAAGATGGGCAATGGCGACAGATCTATTTTCGGCTGGGTATGTTCCTTGAGCGACTTCGTAGCCGGCATCGCCTTCGCTGCGCTGTGTATCTCCGTAGGCATACAGGTCGCTGCACGCTATCTTTTCAGTGTGTCGTTCGGCTGGGCGGAAGAATTCCCGCTGTTTGTTTTCCTCTGGGTATGCTTTCTCGCCGCGGCGTCCGCCTATCGGCAGAACAGCCATCTGGGCGTATCATTGGTCTTTGACCGATTGCCAAAGGGATTTCGCAAGGTGGCGCGCTACATTGAACTGCTGCTCACTTTCGGCTTTTTCGCAATCATCTTCTATTACGAACAGGAAGTGGCCCGTACGATCGGCTCCAGTTTCGTCGTCCTGAAATTTCCCAAGTTTTACTATTTCATAGGTATCCCCATTGCGGCAGTCATCTTCATGATCCTTGTTATCGAAAAGATTATTGTGCAGGTCAAGATCGATTTTGGACGCTCTGAAACCGGCGGCACCGATGTCTCGGCCAAGAAGGCATGACCAATAGGTTCGGGGCTGATCCGATGGCGACAGCACGGACCGGTGTAACCATGTAGCACCACACAATACCTATCGACGGGTGGGAAAAAGGGGAGGCTGAGACGAATGGATGCGGTATATATTTGTGGATCAGGTTTTTTGGTCTTTGCTTTTTTCCTGAGGATACCGATTTCGTTCTCCGTGGGCATGTCCGCAGTTCTCTTCGCGTTGATCACCGACCGAATCCCGCTGGAGGCGCTCGTCCATCGTATGGTGATGGCCACGGAATCCTGGCCGCTTATGGCGATTCCCTTCTTCGTTCTCATGGGAATCGCGTTGAACCGGGGCAGGTCTGGCAATTACCTCATGGACCTTGCGAACTCCCTGGTCGGCTGGTTCTACGGCGGACTGAGCGCGGTCATGATCGCGGTCAACATGTTCTTCGGCGGCTGCTCGGGTTCAGCCGTGGCCGACGCATCGAGCATCGGCGGCGTCATGATTCCCGAGATGATCCGCAGGGGCTATGGAAAGGGCTACTCGGCAGCCCTCAACGCCGCATCTTCGACCATCGGCATCATCATCCCGCCGAGCATCCCGCTGATTCTCTATGCCTGGGTCACCGAGGTATCCATCCGCAAGCTCTTCCTGGCCGGTCTTATCCCGGGCATCCTGGTGGGAATGGCACAAATCGCTGCCGCCGCCTTTCTGGGATACAAACGCAAGCATTACCGGGCCCCCTTTCCGTCCTTTACGGTCGTTCGGCCCCAATTGATAAAAGCCCTGCCGGCACTCTTCATTCCAGTGATCGTCATGGGTGGAATCCTGGCCGGGGTTTATACCACCACCGAGGCGGCCCTCATCGGCGCCGTTTATGTCATCGTCATCGAGATCTTTTTCTACAGGTCCTTCAGCCTCAAGGCGCTCTTCAAGATGTTCGTGGAGTCGGCCAAGGTCAGCGGCGTGGTTCTCCTGCTCATTGCCACATCGCTCATGCTCACCTATGTCATCGTGGTATCCAGGGTGCCGGTGGCCCTGCAGGCGACCCTGGTCAAGTACATTCCCAGCGGCGACCTGGCCCTGCTGACCATCACCGCCATGCTTCTTGTGATCGGGTGTTTTCTGGATCTGGCGCCGTCGCTGCTGATCTTCACCCCCATCTTCTACCCCTTCGCCACGAACCTTGGGGTCGATCCCATTCAACTGGGGGTGGTCATCACGATGGTTCTGGGCGTGGGACTCTTCACCCCGCCGGTGGGCCAGACCCTGTACATATCGGCCCTGATCGCCGATGCCCCCATCGAGGTGGTCGGCCGGGATATCCTCTGGTTCCTGCTGGCCATTGTACTGGTCGTTTTGTTGGTCATTTTCTATCTGCCGACGACGCTGTGGATGGCCGCCATGTAAAACCCTCTCTTGCCGCGATTGGTATCAAGATGGTATTGATGAATATTGGAGAAAGAAGGGGGTGTGAACCCAATGGGGCCGATTGAGAACGCAAATGAGAAAAAACCCGGTTTGTGGGACGAATCCGAGGTGGTCCGTCCGCCCAAATCCATTTCCGATCAGATCTACGATCTGCTGAAGAAGAAGATCCTGAACAGCGAGCTCCTGCCGGGGGAACGGTTGATGCAGGAGGAGGTGGCGGAAGCCTTCAGGGCCAGCCGCACGCCGATCCGCCAGGCCTTCCACCTGTTGGAAAAGGACGGTCTCGTGGAAAGGTTGCCCCAGGGCGGGTTCAGGATCACCAGGCTCGATGTGGAGGCCATCAGCGACCTGTTCGCCATTCGCGCCGTCCTGGAAACCTACGGGGTCGAATTGGCCTGCGACCGGATTCAGCCGGAGGCGATCAAGACCCTCAAGGGCATCAAGGAAGAGGCCGACCATCTGCTGGATTCCAACTCTGTTCAGCGGGAGGTCAAGATCCGCCAGCTTTTCGAGCTCAATTCCCTCTTTCACGAAACCATCTACCGATCCACCAAGAGCGGATACCTGCAGGAACTGATCAGCAACCTGCGCAATACGGTCCTGAGGCTCAGGGCGCTGGGGCTCCGCAACGACCGCACCTGGCGGCGGTCCTGGGATGAGCACGGCCAGCTGATCGATTGCCTCGAACGCCGGGACAAGAGGGCCGCCGGGAAACTGATGCGGCGGCACGTCGCCGACGCCATGTCCCACGTCCTGAGTCAGTGCAACCTGGGGGAGGGGGAAGAAAAAGGATGAAGGAACGGTCATATTAGCCGGGCCCCAAAAGGGAAAAGCGGTAAACGAAGATTTTTTAGGAGGTTGACATGCCTGAGGCAATAGGGATCATCGGACTGGGTCGGATGGGGATGGAGGCTGCCAAAAAGTACATCGCCCAGGGGTACAGCCTGGCGGGTTATGCGCGGAGGCCCGAGGTCATCAAGGAATTCACCGACGCCGGGGGCATTGCGCTGAAAAACAGCCGCGAGGTCGCGGAAAAGTCCGGCAAGGTCATCGTCTACGTCCTGAACGACCAGCAGGTCATCGACGTCGTGGCCGGTCCCGAGGGGATCCTCCAGGGATGTCACGCCGGAACGAAGGTCATCTGCATGTCCACCATCGACAAGGACAACCTCGAAATGTTGGCCGGCAAATGCGCCGAGAAGAAGGTGGGATTCATCGATTGTCCCGTGACCGGGGGGCCGGCAAGGGTGAAGGCGGGGACCTTGACGCTGATCGTGGCGGGCGCCAAGGCGCTCGTCGAAGAATGCCGGGCCCTTCTGGAGGTGCAGGGAAAGATCACCTATATCGGCGAAGAACCCGGCCTGGGACAGGCGGTCAAGCACTGCAACCAGCTCCTGGTGGCCACCACCCTGGCCGCCACGATCGAAATCATCACGCTGGCCAGAAAGGGCGGACTGGATCCCCGGCAGGTCTGCGAGGTCGTCGGAAGCGGCATATGCGGGAGCAACTGGTTCAAGCTCCTGACGGCCAGCATCCTGGACAACGCCCCCGCCGTCGGGGGGCTGGGGCAGATGTGCAAGGACATCGGCCTGGTGATCAACGACGGCAGAAGGCTCAGAACCCCTCTGCTGGTGGCCTCTGCAGCGCAGCAGTACTACCTGGCGGCCCTCTCGCTGGGCCTGGAAAACGCCGAGGTGCACGAACTCATCCGGGTGATCGAAACGATGACGAACACGGCCGGTTAGGGGGCCCGAATTCCTGGAATGAACCCTGCAAGGGGACAGGGGGCGTTGAGGGTGCGAGCATAAAAGCAACGGGAGGCAGTCATGGGGCGGATACTGATCAAAGGAGGCTTGCTGATCGATGGGAAAGGAGGCGCGCCGATTGTGACGGGGGCCGTCCTGATCGAAGGCCCCCGGATCGTGGGTATCGGGAAGGCCGAAGCCTTTCAGGGGTGCAAGGACGCTAAGGTATTGGATTGTGGTGACCAGACTCTCCTTCCCGGATTGATCGACTGTCACAATCACCTCTCCCTTGATCCAAGGCTGGACAACTATCTGCATCGGATGACCGACCCCATTCCCGCCTTGACACTGCGCGCCTGCGAAACCATGAAGATCGATCTTCGCTCCGGGGTCACAACGTCCCGATGCATGGGCGACAGAGGCTTTCTCGATGTGGAGTGCCGAAAGGCAGTCGAGGAGGGCCGCATCGAAGGTCCCCGCCTCATCGTCGCCACCAGGGGCATCCGGGCCTTCCATGGGCACGGTTTTGTCGGCTATCCCTTCGGCGGCACCGATCAGATCCGGGATGCGGTGAGGGAAAACATCCTGGCCGGGGCAGACCTGATCAAGATTTTCATCACCGGAACCCTGCGCGGTCCGAAGGGGATCTTCAGCTATTTTTCCAAGGAGGAGATCCGGACCGCGGTCGACGAAGCCCATCGGGCCGGCCTGCCCGTAGCCACCCACTGCATCGGCGGCACCGGCCTGGAGTGGGCTTTGGAAACCGGCATCGATGTCATCGAGCACGGCTACTACCTGACGGACCGGGAGATCGACCTCTTTGTCAAATCGGGCCGGTGGCTGGTCATGACCCCCAGCATCTTCTTCACGGACGCCCGGATTCGGAACCTGCCGCCGAACCTTGTCGATGGACATCTGCAGCAACGCGAGGAGGTCGCTCGAAGCATGGAGGCCGTCGTCAGGGCCGGCATCCCCTTCGCGGTGGGCACCGATGCCATGCATGGCGGTCTGGCCCAGGAAATCCAATATCTGGTCGATTTCGGGGCGACGCCCGGCCAGGCGTTGATGGCCGCCACCAGCCAGGCGGCCAAGGTCTGCAGGCTTGAGGGGAGCATCGGCACCCTCGAGGAGGGCAAGTTCGCCGATATCATCGGCGTCGAAGGGAACCCCCTCGAAGAGGTCGGGGCGCTGAAGCGTATCGGAACAGTGATTTCCAGAGGGACGATCAAACATCCGACGTCCCCATGAGGATCGGGGCCGTGGAGAGGCTGCCATCCATGGCCGGACCGGATAGCCGGGTGAAGGGATCCGGGAACGCGAACAACCCCATGAAGGATCGACCATGACCATTCTGGCCGTCGATATCGGGACCACCGGCATGAAGATGGGGGTCTTTCGGGACGATCAGGGAACGCCCCTGCTGGTGCAGCAGTTTTCCCAGACTTACGAGATCAACGTATACAACGGCGGGCTTTTCGGCGATATCGAACCGGAAAAGTGGCAGAAGGCCTTCATCGCCGGGTGCCGGTCTTTCGGCGATCTCAACGCCGAAGTGGAGGTCATCGCCCTGTCGGGAACGACGCCCGGCCTGACCGCCATGGATACCGACGGCCGCGCCCTCGCCCCGGCCATCCTGATGCTCGACCAGCGCTCGCAGCGGCAAGCCCAGCACATCATCGACACCATCGGGCTGGATACCCTCCTGGCCCACACGGGCAATATGCCGGTCGCGGGCGGATGTTCGCTGGCCAGCATCCTGTGGATCAAGGACCATTTGCCCGATGTCTACCGCCAGACCCGCGTGTTCGGCCACTCCAATACCTTTATGGCCGGCTGGCTGTCCGGCCGCTTTGCCATCGATCCCTCTTCCGCCTCGCTGACAGCCCTGTACAACACCGTCCTCAACAATCTGCAGTGGAATTCGGACATTGCCGGCGCCTTCGACCTCTCCCTGGAGCGGTTGCCGAAGCTCATCCACTCTTTCGACAGTGTTGGCCGGATCAGGGCGACCATGGCGGCAGACCTGGGACTGAAAAGGCAACCCCAGGTGGTCATCGGCGGAAATGATGCGGTATTGGCCGCCTATTCGGTGGGGATCGAGAACCCCGGAGACACCATCAACGTGAACGGGACCTGTGAAATCTCGCTGGTCTGCCTGCCGCGTTGCCTCTATTCCGCCAAATACAATGTCCGTGCGCACGTCCTTCCCGGGCGATGGCTGACCCTCTATGTGATGAATGCAGGAGGGAAGGCCCTGGAATGGTTCCATCACACCTTCTGCCTGGAGATGACGGCCGACCAGTTCTACGGGCGTTTTGTTCCTGAGGCGCTCGGGCGTTGGATCGATCGTGACACGGAAGTCACCTATGTGCCCTATCTCATGGGATCCCGCTATTCCAATGAAAAACTGACTGCGGCCTTCTCGGGATTGACGCAGGAAACCACCCGGGAGGAACTGCTGGCCGCCCTGGTCAAGGGCCTTTGTCTCTACCAGGGGGAGCACCTCAAAGAAATCGGTTCCGCCGTTCCGCTGCAACCCAAAATCTATGTGACCGGCGGCGCGATCAACGACCAGATCATCGCCGCAAAGGCCAAGTGGATGCGCCGCTGTCAGTACGTGTATCGTGAAGAGTCGTCCATGCGTGGGGCCGCCATGCTTGGATCCGCCTATCTGGCCCGGGGAAACAGGGATTGAACGGAACCATGGATCTGGAGATTGGTGATGATTATCGATGAAGACAAGTGCATCGGCTGTGAGAGCTGCCTCAACTGGTGCCCTATGGGGGCCATCCGGATGGGTGAGGAGAAGGCGTCGATCGACCAGGACGAGTGCGTGGAATGCAACGTCTGCCGGAGGGTCGAGGTATGCCCCGTGGACGCCTTCGTGCAAAAGCCCCTGGAATGGCCCCGCAGCGTGAGGGCCATCTACAGCGATCCGCTGAACGTCCACAAGGAGACGGGACTGGCCGGCAGGGGCACGGAAGAGATCAAGACCAACGACGTCACCGGCCGCTTCCGGCGCGGGCAGGCCGGTGTGGCCATCGAGGTGGGCAGACCCGGGATCGGGACCCGGCTGCGGGAGCTGGAGAAACTGAGCATGGCCCTGGCCCGGTACGGGGTGGAGTTCGAACCCAAGAATCCCCTGACCAACCTCATCGATCGCGAGACCGGCGAGCTCCCCGCCGAAATCCGGGAGGAGAAGGTCCTGTCCGCCATCATCGAGATCACCGTGGAGGAGAAAAAGCTGATCGACGTCCTGAACCTGATCCGGAAAACGGCCGAAGGGCTTAAGACCGTCATCAGCATGGACGTGGCCTGTCGGGCGGCTGCGGACGGGACTTGGCCCTGCGAAGGGATCCTCCGAAAGGCAGGACTGTTCTTTCGCCCCAACGCCAAGATCAACGTGGGTCTTGGAAAGCCCTACATCGATTAGGAGGTCGCCGGCTTATGACACACACGCTGCACCGTCAGGGGTCGATGGAATCACTGGAGAGGGATTATGTGATCTTCGCGATGCCGTCCAGCGGCCTCAACTCGGAAGGATCCAAACCGAAGCTGGAAAAGGTCTTCGAAATCCTAAAACGTTACGATCCCGTCAATGTCGGCGACTCCAAGGGGGGGAGTCGGTTTTCCCTGGGGAGCGACGAAGCGGTCCGGCAGATCCTGGTGGAAAACGAACTGGTCCATGCCGTCTACCGTTCCCGGGAGCAGGTCATCCAGGTTCTCAAGGACCTCAGAAAGGAGGACCTGGGGCTTTCGGTCACGGTAAGCGGCCTGATGGAGCATGTCCACGAATGCTGCCACCAGGCGGGCCTGCCCCCCCACACGATCGTCATGTCCCTGGGCATCTGGGGGAGAACCGACCTCCTGCCCGAGGAGAAGATCCAGAGGGTGGCCACCATGTGCGGACACGGCCTGGTCTCCTACAATCTCGTCCGTGAACTGGCCGGGGAGGTCAAGGCCGGTCGCCTGACCGCCAGGAAGGCGGGAGAAATGCTAGCCAAACCCTGCATCTGCGGTGTGTTCAATCCCGAGCGCGCGGCGGAGCTGATCGAAGAGCTGAACGCCTGACCCCGACGAAAGGAGGCGGACTGCGGGGATCATCTTCGCCGTGTCCGTCTCCCCCCCGTAACAGCGACCCTCCTGCCTTATGGTCGTCCCTGAGACCCGATTGCCTTTATCCAGCCCCCATAAAGGGGGTTGACATCGGAGCCCGCATCTCCTATACTTCGAAAAAACATACGGATATCGTATGCATTCTGACCTCACATTCGCACCAACCGTACAGGAAAAGAATTATCCCAAAATCCATGGCCCAGACGGGGCGGCGGGTTTCCGCCCGCAGGACATTTACGGGTTTGCTTCTGAAATCCTTTGAAGATCCGGACAGGAAGGCATATGGCAAAACCGAAGCTGAAGGCCCATCTGATCAACCGGGACTGGTGCAAGGGATGCGGGATCTGCGTGCATTTCTGCCCCAAGAAGGTCCTGGAGTTGGATGACCAGGACAAGGTCGTGGCGGCAAGGCCCCAGGATTGCATCTGCTGCAAGCTCTGCGAGCTGAGGTGTCCCGACCTGGCAATCGAGGTGGAGACGGAGCAGGATTGATATGGACGGCCAATTGCAGTTTGTCCAGGGAAACGAGGCCTGCGTGGAGGCGGCCCTTTACGCCGGCTTGGACTTCTTCGCGGGATACCCGATCACCCCCTCGACGGAGATCGCCGAGTTGATGTCAGCGCGACTCCCCCAGAGGGGCGGAAAGTTTATCCAGATGGAGGACGAGATCGCCTCGATCTGCGCGATCATCGGGGCGTCCCTGACGGGCCGCAAAGTGATGACGGCGACCAGCGGACCGGGGTTCTCGCTGATGCAGGAGGGACTGGGATACGCCATCATGGCCGAGATCCCCTGCGTCATCGTGGATGTCCAGCGGGGCGGTCCCTCGACGGGCCTGCCGACCAAGGTCAGCCAGGGGGACGTGAACCAGGCCCGGTGGGGGACCCACGGGGACCACGCGATCATCGCCCTGACCGCTTCGAACCACCAGGACCTCTTCTCCATCACGGTGGACGCCTTCAACTTCTCGGAAACCTATCGGACACCGGTGATCCTCCTGTTCGACGAGGTGGTCGGCCACATGCGCGAGCGCCTGGTCGTGCCCGAGGCCGGGAAGATCCCGCTGGTGGAGCGTCTCCAGACCTCGGTCCGGGAGGGGGTCGACTACCATCCCTACCTGCCCCGCGAGGACGGACGGCTGCCCATGTCCGATTTCGGCGGCGTGCATCGTTACAACGTCACGGGGCTTTTCCACGACATGTGGGGATTCCCGTCGGAAAACCCGCAGGTCGTCTACGGCCTCCTGCGCCACCTGGTCGACAAGATCGAAAACCACGTGGACGACGTCACACGCTATCGGGCCCACTACACGGACGACGCGGACACCCTGCTGATCTCCTACGGCTCGGCGGCTCGCTCCGCGCTGCACGTGGTGATGAACCGCCGCCAGCGGGGCGAACGGCTGGGGCTTCTGGAGCTCCAGACCCTCTGGCCCTTTCCCTCGGCGCTGGTCCGGGAGCAGGCCAGAAACGCCCGTTACGTGGTGGTGGTGGAGATGAACATGGGGCAGGTGCTTCAATCCGTCAAGACGGCCGTGGAAAGACCGGACCGGGTCTTCCTGGCCAACCGGGTGGACGGGGTGCTGATCAATCCGACGGATATCCGGAACATCCTGAGACTCATCCAGGGCAAAGGAGTCTGACATGGCCATGAAGGACTACATCCGGGAGAGGTTCTTTCCGCACATCTGGTGTCCGGGGTGCGGACACGGGATCGTCCTGAACGCCCTCGTGCGCACGGTCGAGAAGCTCGGCCTGAAGAAGAACGACATCGTGATGGTCTCGGGGATCGGCTGCTCGTCCAGGATCGCCGGCTACCTGGATTTCCACACCCTCCATACGATCCACGGGCGGGCTCTGGCCTTCGCCATCGGGGTGAAGATGTGCCGCCCCGAACTGAAGCTTCTGGTCCCGATGGGGGACGGCGACGCCCTGTCGATCGGGGGCAACCACTTCATCCATGCCTGCCGGCGGAACATCGACATCACCGCGATCGTGATGAACAACCGGGTCTACGGGATGACGGGCGGACAGTATTCGCCCCTGTCGGGTTATGGCACCATGGCCACGACCGCCCCCTACACGAACATCGACAACAACTTCGACGTGGTCGAGATGGCCAAGGCATCAGGAGCCACCTTCGTGGCCCGGGCCACGCCGTACCACGCCCCGCAGCTGGCCGACATCCTCGCAGAGGCGATCCAGCACCGGGGCTTTTCGGTGGTGGAGGTCATGACCCCCTGCCCGACCTACTTCGGAAGGAAAAACAAGGAGGGCAGCGTGGTCGACATGATGGAAAAGCTCAAGACGAGGACCACGCCGATCGGCTCCAAGGCCAAACAGGAGGATCCGTCCCTGGTCGAACGGGGGATCTTCGTGAAGCAGGAGAGGCCCGAGTACTGCGACGAGTATCAGAAGATCATCGACCAGGCAAAAAAGAGGATCTGACCATGGAACGATGCAGGATGGTGTTTTCCGGTTCCGGAGGGCAGGGGGTGGTCACGGCGGCGATCATCCTGGCCGAGGCGGCCGTACTGCATGAAAACCTGATCGCCGTTCAGTCTCAGTCCTACGGACCGGAGGCGCGGGGCGGCGCGACCCGCTCCGACGTCATCATCGCCGATACGCCGATCCTCTTTCCGAAGGTCATCCAGCCCAACGTCCTGGTGTGCCTGACACAGCAGGCCTACGCGAATTACTTCGGCATCATCCGCCCGGGCGGGCTTCTGGTCACCGACAGCCGATACGTCCAACTCGGCAAGAAGGTGGACGCCCGTCAGGTGGAGTTGCCCATGTACGAGAGAGTGATGGAGACGATCGGCCGGCCGATCGTTTTCAACATCTGCATGCTCGGGGCCGTCATCGGGCTGACGAAACTGGTCCGGCCCGAATCGATCATGAAGGTCCTCGAAACCCAGATTCCCAAGAGCTTCCTGGAGATGAACCGGCAGGCCCTCGACCTCGGGTTAAAATTGAGTGAAAGGCTCGCCAATTGAACCGATCCACCCCTGGCAAACCGATTCGTTTCTTCAGCACGGAATTTCCCCCCCTCTCCCCGGCGGTGTCCTGAGCCACGCTGGGGGCATTCATCCCCTCCCCCGCCGTCTGCGGCGGTGTACGGAGGGTACGGAGGCAAGACATGAAGATCCACGAATACCAGGCCAAGGAACTGCTCGAAAACTATGGGATTCCTGTACCCCGGGGTGCCGTCGCCACGACCCCCGACGAGGCGCGCGGGATCGCGGTCCGGATCGCGGGACGCGTGGTCGTCAAGGCGCAGATCCACGCCGGAGGCCGCGGGAAGGGCGGCGGCGTGAAGCCCGCCGCTTCGCCCGAGGAAGCCTTTGAAGCCGCCCGGGCGATCCTGGGGATGCAGCTGGTGACGCATCAGACGGGTCCCGAGGGCAAAAAGGTCCGCAAGGTCCTTCTGGAAGAGGCCTCCTCCATTCGCAAGGAACTCTACCTCAGCCTGGTCGTGGACCGGTCGCGGGGCCGGGAGTGCTTGGTCGCCATGGCCTCGGAGGCGGGCGGCATGGACATCGAGCAGGTCGCCGCGACCCACCCCGGGAAGATCGTCCGCTGCGCCATTCACCCCGCTGCGGGCTTCAGCCCTTTCCAGGCCCGCAAGCTCGCCGTCGGCCTCGGCCTCGACGCCGAGCAGCGCAAGGCCTTCGGGGAGATCGTCCGGAACCTCTACCGCCTCTTCCTGGAGAAGGACTGCTCGCTCCTGGAGATCAATCCTCTGGCGATCACCGAAGGGGGAAAGCTGCTCGCCCTCGATACGAAGATCAACTTCGACGACGACGGTCTGCCCCGCCATCCGGAGATCCGCCAACTGCGCGACCCCGACGAGGAGGACCCCCTGGAGGTCATGGCCAAGAACGCCAATGTGAACTACATCAAGCTCGATGGCAACGTGGGATGCATGGTCAACGGGGCGGGCCTCGCGATGACGACGATGGACCTGATCAAGATGGCGGGGGGCGAACCGGCGAACTTTCTCGACGTGGGGGGCGGCGCCTCGCCGGAGCAGATCGAGAAGGCCTTCCGGATCATCACCTCCGATCCGAACGTCCGCTGTATCCTGATCAACATCTTCGGGGGGATCCTCCGATGCGACCGCGTCTCAGCGGGGCTGATCCAGGCGGCGGGAAACATCGAGGCGAAGCTGCCGATGGTCGTTCGCCTGCAGGGAACGAACGTGGAGGAAGGCCGCCGGATGCTCCAGGAATCGGGACTGCGTTTCACGGTGGCGGACGGACTGTACGAGGCGGCCCAGAAGGCCGTCGCCCTGCTGGGATAAGAGGAGATCATCGCCATGGCCATACTGCTGGATCAGGATTCGCGGATCGTCATTCAGGGGATCACGGGTTCCGAGGGGAGTTTCCACACCCGCGAGTCGGTGAAAATGGGGACCAAGGTCGTGGCCGGGGTCACGCCCGGCAAAGGGGGGACGGATCTGGACGGCATCCCCGTCTACGAGCGCGTCAGCGACGCCGTGGACAAACAGGGGGCCAACGTCTCGGGGATCTACACGCCGGCCGCCTTCGCCCCGGACGCGATCCTCGAGGCAATCGAGGCGGGAATCCGGCTCATCGTCTGCATGACCGAGGGGATCCCCGTGGCGGAGATGATCAAGGTCAAGCAGGCCCTCAAGGGATCGGGAGCGCGGCTGATCGGGCCGAACTGTCCGGGGATCACCACCCCCGGCGTGGGCAAGGTCGGCTTCATGCCGAACTTCATCCACCGGCCGGGGAACGTGGGGGTCGTCTCAAGGAGCGGGACCCTCACCTACGAGATGATCTGGCAGCTGACGAACCTGGGGATCGGCCAGTCCACCTCGATCGGGATCGGAGGGGACCCCATCGTCGGCCTGGGATTCATCGATGTCCTGGCTCTCTACCAAGAGGACCCACAGACCGAGGCGATCGTGATGATCGGTGAGATCGGCGGGACGGCGGAGGAAGAGGCTGCGGCGTTCATCCGGTCCCGGGTGAGAAAACCCGTGGTTTCCTTCATCGCCGGGCAGACGGCCCCTCCGGGGCGCAGGATGGGCCACGCCGGGGCGATCATCTCTGGGGGAAAAGGCACGGCTGAGGAGAAGTTCAGGGCCCTGGAAGAGGCCGGCGTCCTGGTGGAGAAGAACCCCGCAGAGATCGGCCGGCGCGTCGAGGAGATCCTCAAAGCCGGGGCCGCCGGCGCATGAACGGTGCGGCGCCGCCTTTGGGACCATCGAAACATCGAGGTGCAATCATGGAACTACCGGTCAATCAGTTTAAGCGCGCGATCCGATCCGGAAAGGCGCAACTCGGCCTCTGGTGCAGTTTCCCGACCTATCAGACGATCGAAGTGGTGGCAGGCTCGGGTTACGACTGGCTCCTGCTGGACATGGAGCATTCACCGAACGACGTCGGGAACCTAAACATCCAGTTGATGGCCGCCAAGGGAGGGACGGCCTCCCCTGTAGTCCGGGTGCCCTGGAACGACATGGTGACGATCAAGCGCGTCCTGGACGTCGGGGCCCAGACCATCCTCGTCCCCTACGTACAGACCGCCGAGGAGGCGGCACAGGCCGTCGCCTACACGCGCTACCCGCTCGAAGGGCTACGCGGCGTAGCCAGCACGGTCCGGGCGTCGAATTACGGCCGGGTCAAGGACTACCTCAACAAGGCCAACGGAGAGATCTGCGTCCTGGTGCAGGCGGAGACCTTGAAATCGCTCGACAACCTCGAAGCGATCTGCAGGGTTGACGGCGTCGACGGCGTCTTCATTGGCCCGAACGACCTCTCCGCCGGCATGGGACACCGCGGCAACATCCCCCATCCGGAGGTGCAGAAGGCCATCGCCGATTCCGTCAAGCGCATCCTCGCCTGCGGCAAGGCCCCGGGGATCCTGGTCGGCCAGGCCGACGGCCAGCGCATGCTCGACATGGGCGTCCTGTTCGTCGCGGTCGGCTCCGACATCGGCCTCCTGCGCGCCAGCTCCGAGGCGCTGGCGGCCCAGTTCAGGCGTTGAGGACGGGATCAAGGCCCGCAGAAAGGCCGGGGAATTTGGGATTCCATCTTGACAAAGTCGGGATTCGCTGTTACTGGAAGATGGCTTCCCTAGGATGATTTCCGGTGCATTTTGACGGAACGCCGCTTTTTCAAAAAATGCAGGGGGATTTATGTTCATCTGGCTGTTTCACCGAATCAGCGGGGTCACCCTGATTGTCCTGTTCAGCATCAAGATCCTCACCAGTTATTTCCTCTTCACCAAAGACCAGAAGCCGGACTGGGCCCTGAGCCTGCACCGCCATCCCGTCCTGGACATCCTCATCCTGATCCTGTTCACCTTTCACAGTCTCTACGGGCTTCGGACCATCGCGATCGACTTCGGTTACCGTAAGGAAAAGCAGCTCTTCTGGGTGGCGAACATCGCAGGCGCCCTGGTCTCGGCGGCCTTGATCGCCCTTTACGTCAGGTTCTCGTAGACATGATCGATCACGATATCCTCATCT
>JAJFUM010000358.1 GCA_021372415.1 Deltaproteobacteria bacterium
GATCTGGCGGCCCTCGCGGCGAGGCTGAGGGACGCGCAGGCCTTTTCCATCGATCCGCTCCTCTCTTCGACAGAGGCCATGAGGGCCTCCTTGGTGGGGGTGGCCCTCTCACCGGCGCCGGGGCAAGGCTTCTATGTCCCCGTCGCCCATGACGGAGCCGGGGCCCAACTCTCCCCCGGGACTTTGCTGGAGGTCCTCGGCCCCCTGCTGTCCGATCCGACGATCCGGAAGCACGGCCAGGACCTCAAGACCACTCTGATCGCCTTGGCCGGGTCTGGTGTTCCGCTTCGGGGACTCGGTTGCGACACGATGATTGCCTCCTACCTCCTTAATCCGGCAAGGCACAGCTTCGAGCTGGCCGATACGGTTCTGGACCATCTCGGGCGCCGGATCCCCTCGGCCAAGGAAGTCGTGGGAAGCGGGGCGAAGGCGGTTCACCCGGCGGCCCTTTCCGTGGAAAAGGCCGCCGACTACGCGGGCCGGCGGGCCGATGCGGTGATGGCCCTGGTTCCCGATCTGACCGCCAAGATCGCAGCGGCGGCCATGGAGGAGCTCCTCGACGAGGTGGAGATGCCCCTTCTGGAGGTCCTTGCCGCGATGGAGCAGCAGGGGGTCCTGCTGGACCTCGACCTCCTCAGGACGATGTCGCTGGAGATCGAACAGCTCCTGGCGCTCTCAGAGGAAAAGATCCACAGGCTTGCCGGGGAGCGGTTCAACATCAACTCACCCAAGCAACTCCAGGGGATCCTCTTCGACAAGCTCGGCCTGCCCAGGGGCCGGAAGACCAAAGAGGGCTACTCCACCGACAGCGAGGTTCTTTCCTATTTGGCCCAGAACCACGAACTCCCTGCGGAGATCCTCGCCTACCGGGGGATGGTCAAGCTCAAATCGACCTATATCGACGCCCTGCCGGGGCTTGTCCATCCCCGGACGGGACGGGTCCACACCTCCTACAACCAGACCGTGACGGCGACCGGGAGGCTATCGAGCAGCAACCCCAACCTCCAGAACATTCCCATCCGGACCCTGGAGGGTAAGAGGATCCGCCAGGCCTTCATCGCCCCTCCGGGCTGGCAGATTCTCTCGGCCGACTACTCCCAGATCGAGCTGCGGGTCCTGGCCCATCTCTCGGGAGATCCGGCCCTGGTCGAGGCCTTCGCGGCTGGCGAGGACATCCACAGCCGGACCGCCTCGGACATCTTCGGGGTCTTCCCCGAGATGGTGAACGCCGACATGCGCCGACAGGCGAAGGTGATCAACTTCGGCGTCCTGTACGGGATGAGCGCCTTCGGCCTCTCCAAGGAACTGGGCATCACCCAGAAGCTCGCCCAGGCGTATATCGACGGCTATTTCCAGAAGTACTCGAAGGTCCGGGAGTACCTGGATGGTCTTCTGGACCAGGCCAGACGGGAGGGATACGTGACGACGCTCTTCAGGCGCAGGCGATACCTGCCGGAGATCGCCAGCCCCCAGCCCGCGGTCCGTCAGTTCGCCGAGCGGATGGCGATCAATGCCCCGATCCAGGGGACGGCGGCGGATCTCATCAAGGCGGCCATGGTCCGGATCCAGCGGCGGATCTCCGAAGAGGGGTTGGCGGCCCATATGATCATGCAGGTCCACGACGAGCTCGTCTTCGAGGTCCCTCTTTCCGAGCGGGATCGGCTGACCGCCCTCGTCAGGGATGAGATGGAGGGAGTGCTGAAACTCGACGTCCCCCTCCGCGTGGAAGTGGGTGCAGGGAAGAACTGGGACGAGGCCCACGCCTGACGGATTCCGTAGTCATGAGCGAAAACAAAAGGCCCCGAGCGGTTCTTCTTCTGATAACGGCGGCGGTTCTCTGGTCTCTGGCAGGGGTCCTCATCAAGGGGGTGTCGCTGCCCGCCCTGGCCGTGGCCGGGTACCGGAGCGCCATCGCCCTGCCGGTCCTGCTGATCTTCTTCGGCCGGCGGGCCGTCGATTTTTCCGCCGCCCAATGGATCGGCGGGGTCTGCTATGCGGCCACCGTGACCCTCTTTGTGGCGGCCACCAAGCTCACCACGGCTGGGAACGCCATTCTGCTGCAGTACACCGCCCCGCTCTATGTGGCCCTGCTTTCGGGGTGGGTGCTCAAGGAGCGGATCCGCTGGTTCGACTGGGTGACCATTGCCGCGGTCCTCGTCGGCATGGCGCTCTTCTTCCTTGATCGGCTGAGCGCAGGCGGCATGGCAGGCAATGTCCTGGCAATCGCCTCGGGAGTCGCCTACGCTTCCCTTATCGTGGCTCTGCGTCGGCAGAAGGATGCGTCGCCCGCCGGCTCCGCCATCCTGGGGAACCTCCTGACGGCCCTGGCCTGCCTGCCCTGGATGGCGCAATCGGTGCCGGGAGGCGGGGACTGGATCGGATTGGTCCTGCTGGGCGTCTTCCAGATCGGGGTGTCGTACGTCTGCTACGTTGTGGCCGTCCGGAGCGTGACGGCCATGGAGGCCGTCCTCGTTCCGATGATCGAGCCCATCCTGAATCCTCTATGGGTGCTCCTGTGGATGGGGGAGCGGCCCGGCCCCTGGGCCCTTTGGGGAGGGGCCGTGGTGATCCTTGCGGTCCTCTTCCGCGGCATCGCCGACGTGCGGTCCCGCATCGGATCGTGAGGGCCTTTCCGGGAGCTTGCCTTTCCCGGTGGGCCTTTCTATACTTCGGGTCGTTCGGCAATTCGACAAGGGGGGAACGGTATGGACGATGACAGCTACAGGAAATTGGCCAAGGTGCTCGACACCCTGCCCAACGGTTTTCCCGAGACCGAGAGCGGCGTCGAGATCAAACTCCTCAGGAGGGTCTTCACGCCGGAACAGGCCGAGCTCTTCTGCCAGATGAGGCTCACCTTCGAGACGGTCGAACAGATCGCCGAAAGGACCGGCCGGCCCCTGGAGGGCCTGAAGGAGAAACTCGTCGGCATGGCCAAGGCGGGGCAGCTCTTCATGATCAAACTGGGGCGGGACCGCTACTTCAAAATGCTCCCCTGGGTCTTCGGGATCTATGAGTTCCAATGCTACCGCATGGACGAAGCGTTCGCCGCCCTGCACGCCGAATACGCACCCGTCTTCGGCAGGCAGTTCTTCTCGACGATGCCTCCGCTCATGCAGGCCCTTCCCGTCGAGGCCTGGATCACGGAAAAGGAGGCGGCCCTGCCCTATGAGAGGGTCTCTTCGATCATCGAGCAGGGCCGGTCCTTCCTCGTGAACGACTGCGTCTGCAAGAAGGAACGGGGGCTCCTGGGCCATCCCTGCGACCGTCCCCTCCAGACGTGCCTGGCCATCGCCCCGATCCCCGGGGTCTTCGACAGATCGCCCCAGGGACGCGTCATCACCAAGGAGGAGGCCTACCAGCTCCTGAAAGAGACAGAAGCGGCCGCGCTCGTCCATCTGGTCAGCAATGTCCAGAACGGGGGGTTCTATATCTGCAACTGCTGCAAATGCTGCTGCGGGGTCCTGGGGGCCATCAACCGGCTGGAGGTCCCGGCGGCGGAGGCAGTCAACTCCCACTACTATGCCCGGATCGAGCCGGAGAAGTGCAGCAGCTGCGGGATCTGCGCCGAAGAGCGATGTCAGGTGGGCGCCATTGAGGCCGGCCAGGAGGCCTACCGGGTCATCCCCGAGCGGTGCATCGGATGCGGACTCTGCGTCGGCACCTGCCCCGGCGAGGCCATCCGGCTGTTCCGCAAGGATCCGGAGCAGATCGTACCGCCCCCCCTGACCGAGGAGGCCTGGTTCGACGAGCGGGGCCGCAACCGCGGCGTGGATTTCTCTAACTACCGGTGATCGGCCGCTGCGGGTTCGGGACGGGCCGGTCGTCGGCAGCACGGAGAGTGGGCAACGGGGCCGGCCGAACAGACCGCGACGGCTCCGGGCCGGGTCCTCCTGAGGTTGGACCCGGCAGGGTTTCTGTGGTAACAAGACCCGGTGAGGGTGGGGGAACTTTTCAGAACCCGCCTTCCATCAATTCAGAAAAGCGGCGCATGGCCGGGGAGAGGAACATGGAAGGGGATATCGGCATCATCAAAGGGAAAAACGGGTTCATCTGCGACATGGACGGGGTGCTCTACCACGGGAACCGCCTGCTGCCCGGAGTCAGGGAGTTCGTCGCCTGGCTCAAGGAGGGGAAGAAGCGTTTCTGCTTTCTCACAAATTCGAGCGAACGGTCCCCACGGGAGCTGAAGGAGAAACTCGCCCGAGTGGGGATCGACGTGGAGCAGGAGGTCTTTTACACGAGCGCCCTGGCGACGGCCCAATTCCTGGCGGCACAGCACCCCGGAGGCAGCGCCTACGTCATCGGCGAGGCGGGACTGACCAACGCCCTTTACGACGCCGGTTTTTCCATGAACGAGGTCAATCCCGACTATGTCGTCGTTGGCGAGACCAGCACCTACAGCTTTGACAAGATCACCCAGGCCATCCACTGTGTCCGCCGGGGGGCCAAACTCATCGGCACCAACCCCGACCTGACGGGGCCGGTGGAGGACGGCATCGTCCCGGCCACCAAGGCCCTCGTCGCGCCCATCGAACTGGCCACGGGAAGAGAGGCCTACTTCATCGGCAAACCCAACCCCCTGATGATGCGCCACGCCCTCAAGAAGATCGGCTGCACCCGGGAGGAGACCCTCGTGATCGGGGATCGGATGGACACCGATGTCGTCGCCGGCATCGAGTCGGGGATCGATACTCTTCTGGTCCTGAGCGGCGTTACCTCCCGAGAGGAGATGGACACCTTCCCCTATCGGCCGACCTTCGTGCTGGCGGGCGTCGGCGACATCGTCGGCTGAGCCCGCCGCTTCCCGCTCGGGAACATGACAGCCGGGATGGCAACGATGTTCCGGCCCACGGCTCAGGGTCCATTCCCGGCCCGGGTCTGGACGAAACAGTAGGGGTATTCCTGCGGCAGGCTTTGTTGCTTCCGGTACGCCTCCGCCTCTTCCGCCGTGGAGAAACGGCCGATCAGGATCCGGTGCCAGATGCCGCGGCCGGCGATGGTAACCGTCTCCATCGAAACGTCGGACCGCTTCTTCTTCAACTCCTCCAGAAAGGCGAGGGCGCTTTGCATCTTTTGCTCCGGATAGGCCCGGATCTGAATGGCGTACCGTCCGGGTGGGGAATCGGGCGGCGGGGCAGGGGGGGGCGCTTCCGTCAAAACCTCGGGGCGCGGCCTCTGCGGCGTCTCCTGAGAGGCCGGGGCGCTTGGCCTCTTTTCCCCGAGAGGCGCCGGATACTGGGCGGTGTACCGTCCCGGCGGAGGAACAGGCGGTGGAAGGGCGGGGAGCGGCTCCGTCTTCGTCTCTGGTTCGACGGGCGTGGGGACGACGGCCTGGGCCCGCATGGCGTCGGTGCCGATCACGTTTCCCCCGGCCGTACCGGGCGGCCGGACCCATCGGACGCCGTCGTGGTAGAGGCTTTCCCCCGTCAGCCGATGGGTCTTAAGGGGATAGAGGCGACCGTTGACATCGATGGTTCCATGCCGGTAGATCCAGGGCGTGTGGAGGAAGCCGACGGCACCGACGAGGGAGAGGACCGCAACGACGATCAGGGCCAGACCAGCGGCCCGGATCGTGCGCCTTGTTCCCCTTGGGGCCCTCCGCGTTCTGGCCGGCCTCTGGAAAGTCCTGACAACGGGTTTCCGCGTGCCCCGTTTCGGCGGCTCGGGCTTGGATTCCAACTCGCCCCGCTCGAGGCCGGCAACCTTCCGATAGAGGCTGTCCAGTTCCCGTTCGAGTTCGACCTCCTGTTCCCCTTCGTCCATACCAGTGTCTTTGAGCGGCGACGCCTCGACGGCATCGATCAGTGCAGTCCGATTCTCTTCAGATAAGCCTCAAGAACGAGTTGCTCGTCCAATTCCAGACAACGGCAGTAGGACCTGAGAAAACCCTTCAGGTAGACCAGAGGGGGCAGGAGGTCCAGACTTCCCGTTTCGATGGCCTGGAGGGTTTCGATGCGGACATTCGTCTTCTCGGCGATCTCTTCCAAGGGGACCTGCAAGACAGTCCGGATCCTTTCCAGATCGTCTCCGCCGAGGGTCTCGCGGGCGAGCAGATCGCGGATCAGCGGGTCCCGTGCGGCGAGGGTCTTCAATTCGTCAGTGCGCCTGGCCGGCGACGGCGAGTCCCTGCGGGTCTTCTGGAGGTCGTAGATCGTGATCGGTTCCCTCGAGTTGTCCCGGAACGTCCTCTCCTCCTCCAGGAGACCCGAGGCGATCAGGGTGCTGTCGTAGGCTGATCGGGACTCCGGATTGATCAAGGTCAGATAGGCCTGTTCGATGCGGGCCAGGATTTCCTGCCGTTCCTCCTCTGAGAAGAAGGAATAGCTTGCGATGGAATCGTCCTGGTAAAGGGCGAAGGCCTTCTTGTAGGCCCGGCGGATTTCCAGCGGCAGCGCGTCGGGAGAAATCTCCAGAATGTCGTAGTAATTCTGCTCCCTAAAGGGTTTCATGGCCTGCTCTTCCCGCTTGTCCGTCAAGACTCGACCCTCCGGAGGGGAGCGGTCGCCTCTCTGGCGAGGAGGACGCGGCAACACTCCCTGAGATCCAGGGCGGTCTGGGTGTAGGGGTACAGTTCAAGGAACGGCATCCGTTTGCATATGGCATTGTGGACGCGGTCGTCGAAATAGACGTTGCCGATGTGCTGCATCCTCAGGGCCAAGTGTTTCTCGATGATCTTGCAGATCAAGGTGCCAGTCTGATGGCTGTCCTGTTTTCTGAGCTGGTTGAGCGCCAGTCTGAAATGGAAGCTTCCGAGGGACTCCTGCAGCTTGGCGCCCTTTTCCGGGTCGAGCTCCTGCATGACCTGCAGCAGGAGATCCGGATTGCTTACGATCGCCCTGGGATTTCGCTTCTCCGCCTCTTCGGCCAGGTGCTTGAAGTCGTAGGTCTTGAGCACCTGATGGATCTTCCGGAAATAGACCGACCGGATGAGGCGGTAGATGTTCTCGATGGAGGTCGGCTCGGGGGTGGTGATGAAGATCCCCGTGTTGGAGATCATGAAGAAATCGATCGTGTTGAAGGACGTCCCGGCGCCCAGGTCCAGCAGGATGTAATCGTAGGAGAGCCGGCCCACGCCCCTGAGGAGCCTCATCTTCTGTTCGTGGGCGAGATTGGCCATGTCCAGGTTGTTCATGGCACCGCTGATCAGGTCCAGATTCGCCAGAGGGGTATTGACGATGATCTCTTCCAGTGAGGCGACCCGCTTGTTGACGTAGTCCGATAGGCTCTTGGGGGGATGGGGGATGCCGACGATCGTGTGCAGATTGGCCGCGCCCAAGTCCACATCGATCAGGAGGGTCCGGTAACCCTGCTTGGCGAGCAGGTATCCGAGGTTGCCGGTGAAGAAGCTCTTGCCGGTTCCCCCTTTTCCGCCGCCGATGGGCCATATGCGCGATGCGGGACTCTCCATCCCTTACCCCGGGTGAGGCAAAAGGTCCGTGGTCGATCTCCATCCGGTTCCGCCTTCCAGCGGCCCTCTGGGCACGGCGCGAGGGCCGGACGGCTAAGCGCCCGTTTTGAGCCGCTAAATTATAGAGAGTCGCAAGGCGGGTGTCAAGACAATTTCTCGCCGGATGGCTCGGATTCGTGATCGCCGCCGGGGACCGACCAGGCAGGCCATAAAATAAATCGGGCGTCGGCGGATGTTGTGATAGAATTGTCGCGTGGAGGAACGGTCGGACGGTACAGTAAGGGGGTGCCATATGGCAAGGCTCATCGGTCTTTTCATGGGGATCTGGCTCATCGGCGCCGCCTCTCTGGAAGCTCAGCCGATCCGGTTCCCCGACATCGCCGGGTGGAAGGCCTCCGGCGACGTTCAGGTTTACGTTCCCGAGACCCTCTACGAGTACATCGACGGGGCCGCGGACCTCTACCTGGCCTGTCATTTCGAAGAACTGAAGGTGGCCGAGTACGGGAGGGAGGGGAAGGCCTCGGTGACCGTGGAGGTCTATCGCCACCGCACGACAGAGGACGCTTTCGGGATCTACAGCCAGGAGCGTCTCCCAGGCGCCGCCCCGATGGCTATCGGGGCCCAGGGCTATGGGGACGAAAACGCCCTGAATTTTCTGACAGGACACTACTACGTCAAGATCGCCGGTTACGACATCGGCGAAAAGGGACGGGAGATCCTGCAGGCCTTTGCCCGCGCCGTGGCCTCGACGCTCGGCGAGGGAGGGACGCTGCCCCCGCTCCTGGCCGCCTTCCCCGCGGCGGGAAAGGTGGTGGATTCGGAACGCTACATCAGCCGGAACTTCCTGGGTTACTCCTTTCTCAACGGGGCCTTCACCGCCGATTACGGGTTTGCAGGGGGGAGGTTCAAGCTGTTCTTCATCCGGACGGCTGATCGAAGCGCTGCCGGAGAGATCCTGGGGCGCTATCTTCGGCAGGTGGGACAGGACGGACAGCAGGTCCGGGAGGGGCGGCATACCCTTTCGGACCCCCACCACGGCGTCGTCGAGGTTTGTTGGCAGGGTCGCCATATATGGGGAGTCTTGGATTTGGGCGATGCGGGCCTGCGGTCGAGGTATCTGGACCTCCTCGGGGAAGGACTCAAGGGGGTCCGATAGGCTTCCGGGCTGTCGGCCCGGTGGCGTAGGGGATGGCGGTTTTCAAAGAAAGGGGGGGACGGGCCATGGAGGAGCGGATCGGCAGACGCCGTTTCATGAAATCGACTCTGGCGGGATTTGGGGGATTCCTCTTTCTCTCCACGGCTGAGAGGCCGCCAGAGGAGAAGGGGATCGACGTCCGGGGGAAGGAGAGGAAAATCGTCTATCGGACCCTGGGCAAGACGGGGCTCAGGCTCCCGGTGATCAATATGGGGGTGATGAACTCGGACAACCCCAACCTGATCCGGGCCGCCCTGGACTCGGGCATCGTCCTTCTCGACACGGCCCACGCCTACATGCAGGGCCGCAACGAGGAAGTGATCGGGAGCGTGATCAAAGGGCGTCCCCGGGAGTCCTACCTCATCGGCAGCAAGGTTAGCCTCCCCCAGGACCGCACGACGGGTCTCTACGGCGATGGGGCCACGGAGGCGGAATTTCTCCGGAAGCTCGACCTGAGTCTGAAACGGCTGGGAATCGATCATGTGGACATCCTCTACCACCACAATGTGTCACGGAGGGAGTCGGCCTTCCACGAGCCGGTCCTCAACGCGATGGCCAAGGCCAAGCAAGCCGGAAAGATCCGCTTTGCCGGCATCACGACCCACAGCAACGAGCCGGAGGTGATCCATGCGGCCGTCGACAGCCGGTTCTACGAGGTCGTCCTGACGTCCTACAACTATCAGCAGCGGCACGCGGCTGATGTCAGGAATGCGATCGCCCGGGCAGCCGGGGCGGGACTCGGGATCGTGGGGATGAAGGCGATCCGGGGCGGCTTCCGGCAGACCCCTTCTGCCCAGAGTGCCTCTGCCGCGCTCAAGTGGGTCCTCCAGGACCCGAACGTCCACACGATCGTCCCGGGATTCACCACCTTCGACCAGATGGAGACGGATCTGGCGGTCATGGAGAATACAGGGCTGACCGATCCCGAGCGGCGGGCGCTCCTGAAGGAGGCCTCCCTGCCGGGTCTCTACTGCCAGGGTTGCCGGGAGTGTCTGGGACAGTGCGTGGCCGGTCTTCCCATTCCCGATTTGATGCGGGCCTGCATGTACCTCTATGACTACCGCCATCCCGCCATGGCGCGGGACCTGGTGGTCTCCCTGGGGCTTCCCCGCAGGGTCTGCGGCAATTGCGTGACCTGTCCGGTCCGATGTGCCTCTGGATTCGACATCCGGCGCAAGGTCCGGGACATCGTCCGGATCAGGGCGGTTCCCCCGGAGTTCCTTGGCTGAACGGGTTCTGCAGGAGGCGGAGCAAGGGGTTGGAGACAAACCGAGTTGCGTGAGGAGGAAACCATCGTGAACGATCAAAAGACGGATCTGACCAGACGACAGTTTCTAAAGGCCACGGCAGTGGGTCTGGCCGCCGGCTTGGCCGGCCTTCCCGCGCCCCTGGCGGCAGCCGCCGAAGAGGTCGACCTTGCCGTGATTTCCGGTGAACCGGCCCAGGCCACCCGGCGGGCCCTGGAGGCCCTGGGAGGATTCTCCAGGTTCGTGAAGCGGGGGCAGCGCGTCGTCATCAAGCCCAACATGTCTTTCGCCCGGAGTCCCGAGTTCGCCGCGACGACCCATCCCCAGGTGGTCGCCAGTCTGGCCAGGGGCTGCGTCGAGGCAGGGGCGTCCGAGGTCCTGGTCCTGGACCACACCCTCCAGCGTGCGGAACTCTGCCTTGATCGGACGGGGATCCGCGATGCCTGCCGGGGCATCCCCACCGTCCAGGTCCTGGCCGTTCAGGACCGGAGATTCTTCCGGGAGATCCGGGTTCCCCAGGGGAAGGTCCTCCAAAGGGTCGAGGTGGTGAGGGATATTCTGGACGATGCCGTCCTGATCAGCGTCCCGGTGGCGAAGTCCCATTCCACGACGGGCGTGAGCCTGGGGCTCAAGGGGCTCATGGGCCTCATCTGGGAGCGGGAGAGCTTCCACGCCCAGTTCGACATCAGCCAGGGGATCGCGGACCTGGCGACGGTGATCCGGCCCCGGCTGACGGTCCTGGACGCCACACGGGCCTTGGCCTCAGGCGGTCCGGGCGGTCCCGGCGACGTGAAGAAGCCGAACCTCGTCGTCGCCGGCACGGACCCCGTGGCCGTGGACTCTTACGGCGTGGGCATCGTCCCGTGGTATGGCCAGAACTTCAAGGGACGCCAGGTGGAGCATCTGCTCATCGCCCATCAGAGGGGCCTGGGAAAGATCGACCTGGAGAAACTCAGGATCATCAAGGGGACCGCATGAGAAAGGCGATCCAGTTCCTCTCCGTCTTCTTATTCACGGCCCTGTTCGTCCTGGCCACCTACCGGCTGCCGGACTGGCTCTGGGCCGATATCTATCTTCGGATCGACCCGCTGCTTGCGATCAACGCCCTGGTCGCCTCGCGGGAGATCATCGGCCGCGTCCTGGCCTCACTCTTCCTCGTCGTTGCCACGCTGGCCCTTGGCCGGTTCTTCTGTGCCTACCTGTGTCCGCTGGGGGCCCTCCTCGACGGCTCCGATTTCATCCTCTTCCGGAAGATCCGCCGCAGGCCGCTGAAGGGGGAGGCTGAAATGCGGCGGTGGAAAGTGGCCCTCCTCATCGGGATCGTCGCCGCCGCGCTCGTGGGCGTCAATGCGGTCTATCTTTTCGACCCGATCGCCCTTCTGACGCGGGTCTACACCTTTCTCCTCTATCCCCTGGCCGTCGCCGGGATCAATCTCGCTCTGGACCTTTTCCGGCCTCTCTTCGGCGCGGCCGAATGGACCGGCCTGGCCCATCTGCACTATCCCCAGCCCGTTTACGGCACAGCGGCCCTGACGCTCGCGATTTTCGGGGGTCTGATCGCCCTGGGCCGTCTGGCCCCGCGCTTCTGGTGCCGCTATCTGTGCCCCCTGGGCGCCCTCCTGGGCCTGCTCTCGCCGATTTCGATCTTCCGGCGCCGGGTGAGCGATGCCTGCAACCGCTGCATGGCCTGCCGGGACGCCTGTCCCATGGGGGCCATCGGTGAAGACCCTTCCGAAACCCGAACGTCCGAGTGCATTGAGTGCCGGAAATGCGCCAGGATCTGTCCCCAGCAAGCGGTCGCTTTTCTCCCCTCATTCCGGGGAGTGGGGGAGTACGGCTCGCCCGACATCTCCCGGCGGGGCGCCCTGGTCTCCCTAGCCGGAGGCCTGACCTTCGGCTTTGTTTCACTTCAGAGCCCCTCCACGCTCCTTGCGGGAAAACGACAGCTCCTCAGGCCCCCCGGGGCGATTCCCGAAGGGGAATTCCAGCGCACCTGCATCCGCTGCGGGGAATGCATGAAGGCCTGCGTGACCAACACCCTCCAGCCCTGTCTCTGGGAAGCGGGCCTGACGGGCCTCTGGACGCCGAAATTGGAGCCGAGGATGGCAGCCTGCGAACCGAACTGCAACGTCTGCGGTAAGGTCTGCCCGACCCAGGCGATCCGCGCCCTCAGCCTGGAGGAGAAGACCCATGCCAAGGTGGGGGCGGCGGTCCTCAACAAGGAGACGTGCCTGGTCTGGGCCCAGAATAGACAGTGCCTGATCTGCGACGAGATCTGCCCTTACAACGCCATCGTTTTCAGGACCATCGACGGGGCCCGCCGGCCCTTCGTGATCGCCTCGCGGTGCAACGGCTGCGGGTACTGCGAGCAGCGCTGCCCTGTCGCGGGCGAATCGGCCATCGTCGTTCTGACCGAGGGGGAGATCCGCCTGAAGGAGGGTTCCTACATCCAGGAGGCGAAGAGGCTCCAACTGGAGTTCAGACCGGATCCCGGGGACGACCGCTTCGAGATCGACCGTCCGGCCTCGGACACCGGAGGAGAGGGAGGATCGCAGAAGAGTGGGGAAGGGCGGGGGCCGTCCGATCCCGCGGAAGGGCCCGTCTCCGGGAAACCCAAGGGCTTCCTCTGACCCCATCCCTGTGCGGGACACGCCGGGCCGTCTTTCGCGCTGAG
>JAJFUM010000367.1 GCA_021372415.1 Deltaproteobacteria bacterium
ACATGAAGGCGGCCGTGGGCGAAGCGGATGGCCCCAGCCCACCCGGCTTCGACGACGCCGATCTCTCGGTGAACCTCACGGATGGCGCCCTCCGGACAAAGGAGGAAACAAGCCCCGCAATTGTGGCATAGATTCGCAAAGACGAGGACGCCACCCTTCATGCCGGCATTCGGAGGGATGACGGCGATGCTGTTGAAGGCGCAAACTTCCGCGCATTTCCCGCAGTAGGTGCACTTCTCCTCGATGATCTCGGGCACCATGACCCGGGCCGGCGTCTTCTCCGTGAGAACCGGTTTCAGGAAGAGATGGGCGTTCGGTTCCTCCACGTCGCAATCGATGAGCTGGACGTCTCCCAGCGCGAGGGCCAGATTGACCGCCACGGTCGTCTTGCCCGTCCCGCCTTTTCCACTCGCTACGGCGATCACCACGGCTTCTACTCCCTCGCCATGGGCGTCCCGCACTCGGGGCATTTGACCGTCGAGCAGGGCACACCCGGCGTGTGAGGCGCCTTCGCCCCGCAGTTCGGGCAAAGGCAGCTCCCTCCGGGACCGGCCCCCGCTCTGTTGCCGCCCATGCGGCCCCCGCCGCCTCCTGCACCGCGGCCGGCGCCGCGCCCACCGCCGCCCCGGCCTCCACCGCCCTGTCCTGTTCCTTTTCCTTTTCCGGTCGGCATGGCTTACCTCCTGTCTTGACTATTTCATTCCCGCTTTCGATGCGGCCGTCGGCCCGCCTGTCGCCTGGTAGAGCCCTTTCTTGAAACCCTCCACGGCTTCACGCACCGTCCCGGATACCCCGGTGTAGATGGCAATGCCCCCTGCCTGGAGGGTCTGAAAGGCATTGGGTCCCACGTTTCCTGTCAGAACGGCTTTGGCTCCGCGGGATGCGACGAGCTGACCTGCCTGGATGCCGGCCCCTCCCGAGGCTTGAGTCCCGGCGTTGTCGACGGCCTCGAAGGCCATCGTTTCCGTGTCGACGATGATGAACGTCTGACAACGGCCGAATCGGGGGTCTATCTTTGAATCGAGGGTGTTTCCCTCCGATGAAATGCAGATTTTCATGTTCTTTTTCCTGTTGTCTCTGTCCTGCCGGACAGGGGTCATTTGCCGTGATGATGATCGTCGTTGGGTGTTCAAATCATTTTCCTGTTTCTATTTGCTCAATGCCCGCACTCGCCCTGATGAGCCCTGCAGGCATGGTCGGCCGTGAGTTCACGGAGCTTGTTCTCGTTCAGCAGCAAAAGATTCTCTTTGACGCTCGGGGCCGCGGCTCCAAAGACCCTGATCCCCATCGCGTTCAGTTTTCTTAGCGCGCCGGCGCCGATGCCGCCCACCACCATCGCATCGACACGGTTCCCGTCGAGGGCCTTGATGGGGTTGCATGCGCCGTGTGTATGGTGAGTGTCCCTGTTGTGGACCGCAGAAACCGTATCGGTTCCCTTTTCAACGATGAGGAACACCGGCGCAGAGCCGAAATGACCGTACACTTTACTTTCGATACCTTCGTTCGTTTCCACTGCAAATCCAACTTTCATCATCGTCTCCTTATCCTGATTGTTTCGATACCCTGTAGTGCCTGCTTTGCCATTACGGCAGGCACTGTGAATCGCATGGTTAATTTTTCGCGTGTTCGCCGTCCGGTCTGAAATGGGGATGCCCCTGACTGGGGCGCTCCCCACGGAGACAAATACCACGACACCCTTACTTGTTTTCCTGCGCGAGTTCGGCCAGGCGGCACTCGATGTCCTCCAGGTTCTTCCGGAGCAACGCTGCCTGGTTTTTCAGCCAGGATTGCTCCTGATCCCCGCTCATGGAGTCACCGGCATTGCCGGCTGAAAGACCCCAACGCTGCCAGCGGGGAAGCCCCGTGGCGTAATACTGGTTGCGCCAGCCGCGACCGCTGCCCCAGCCGAAAAACGTGCGTCCGCCGGCCAGCGGCCTTCTGGCCCCACCGGGATTTCCGCAGAATCCCCTGCCGCCTCCCATCATGGGCCCCATGCCCCTCGGTCCTGTTCCGTCAAAGCCTGGCATGATCGTTACCTCCATTTTATTAATGGAAACCAGTTTCATTTAAAGTTAAAAAAATA
>JAJFUM010000369.1 GCA_021372415.1 Deltaproteobacteria bacterium
TTCTTCTCGAGAAAACCCTTCATGTCCTTCGTCCTGATCATCCTGATCCTGGCGATCGTGGTGGCCAACCCCGAGATCATGCTGTTCACCTTCGCCTTCGGATACAGCCTCTCGGGTCCGGTATGGCTGTTGTACCGCCTCATGAAGAAGGTCGTCGTGGATATGCGGTCGAAGAAGAGCCAGTGTGAGGACCATCTGGTCTCGCGGCGCGGGGAAAGAAAGCATCCTATTCGGGACAGGGGAACGGGTTATGAAAAATTATCATGTTGCGGTGGTCGGTGCCACGGGGGCCGTGGGCAATGAGATGATCAAGGTTCTTGAACAGCGCCAGTTTCCAGTGGGCAAGCTGACCCTCCTGGCCTCGGAGAGGTCGAAGGGCAAGGAACTGACCTTCAAGGGGAAGGCCTACCCCGTGGAGGTGCTGGACGAGAACTCCTTCAAGGGCGTCCAGATCGGCCTTTTCTCCGCGGGCGGAAGCACCAGCGAGAAGTTCGCCCCGATCGCCGCCCAGGCGGGATGCGTGGTCGTCGACAACACCAGCGCCTTCAGGATGGTGCCGGAAATCCCCCTGGTCGTGCCCGAGGTGAACCCCGAGGACATCGCCCTGTACAAGAACCGGGGGATCATCGCCAACCCCAACTGTTCGACGATCCAGATGGTCGTGGCCCTCAAGCCGATCCACGATGCGGCACGGATCAAGAGGGTCGTGGTTTCCACCTACCAGGCCGTCTCCGGGACGGGGAAGAAGGCCATCGAGGAGCTCGACCTCCAGACGCGCGCCATCGTGAGCGGGCAGAAACCCGTGGTCAAGGTCTATCCCCACCAGATCGCCTTCAACTGCCTGCCCCATATCGACGTCTTCCTCGAGAACGGCTACACGAAGGAAGAGATGAAGATGGTCAACGAAACCAAGAAGATCTTGCACGATCCCGGCATCGCCGTCACGGCGACGACGGTGAGGGTGCCGGTCTTCCACGGCCACTCCGAGGCCGTGAACGTCGAGACCGAGAAGAAGATCACCGCCGCGGAAGTCCGCAAGCTCCTGTCCACGGCCCCGGGCGTCAAGGTCGTCGATGAGCCGAGTTTCAAGATCTATCCGCTGGCGACCGATGCGGCCGGGGGAGACGACACCCTGGTGGGGCGGATCCGGGAGGATGAATCCATTGCGAACGGGATCAACCTCTGGGTCGTGGCCGATAACATCCGGAAAGGGGCAGCGCTCAACGCGGTCCAGATCGCCGAGATCCTGATCCAGAAGTATCTATGAGGATTGTCGGAGGCCAGGCCAGGGGGCGGATTCTCCGGCTGCCGAAAGGTTGCCGCGTCCGGCCCACCGCCGACCGGGTCAAGGAGTCTCTCTTCGATATCCTCCAGCCCCTCGAAGGGGAATGCTTCCTCGACCTCTTTGCAGGCTGCGGGAACGTCGGACTGGAAGCCCTGAGCCGGGGGGCCTGTTTCGCAGGCTTCGTCGAGAAACAGAAGCGCCTGGGCGATGCGATCCGCACGAACCTGCGCCTTCTGGAATACGAGGATCGGGCAGAGGTCGTCCTGGCCGATGCCGGGCTTGGGGTCCGGCATTTCGTCCAGAGGGGGCAGCGGTTCGACATCCTCTTTGCCGATCCCCCCTATGATAAAGGATTTATCCCCCTGATCGTCGACTGGCTGAAGGGGGGGGAACTCCTGACCGAAAGCGGCATCGCCGTGCTGCAGCATTCGGTGCGGGAGACACTGGAAGGGACCCTCGGGGAACGGGTGGTCCTGGCCGACCAGAGGCACTACGGCGATACGGTGCTGTCTTTCTTAAAAATCAAAGAACAAAAGGAATCCCTTTTATGAAGAAAATCGCGGTCTATCCCGGTTCATTCGACCCTATCACGAACGGTCACGTGGACATTATCAAACGGGGGCTCAGGATGTTCGACGAGCTGATCGTGCTGATCGCTTACAATCCGAACAAGAAAGCGCTCTTCTCCGTGGAGGACAGAGTGGAGATGATCGAGGAAGTGATCCGCGACTGTAAGAACGTCCGCGTGGACAGCTTCAGCGGGCTCCTGGTGGACTACGTCAAGGGGGCGGGGGCCAACGTCATTCTCAGGGGGTTGCGCGCCCTTTCGGATTTCGAATACGAGTTCCAGTTGGCCCTCATCAACCGGAGGCTGAACCGGGATATCGAGACGGTGTTCCTCATGACCGGATACAAGTGGTTCTACACCTCCTCGACGAGCATCAACGAGGCGGCCAGCCTCGGGGGATCGGTCAAGGGCCTGGTGCCGGAGATCGTCTATCTGAAGCTGCAGGAAAAATTCGCTTAAGGACGCCCGGCAGGCGGCGGTCCATGCCGGAACATCGATAAGTTCAGGGACCGGGAGATCCAAGGTCAGGGGGGACGAGCCAATGGGCGGACTGTTCGGCGTGGTATCCCGGGAGAGCTGTACCAAGA
>JAJFUM010000389.1 GCA_021372415.1 Deltaproteobacteria bacterium
CCTTGTACTCCCTGGGGGCATCGCTCACGAAGAGGGTCTGAATGGTGTCATATCGGTATGTGAAGAGGCCGTCGATATCGCCGATCCCTGTCTTCTTGATGCTGGTGCCGCGGGAGATTTCGCCCAGGGCGAGCTTGTACATGAACTCGGCCCAGGCCATGATCTTCTGCTTGGTCTCGGCGGCGCGTTCCTGCTCGCTGGACGCCATGGAGTGAAGGAACTGCATGTCGCCGAAATGAGAGCGGTAGAGCACCAGCGTCAATGGGGCATTGCCATACTTTCTCCCCGTTTCAGCCTGCTTCTTTGCGTCCTTGAACAGGATCCCCCAGCATTCAGGGTAGTTGATAATCGTGATGACCTGTTCTGTGGGACAGAGTGACGTTCTGGTCTTGAGCAATGTGAATGGCGGGGTGTCATTCCAGCGGACACCGGCGAGCATGGCCGATAATTGAGATTTCTGAATCCCGGGCTGAGGAAAACGGCAATCATCTCCTTCACACTCGAGGATCAGACGGGCGATCTCCTCATGTTGGGGCTTTGCATAGTGTCCGGCAATTTCTTCCGTAGCTCCTCTTTTTAATTTCTTGAACCACGGATCGAATTTACCGATCTTCTTGTCCGTACTCGAGGGAACAGATTGTATGTTCCAGGCTACGGCCGTATCCGCAATCGCAAAGAGGACAAACACACTTGCGACGACAGCGGAAAGAATCATTATCCGTCTCATGAGAAATCCCCTCTCATCCAGGTTGATTATGAGGAAATATTGCCGGGTAGCGTCATTGTGTACGGATATATGACCATCGTATCGTCATTTTCTTTCATTCAAGAAACTCCTATAGGCCTTCGCTGTTTCTTCAGGATTCTCAATCATGGGACAATGTCCAGTGTCCTTCATGATAACCGTCCTGTAATTCTTCAGATTCTTTTCCAGGAAGGCAACGCCCCCTACGTCCAGCATTTTATCCTGATCCCCCCATAGGATCAGGACCGGTGCCTGAATCTGGGGCAGGACAGGCGCCAGAGAAAATTGAAGCGGCTGACAGTCGTTCCATATCTTCTTATTGAACCCGGCGTGGGCGATCCAGTCGGCGACCAGTATTTTCTTGAAAGGTGCAGGGATGGAGGGCATCTTCGCGTAAACGAGGGCCATAAGCTTATCGACATCTTCGGCGTTGCCGGCCAGCAACAGATTGTTGCCCTTCTCCAGTTGAATGAGGAGCTCACTCTTCTTCTGAGATGGAGCTCCGGCCGTGTCCAGCAGGGCGAGAGTCAGGACCTTCTCCGGGTGCTTTGCCGCGTAGGTTGCAGCAAATGCGCCTCCCAGTGAATTTCCCGCCATGTGGAACTTATCGAGCTTGAGCACCTCCACAAATCGTCCGATGCGCCCCACCTGGCTTTCGACACAGTAATTATCAGTCGGCACCTGTGAGCTTTCACCGAAACCGGGGATGTCGGGGATAACCAGGTGGTAGCCCTTCAAGTATTTGGCAAAGGCCGTCCATTGGTCCTTGTAACCGCCGAATCCATGTAGGAGTATGACGGTTTCTCCTTTTCCTCCTTCCAGGTAGACGATCCTGTGATCGTCGATTTGGACCTCCTTCTTGACAAGATCGGCGGAGCGTCTCTGGGCGTCAATCGCCAACTTGAACACGGTTTCCGGGAAAAGGAAGTAAAATGCCGCCAGCAGGAGAACGACGGCACCGACGACGATCATTCCGTACTTTAAGAATTTATTCATTTTATTCCCTCCTGCCATGATGCTTCGTATTGAGTTCTAAACACAACGAAGACATCGATAGGGCTTTCAAAGAACCCAAATAATAAAGAGCACTTCGTGTACAGGTTGATTTGAGTATTGCGGCCGTATGGTCTGGAAAGGGTTACGTCTCTGGTCCGTTTCCCGACTGCGCAGGTACCGCGGAGGTGTGGTGCAGGACTAACCAGAAACGGAGATGTAGGCATGCAATGCGGGAAGAGCTATATGACGTGGCTTAATGCTACGAGAGAACTGGCAGCACGTCAATGCAATTAACCTAGTGTCCTGTCCCAGAAATATATTTACATAGCCGTTCGATCTTTTTGAGGATCGAATCGGCGGTGGCGGTCCAGACAAAGGGTTTGGCCTTGGGGTTATAGGCCTTGACGAACCGTTTGATGTTGGCCACCAGTTCTTTGACCTTGCGAAAGCTGCCCCGCCGGATCGCCTGCTGGGTGATCAGGTTGAACCAGATCTCCACTTGATTGAGCCAGGAGGCGTATGTGGGCGTGTAGTGCATGTGATAGCGGGGCCGCGCGGCAAGCCACTGCTTCACCTTGGGGTGCTTGTGGGTGGCGTAATTGTCGACAATGAGATGCAGGTCCAGCTCTTCGGGAACCTGCTTGTCGAGATGCTTCAGAAAGGCCAGGAACTCCTGATGGCGATGGCGCGGCTTGCACTGGGTGATCACCTCCCCGCTTGCGATATCGAGGGCGGCAAACAGGGTGGTGGTGCCGTGACGGAGGTAATCATGCGTCACCCCCTCCACGTAGCCCAATCCGAGCGGCAGCAAGGGCTGCGTGCGCTCCAGGGCCTGGATCTGACTCTTCTCGTCCACACAGAGCACCAGGGCCTTGTCGGGCGGATCGAGATAGAGGCCGACAATGTCGCGCACCTTCTCAATAAAGAACGGGTCGGTGGAGAGTTTGAAGTGCTTTTGCCGATGGGGCTGAATATGAAAGGCGGCCAGCATCCGCTGCACGGTGGACTTCGAGATCCCGGTGTCATGGGCCAGCGATCGGCAGCTCCAGTGCGTGGTCCCCTCGGGTTTCTTCTCGAGGGTCTGGCGAATGAGCAGCGCGATCCGCTCATCATCGATCTTGCGGGGCGCCCCCGGCCGCAGCTCTTCATAGAGGCCCATAATCCCCTGTCCGACGAAGCGATCGCGCCACTTCTGGACGGTCGGCCGAGACAGCCCCAGGCTTTTGCCGATCTCGACGGCGGGGATTCCGTCGGCGAACATCAACACGATTTGGGCGCGCCGGGTGAGTCCCTGGGGCATCGAGCGGGATTGAACAATGGCGGTCAATTGACTGCGAGTCTCGTCAGTCATGCTCACAACGTTCTTCGGGGCTCTGGGCATTCCGGCTCTCCTTCGGCGTTTTGGAGACCGTAGCACAGAAAACCCTGAAAGTATAGTTATTTATGGGACAGGACACTAGATGTTATAATTAAGAGCTCGCCCCCAAATTTCCTCCCGCTATTTGCCCTACAGGGCCTTTGCGCTGACGAACTGGATTATCTTTGCCAGGGCGGTGCCCGGCCCGAAAATTTCGGCGATGCCTTCCGCCTTCAATTTCGGGATGTCGTCGGGCGGGATCGTGCCACCCAGCACCACCGTCATGTCCCCCGCGCCTTTTTCCCTGAGCAGCCGGACGACCTCGGGGGCGAGTATCATGTGGTTGCCCGAGAGCGTGCTCAGGCCCACGACGTCAACGTCTTCCTCCAGGGCCGATTTTGCAATGGTCTCCGGGTTCTGGTTTCCCAGGTAGATGACCTCCATGCCGGCATCGCGCAGCGCGCGGGCGACAACGATGCTGCCTCTCCAGTGTGCGTCCAGCCCGAGACGGGCGATCAGGATCCTTGTCTTTCGGCTCATTCTGACCTCCATAACCGGGGGCGCCTCAAAAAACCACTACCCTGATCTCCCTCTCCTTCTGGCGACCCCGTCCTTGCAGGCTTCCTCTCCCCTGCGAGGGAGAGGATCGAGGTGAGGGGAACTGCTCTTTCCTCCAGTTCGAGAGGGTCGGGGCGAGGGTGAATAATCTCATTCATCAAGATTTTCGAGGCGCAACCATGTTTAGTTCTATACTTGCCGGGAAGCCCCGCAGTGGGGCGGGTA
>JAJFUM010000397.1 GCA_021372415.1 Deltaproteobacteria bacterium
GATCTCCACGACCCGTTCCGGCTCCACGCCGAACCGCTCCTTCACGGCAGCCCGGTCGTAGGTCTTGTCCTTCATGGTGTCGATCATGACGACGTTCTCGGAGACGAGCTGCATCAGGTCCTTGTCCCCGGAGACGATGACAACTTGCATCCCCTCAGACTCACAGCGGCGGGCCAGGGTCCCGATGATGTCGTCCGCCTCGAACCCCGGCAGTTCCAGGACCGGAATGGCGAATCCCCGGACGACCTCCTTGACGTGGGGGATCTGCGGGATAAGGCTGTCCGGGACGGCACGCCGGGTGGCCTTGTAATCCCCGTAGGCTTCGTGGCGGAACGTGGGGGCCTTGACGTCGAAGGCCACGGCCACATAGTCGGGTTCCTGATCGCGCAGGAGCTTCACCAGCATCGTCGTGAAGCCGTAGATCGCATTCGTCGGGAACCCTTTCGAGTTGGAGAGCTCCCGGATCGCGTAAAAGGCCCGAAACAGGTAATTGCTCCCGTCTACGAGGATCAGTTTGGGCCGCTTCTTCGCTTCTTCCACCATCATTCTTCAGCCTTTCAGGACGGGCACAGACTCTTGATCCATTTCTTTACTATCCGCAATTCCTCATCCCGGACGACAGGCGGAGCGGCCTTTGCCGAGGGACATGGGAGATTTTTCCGGGGCACCCTGCCGTCGGAGCGAAGCGCCCGCCGGAAAACCTGTCTGAGCGCCTTTGGGCGCGAGTTCGTTTTCCGGCAGCGGAGCGGTGGCGAACAGGGTCGGAAAAAGGTCCATACCGCGGCAAAGGCCGCTCCGCCTGTCTCTCCGTCCCCTATACCTCGAACCGGGCGTTGATTTTGAAGGTCTTCACCGCCCTGAGGCTCAGGATATCATCGATTCCTGTCTCCCGCCGGATCCCCTCCAGGGTGGCCGACAGCTCCTCTTCGCCGGGGGCTATCAGGGTGAACCAGACGTTGTAGGCGTCGTCGCGCCGGTAGTTGTGCGTCACCCCGGGCTGCGCATTCACCACCCTGACGAAGTCCTCCAGCCTTTCCTCGGGGACGCGGGCCGCGCAGAGAGTGCTGGCGAAACCCAGCCTCCTCAGATCGAAGACCGCTCCGATCCGCCGGATGATCCCGGCATCCTTGAGCCTGGCGATCCTCTCCAGGACTTCCTTCTCGCCGATCCCGATCCGCTCGGCCACCTCGGCGAATGGGGTCGCCGTGAGGGGCAGATCCTCCTGGATGCAGTTCAGAATCCTCCGGTCGGTGTTGTCCATATCCCTACGCGGACCCGAGCTCTCCCGCTCAGAAGTAGAAAATGAGCAGGGGGTTTTCGATCGGCTTTTGGCGCGATCGCAGCTCCTGGTTGTCGATCCGGCCATCCCGGTTGGTATCGACCTGTTTGAATCGCTCCACGGCAGCCTTGCTGAATTCGTCCAGATCGATGCGGCCGTTCCGATCCTTGTCGATCTCGTCGAAGCGGGCGGGATCCCCGCCGGCCGCCTTGAACTCGTCGCGGTCCAGGGTGCCGTCTCCGGAGCGGTCGGCTTTCTTGAAGATTTCCGGGGCGGCCTTTTCGAGTTCCGTCTGTTCCAGGGTCCCGTTCCCGTTCGCATCCAGGCCCCCGAAAGGCCCGTCGGCCGCAGGGGCCGTTCCGAAAGCCAAAAGAAGGATCGCTACCGTCGCCCATAACCGAATCATCATCGTCTCTCTCCCTATTCCGTCATGTTCCTTATGCACGTTCCGAAGTGCCGTGGATTCACTTCCCCTCGACAGAAGATCCGTCCCCTGCTGTCCCGCTCGGACGGTTTGCGGCCCCTCACCCGGCGCCGTCCGACACGGGCTTTTCGGAGGGCCGGTAGGCGCACAGCGGCTCCTCGGCCAGATAGTCGCCCGTGGCCTCGTAGGCCCTCGCCCGACAGCCGCCGCAAATCCGAAGGAATTCGCAGCGGCCGCACTTCCCCTTGTAACGGCCCAGATCCCGGAGGTCCCGGAAGATCCCGGAGCCGTCCCAGATCTCGGCAAATCCCCTCTCGGTGACCCGGCCGCAGTCCAGTTCCAGATAGCCGCAAGGCTGGACCTGTCCGGTATGCGAGACGAAGCAGAAGGCGCTCCCGCCGAGACAGCCCCGGGTCATGGCATGGAGGGGATTCCCCTCCCGGCGCGCCTCCGTCCTTTCCGCCGGGACGCCGCCGGCTCCCTTGCGCCGCTGGCGAAAGACCCGATGGTAATGGGGAGCGCAGGTCGCCTTGAGTTGAATCGCGCAGGAGAGCCCTTCCTCGTAGAACCAGTTGAGCGTCTCCTCGTATTCCAGGGGATCGAGCGCCTGGGCGGCCATCTCCCGACCCCTCCCGGTCGGAACGAGGAGGAAGATGTGGTGCGCCGCGGCCCCCAGGCGATGGACCAAATCATGGATCTCCCGGATCTGCGCGAGATTCGCCCGGGTGATCGTGGTATTGATCTGGAACTCCATCCCGGTACGCCGCATCGCCTCGATCCCGGCCAAGGCCCCGGCGAAAGCCCCCGGAACGCCGCGGAAGGCATCGTGACCGGCGGCATCGGGACCGTCGAGGCTCACGCTCACCCGCCGGATCCCGGCCTTCAGCATCCGCCCGGCGACGGCCTCGTCCACGAGCGTCCCGTTCGTGGCCAGGACCATCCGGAGACCCTTACGGTCCCCGTAAGCGGCGATCTCGTAAATATCCTCCCTGAGGAGCGGCTCGCCCCCCGTCAGGATGATCACCGGTTTACCCAGGTTGGCGATCTCGTCCAGGAGCCCGAGGCACCGGGCCGTCGGCAGCTCGTCCGGATAGGGGCCGTGAAGGGCAGAGGCCCGGCAGTGGCCGCAGGCGAGGTTGCAGCTCCGGGTCACCTCCCAGGCGACCATCCTCAGGTCGTGGGGCAGAACCGTCCCCTTCCCCTTTCCTGCCCCATCCCCGTAAGGCCGGGACGCTCTCAACGGACCCGAACGATCCATCCTCTGTTCTCCGTCTCCATGCCTAAGCAGCCTATTTTCCCAGGGCCTTCGCCACGTCGGCGGCGAAATAGGTGATGATCATGTCCGCCCCGGCGCGCCGGATTGCCGTCAGCGACTCGAACATCGCCTTCTCCCCGTCGAGCCAGCCCATCTGGGCGGCCGCCTTGATCATGGCGAATTCGCCGCTCACCTGGTAGGCGGCCAGGGGGAGGTCGAACTCCTCCTTCGCCCGGCGGATGATGTCCAGGTAGGGCATGGCGGGCTTCACCATGATGATGTCCGCCCCCTCGGCCACGTCGAGGGTGATCTCCCGGATCGCCTCGTCGGAGTTGGCCGGGTCCATCTGGTAGGCCCGCCGGTCGCCGAAGGCAGGAGCGCTTTCGGCTGCTTCGCGAAAGGGGCCGTAGAAGCTGGAGGCGTATTTGGCCGCATAGGCCATGATCGGGATGGCCTCGAAACCGGCCTCGTCGAGCCCCTCGCGCAGGGCGGCGATCTGGCCGTCCATCATCGCCGAGGGGGCGACCATGTCGGCGCCGGCCTTGGCATGGGATACGGCCGTCTCGGCCAGGACCTCCAGAGTCATGTCGTTGTCCACCTCCCCCTTTTCGATCATCCCGCAGTGGCCGTGGCTCGTGTACTCGCAGAGGCAGACGTCCGTGACGACGAGGATGTCGGGGACCTTCGCCTTGATCTCCCGGACGGCCCGCTGGATGATCCCGCCCTCGGCCATCGCCCCCGAGGCGATCTCGTCCTTCTCCTCGGGAATCCCGAAGAGAAGGAGCGCCGGGATTCCCAGATCCCTGGCCCGCCCGGCCTCCCGGACGACGTGGTCGACGGACAGTTGAAAGACCCCCGGCATCGAGTCGATCGGCTTTTTCGTCTTCTGACCCGGGACGACAAAGAGGGGGTAGATCAGATGGTCCACGCTCAGGGCCGTCTCACGGATCATCCTGCGGAAATTCTCGTTCCTTCTGAGCCTCCTGGGCCGGTATTCGGGGAAATTCATAGACGCTCCTTATTCAGTTTTGATCTCGTCGTCCGTCAGATAGCAGGCCGGATCAGGGGCCCAGATTTCCCCTGTCACGGCCTCGGCGCGGGCGCGGAAATTCCCGCCGCAGAGATCGAGCCACCGGCAGGCCGCGCAGCGGCCCCGGACGTGGGGCCTCTTGTCCTTGAGCCTCGCGAGGAGGGGGTTGCTCAGGTCCGTCCAGATCTCGCTGAAGGGACGCCTCCGGACGTTTCCGAGGGAAACCCCGCGCCAGAACTGGTCCGGATGGACCTCGCCGTCCCAACTGATGCAGCCGATGCCGTGGCCGGAACTGTTCCCCTCGTTCATCCTGAGGAGTTCCAGTACCTGGGACGCCCGTGCCGGGTTCTCCTTCAGGAGACGCAGATAGACGTAGGGACCGTCGGCGTGGTTGTCCACGGTGAGGATCTCCTTGGGGAGACCCCGCTCGAAGAGGGATCTCGTCCGGTCCATGATCGTATCGACCAGCGCCCGGGTCTGGGCATGGGACAGGTCCTCGTCGATCAGTTTCGAGCCGCGTCCCGAGTAGACCAGATGATAGAAGCAGCAGCGGGGGATTCGTTCCGACTCAAGCAGATCGAAGATCGCCGGGACATCGGCGGCATTCCCGCGGTGGATCGTGAAGCGGGCCCCCACCTTGATTCCCCTGTCCCGGCAGATGCGGATCCCGCGCATCGCGGCTGCAAAGGCACCGGGCGTTCCCCGGAAACGATCGTGGGTGGCCTCCACGCCATCGAGGCTGACGCCGACGTAGGAGAGGCCGATCTCGCGGAAGATCGTGGCCGCGGCCTCGTCGATGAGGGTCCCGTTGGTCGAGATGACGGCCCGCATCCCCTGCTCCACGGCGTAACGCGCCAGTTCCGGCAGGTCCGGGCGCATCAGGGGCTCGCCGCCGGAGAAGAGCAGGACCGGGGACCCGAAGGCAGCCAGGTCCTCGATCATCGTCTTGGCCTCCGCCGTCGTCAGTTCCCCAGGATACGTTCGGTCCTGCGAGCCGGAGTAGCAGTGAACGCATTTCAGGTTGCACCGCCGGGTCATGTTCCAGACGACGACCGGTCTTTTGTCGCTGGAAAACTGGAGGAGATGGGAGGGGAGTCTGCCCGACTCGCGCCCGTACCGTAGGACGTCCCCCGGCTCCACGGCCCCGCAGTAAAGTTTAGAAATGCCGATCATGCTCCCATCCCGTCCGTCCCGCCCAAGGCCTCGATGCCCTGGCCTTCGAGCAACTCCGTGTCCCTATCAATCGATCGGTGATCAATATACGCCATCCGTCCCGGCCCTGCAACGGGATGTTGGGGGCCCGTCTGAGCGGCTGGGGCATGATCCCGAGCGAACCCTGCTGGAATGCCCGGGACAACCGCCTCGGCAAGGAGAAACGACCGTGAACGCGAGTTCGGAAATTGGAGCAGCCGGGCCGCTGCGGGGGCAGAGGGCTCCGAAACGGCCCCCATGCGCGCCTTCGGGGTGCGCTCCCCGGCGGCACGGAGGCCCCGGATTGTCATCCCTGCCCGTCCCCGGGGGGCGCCTGCCGGAAATGGGCCGCGATGGCCTCGACGAGGTCCGGGATCGTGTAGCGCTCCTGAAGGATGTCCACGGCAAGACCCGCCTTTCGGGCCGCCCGGACGGTCACCGGTCCGATGCAGGCGATCCGGACCCCTTCCGGCGGCCGGAAGTCCGGCCCCATGATCTCCAGGAAGCACCTCACCGTCGAGGGACTCGTGAAGGTGATCGCGTCCACCTTCCCCGCAGCCAGCAGCGGCTCCAGTTCGGACCGTTGCCGGTCCGAACGGACGGTCCGGTAGGCCGCTGCGCAATCGACACGGGCGCCGAGGTCCCGAAGCCCCTCGGGGATCACATCGCGGGCCTCCTGGGCCCTGGGAATCAGGACCCGCCTCCCCTTGAGATCTTCCCCCGCAAAGGCCCGGACCACCCCCTCGGAGACGAACTCCTCGGGGACGAGGTCCACCCGGAGGGAATGGGACTCCAGGGCCGCCGCCGTCGCAGGACCGATCGTGGCGATCCGTAGCCCCTTGAGATCACGGATGTCGCGCCCACGTGCCTTCAGACGGCGGAAGAAAAAGGCGACCCCGTTGGCGCTTGTGAAGACGATCCAATGGTACTCCGCCAGGGCGTCAATCGCCCGGTCCAGGGTCTCCCAACTCTCGGGCGGCTCGATGCGGATGACGGGAAAGGCGATCACCCGCGCCCCCTTTGCCCCAAGGAGCTCCGAAAGCTCCTCCGTCTGGGCCTCGGGCCGGGTAACGACGATCCCCCTGCCGAAGAGGGGTTTCGTCTCGTACCAGTTCAGCCATCCCCGCAAACCGGCCACGCCCCCCACGACGAGGATCGCCGGGGGTGCAAACTGCCGCCGATCGGCCATCTCGGCGATGGTGCCGAGGGTGCCGGTCAGGGTCTCCTGATCCGGCGTTGTTCCCCGGCGGATCAGGGCGGCGGGGGTCTCAGGATCTTTTCCGGAGCGGATCAGGTTCTCCGCGATCCCCGGGAGGTTCTTCACCCCCATGAGAAAGACGAGGGTCCCGATCCCCGCGAGGGTCGGCCAGTCCAGCTCGCTCTTCCCCTTCTCCGGGTCCTCGTGGCCCGTCACGAAGGCGACCGTGGAGGTGTATCCCCGGTGGGTGAGCGGAATCCCGGCGTAGGCGGGAACGGCAACGGCAGAACTCACGCCGGGGACGACCTCGAAGGGGATCCCTGCCCCGTGGAGGGCCTCCGCCTCCTCGCCGCCGCGGCCGAAGACAAAGGGGTCGCCCCCTTTGAGGCGGGCGACGATGGCCCCCTCCCCCGCCTTCCGGACCAGAAGTTCGTTGATCGCCTCCTGGGAGAGGGTATGGGCGCCCCCCTGCTTTCCGGCGTAGATCCGCTCGGCCCCGTCACGGGTGTGGCGAAGGATCTCCGGATTGACCAGGTAATCGTAGACGACCACATCGGCCTCCTGCAGACACCGGACGCCCCTGAGGGTGATCAGTCCCGGATCGCCCGGTCCCGCACCGATGATGTATACTTTGCCTTTGCCCGTCATGAATCGCCCCCGTATGTCCCTCCGTCCCCGAAGGGTCCTAAAGCGCGCTCCCCTCGAGGAGGTCGCGGCCGCCAAGCGCCAGGATGATCCCGGCCAGTTTTTCACCGAGCCCCTCGCCGTCCTCGGCGGCTCCCTCCACCTTCCGGCGGATCATCGTCCGTCCGTCCGGGCTTCCGACCATTCCCTCCAGGACAAGCCTCTTCCCGATGAGCTTCGCGAATCCGGCGATGGGGAGCTGGCATCCCCCGCCCAGTCCTTTGAGGAAGGCGCGCTCGGCACCGACCTCGCGCCCGCTAAGGGGGTCGTGCAGAGGGATCACCGCTTCCCGGGCCCGTTTGTCCGCCTGTCGGATCTCGATCCCCAGGGCGCCCTGGCCTACGGCGGGCAGCATCGTCTCGACGGGAATGAACTGGGAAATCCTGGCCTCCCAGCCCATCCGGCGGAGCCCCGCCGCAGCCAGGATCACGCCGTCGAGGTTCTCCGTCTCGATCTTCCGGATCCGCGTGTCGAGATTTCCCCGGAGCGGAACGATCGCCACAGCGGGCATCCGGTTTTTGAGCTGGATGCCCCGCCTGAGCGAACCTGTCCCGATCCGCGCCCCCGTCGGCATCCGGTCGAGCTCCCGTCCGTCCCTGGAGATCAGGACGTCCCGAGGGTCCTCCCGGGGCGGCACTGCCGCGATCTCCAGCCCTTCCGGGATCTCGGCCGGGAGGTCCTTCATGCTGTGGACGGCGATATCGACCGCCCCTTTGAGGAGCGACTCCTCGATCTCCTTGATGAAAAGCCCCTTCCCGCCGATTTGGGCCAGAGAGGCGTCCTGCACGACGTCCCCCGTCGTCCGGATGGTGACCAGCTCCACCTCGGTTCCGGGGCGCAGCTCCCGGATGCGGTCCGCCACCCAGCGGGCCTGAGTCAGAGCCAGGGCGCTTCCCCTCGTTCCGATCCTGAGTATGGGTTCGATGGCGTCCTCCTTGCCAGGGGTTTATCGATGCCCCGTCAGAGCCTGAACAGCCTGCGGATAGCTGCCACCAGGGGCAGGGCGTCCCGTTCCTGGCTTTCCTCCTTGAGACCTGTCGTCGGATCGTGGAGGATCTTGTTCACCACGGCCCGGGCGAGGCCTTCGACCCGGCTGCGGTCCTCGTCCCTCATCGTGCCCAGCCAGGAGGCCCGCTCCAGTTCCCCCTTCAGGATCCCCTCCGCTTTCTGGCGCAGGGCCACGATCGTGGGAACGACCTCCAGGGAATTGAACCATCCCTCGAAGGCTGTCACCTCTTCCATGACGAGGCCTTCCGCCTTGATCGCCTCGGTCTGCCTCACCTCCAGGTTGGCGTCGACCACCTCCTGGAGGTGGTCGATGTTGTACAGATAGACGTTGTCGATCTCGCCGGCCGCGGGATCGATATCCCTTGGAACGGCGATGTCGATCAAAAAGAGCAGGCGGTTCCGCCTTCGCCGGAGGGCCGCGGCGACCATCTCGGCGGTGAGAACAATCCCCGGGGCGCCGGTGGAGGTGATCACGATATCCACCTCCGGCAGGGCTTCGGGAAACCTCTCGAAGGCCACGGCGGTCCCCTGGAAGAGCGCCGCGAGTTGCTCGGCCCTGGAGAGGGTCCGGTTGGCGATGAGGATCCGGCCCGCCCCGTTGCCCAGCAGGTGTCGGGCGGCCAGTTCCGACATCTCGCCGGCCCCGATGAGGAGGATTGTCTTCCCCTTGAGACTGCCGAAAATCTTCTTGGCGAGCTCGACGGCCGCGTAACTGACCGAGACGGCGTTGCCGCCGATCCCGGTTTCCGTCCGGACCCTCTTAGCGACCCGGAAGGCCTGGTGGACGAGCCGGTTCAGCAGGGCCCCCGTCGCACGTTGCTCGACCGCCTCCCGGTAAGCCTCCTTCATCTGCCCCAGGATCTGCGGTTCGCCCATGACCATCGAATCGAGGCTCGCCGTCACCCGGAAGAGGTGGCGGACAGCCTCCAGATCCCTGTATAGGTAGAGACAGCGTTCCATCTGGGCATTCTCGAGGTTCCCCTGGCGGAAGAGGAAGTCCTTCAGGCCTACGATGGCCTGATCGGAATCGGTAACCCGGGCGAGCAGTTCCACCCGGTTGCAGGTAGCCAGGTAGAGCGCCTCGCGGACCGGCCCGAGCCGCATCACCTCCGCGAGGGGATGTTCCGTACCCCCGCAGGCGAGCTGGAGCCGCTCCCGGATATCGAGAGGGGCCGTCTTATGGTTCATGCCGAGAAGGACCAGATGCATGGGATCACACGAATGGATGGAGGCTCTGGAAGAAGAGCTTCCCGACGATCATCAGAACGGCCAGGGACGCCAGGACCGCCAGCGACCAGCGTGCCGCCCGGCGGCCCCGCCATCCGATGGCCAGTCGTTGGTGGAGGAGGAAGGCGTAGAGTCCCCAGGCCAGAAGCGTCCAGACTTGTTTGGGATCCCACTGCCAGTGGCTTCCCCAGGTGATCCTCGCCCAGAGCGATCCGGCCAGGATTCCGAGCGTCAGGAAGGGAAACCCCCAGAGGAGGCACAGGTGGTTGATCCGGTCGAGCTCCCCCAGGGACGGAAAGAACTGGCTCGTCCTGCCGGCCTTCTTCCCACGGATGAGTCCATCCTGGATCAGATACATGAGCCCGGCCAGCGAGGCCAGGACAAAGAGCGCCTCTCCGGTCAGGGAAAGCATCATGTGCCCGGTGACCAAGGAACCCTGAAGGGCGGCCGGAACGCCGACGGTCCCGCCCAGCCCCACAGAGGCGACGACCATGATCAGGCCGATCACCGGCGATACGAAGGCCCCCAGGACGCGGGTCTTCGTCTTCACCTGGAAGGCGAGATAGGCCGCCGCCATGACCCAGGCGAAAAAGGAGAGGGACTCGTGAAGGCTGACCACCGGCACCCCGCCGGCGGCGATCCCCCTCGCAACCAGGGAAAGGGTGTGGACGAGCCAGGCCAGGACCAGGAACCCCGTGGCGACGCGGGCCGGAAACACCCGCCTCCCCCAGAGGGAAAGGCCGTACAGAACCGTGGAAGCCAGGTAGACGACCAGGGCCGTTCTGAAAAGGGCGATCCCCGTCATCC
>JAJFUM010000402.1 GCA_021372415.1 Deltaproteobacteria bacterium
CTCAGCCTACGTCGGGGCGGACATCACCTCCGGCATCCTGGCCTCCCGGCTCCACGAGCGAAAAGGGACGACGCTGTTCGTGGATATCGGCACCAACGGGGAGATGGTCCTGGCCGCGGACGGCCGGATGACAGCCACCTCGACCGCAGCCGGCCCGGCCTTCGAGGGGATGAACATCGCCTGCGGCATGCGGGCGGCTGTCGGGGCGATCGAACGGTTCAAAATCGGCCTGCAGGGGGATGCACACTGGACGACGATCGGCGGCGGCCGGGCAACGGGGATCTGCGGCAGCGGTTTGCTGGACATCGTGGCGCAACTGGTCGTCCACGGCGTCATCGACCCCCAGGGCCGTTTCAAGGGCCCGACGGGGCTCCCGCCCCTCCTGGGAGAGAGGTTGCAGAGGCGGGACGGCAAGCGGGTCTTCGTGTTGACCGGGGAGGTGATTCTGACCCAGAAGGACGTCCGACAGGTACAGCTCGCCAAAGGGGCAGTCCGGGCCGGGATTGAATATCTCCTGGCCTCGCAGGGCCTCGACGCCGGGTCAGTCGACCGGGTGCTGATCGCCGGCTCCTTCGGCTATCACGTCCGCGCCAGCAGCCTTCTGGGCATCGGGCTTCTGCCTGCAGAGTTCGAAGGAAAGGTCGAAATGGTCGGGAATACTTCCCAGTCCGGCGGGCAGGCCTTTCTCCTGAGCCGGGCCTACCGGCGGGAGATGGCCGATACGGTCGGAAGGATTTCGGTCGTAGAGCTGGCGAATCATCGGGATTTTGAAAAGGTCTTTGTCCGCTGCCTGGGGTTTTGAAAGAGGGAACGGGGAAAGGGAGGTAACTTCTATGGATTCAAGAGAGGTCATCGAAAGGGCGATCCGCCTCGAGAGCACCCCCAGGGTTCCCGTGGCCCTCCTGTCGGGCGGGGTCTGGACCTTCAATCGTCGCGGCCACTCCCTCCGGGACCTGCTGGGGCATGAGGAGCTCGCTGCCGAGATCATCGCCGATACAAACGAAGCGGTCCGCTCCGACATCGTCTGGGCTGGTTCCGGGTATCACAATCTGGCCATCGGGGCCTTGGGAGGCAGGATCAAGTTCCGTGCCAAGGGTGCGCCCGATGTCCTGGCTCCTGTCTTGGAATCCGTCGCCGACCTTGAGCGGCTCTCTCTCGATCGGCTTCAGGAGGACGAGGGGATCCAAGGCCTCTGGAAAACCGCGGAGCTCCTTGCCGGAACCGTGGGCCCCCGGACCCTGGTGGGGGCCAGCCAGTGGGGGCCCTTCACCCTGGCAGGCCACCTCTACGGTGTCGAGAGGCTGATGCGGAGCATTTACAGGGACCCGGAGGCGGTCTTTGCGGTCCTGGAATTCACCTCCGAACTCTGTTTTCGTTATCTGGCGCCTTTCCTCGACGCCGGCGCCCGGATCGTGTCGGTCGCCGATCCCTCCGCGTCCGGTGATCTGATCTCTCGGCCGCAGTTCGAGCGCTTTGTCCTGCCCTATCTGAGAAAGAGCATCGCGAAGTTGCATCGAAGGGGGGGGCGGGTCTGCCTGCATATCT
>JAJFUM010000408.1 GCA_021372415.1 Deltaproteobacteria bacterium
AGATGACGCCGGGGACATATCTGCGCATTTATCGTGAGAACAAGGGATTGACGCAACTTCAATTAGGCCAGGTCCTTGGCGGAATTCCCCCGCAGCACATTTCCAATATGGAGCACGGACGCAGATCCATCAGCCTGAAAATGGCCCGGAAGCTTTCGTCGCTGCTTGGCGCGCCGATTGAAAAATTCATTGAGGCGCATGGGGAATAGCCATGGACAGGAGTTTCGGAGACAGGATACGTGATTATTTCCGGAATTACCGAATCAGAGCTTCCAGATCGGCGATGCTCGCAAAGACGTAGTCGGGATGAAGGGGAGAGGTTTCCAGTGTTTTCCGGCCGGTGACGCCGGTCATGACGAGGGCTGCTTTCATGCCTGATTCGAGCGCCATGCGGATATCCGTCTCCAGCCGGTCGCCGATCAGGATGCACTCCGAAGCCGCCAACCCCATCACCTCGAGCGCCGCCTGGACGGTGATGGGCGAGGGTTTGCCCACGATCACCTCCACCTTTTTGAGGGTTGTCGCCTCCAGGGCGGCGATGATCCCGGCGCAGTCGGGGAGCTCTCCGCCTTCCACGGGACAGGTCCGGTCGGGGTTGGTGGCGATGAAGTGGGCCCCATTTTTGATGGCCTGGAAGGCAATGTTGAACTTCCGGTAATCGAAGGTCCGGTCGAAGGCGGCCACAACGTATTCGATTTCGTCGGGATTCTCGGTCAGGCGAAAGCCGGCCCGGGCCATCTCCGCCACAAAGGGCAATTCCCCCATGACGAAGACCTTCGCATTCGTTGCGATCTTCTGCAGATAGCGGATCAGGACGAAGGTCGAGTTGACCACCTCCGAAGGCGTCGTCGGGATCCCCAGACGGGTGAGCTTGGCTGCATAGTCTTCGCGGGTGTAGAGCGGCTTGTTGGAGAGAAAGACAACCTTTTTCCCCGCGCCCCGGAGCAGGCGGATGATCCGCTCGGCGCCGGGAATCAGGCTCTCCCCCAGGTAGACCGTCCCGTCCAGATCGAAGATATACCCTTGGAACATCGCCGAAAGGGCCTTTCTTTAGGAAAATGCCGGCCGGGCGTTCGTCAACCGAAGACGCCCCCCATCTTGGAGCCGGCCAGCCGGTTGATGATGAAGAGGCACGCGGCGCCAAGCACGATCAGGATGACGCCGAGGGCGGCCGCCTCGTTGACGGACCCGCCGATGTAGAAGTTGAAGATGCCCACCGTCATCATCTCATGGCCCGGTATGACCAGCAGCAGCGTGGCCGAGGCCTCCTGGAGGGCCAGGATGAAGGAGTAGAGCGATCCCACCAGGACCCCCTTCCAGATCAGCGGGAGCGTGACGTCCTTGAAGGTCCTTGGCTTGGTGGCGCCGACGCTCTCGGCCGCCTCCTCGAAGGAGCGGTGCACGATTAAAAGTGAGGCGAAGGTTCCCCGCACCGTATAGGGGAGCCGCCGGACCGCGAGCACGATCGGAATGATGATCCACATGCCGATGAGGGCCGTGGTCATGAAGGGAGCGGGGTCCCGGAAGGCCCGCATGTAGGCGATGCCGATGCCGGTCCCCGGCAGGGCCAGGATCAGGGTCGTCAGCGAGTCGAGGACCCCCCGCCCCGGAAGTTTGGTTCGGGACATCACCCAGGCGACGGGCACCCCCACGGCGATACAGATCACGACCGATATCCCCGAAAAGAGCAGGGAATTGATGATGAACTTGGGCGTCTCGAAGGCCACCCGTTCGAAATACTGAAGCGTGTACGTCACCGGGAAGGGGGTCAGCGCCCACCCTCGGCCGAAGGAATCCAGCGCCAGCCCCAGGTAGGGGATGAAGGCC
>JAJFUM010000132.1 GCA_021372415.1 Deltaproteobacteria bacterium
ATCCCGGCGTCGGTTACCGCAATTTGATGGTCTGGAGCGGCGGAAATCCCGATTTCTCGGCCACACCGCCCCATGACATTACGGGCAAACCGTCGGCACCCCATTTTCCGACAGGACCGGGGGCCGGGGAGATTGCCCGCCTCATGCGCCTGTCGAGGCAGTGCCTGGCCGACCATCCGATCAACAGGGACAGGCGGGCGAGGGGACTCAAGCCTGCCAATTCCATCTGGCTTTGGGGGCAGGGCAGGGCTCCGCAGATGGTCAAGATCGCCGATCGTTTCAACATCCGCGGGGGCGTCATCTCGGCCGTGGACCTTCTCAACGGAATCGGGGTCTATGCCGGCCTCAAGGTCATCCGGGTCGCCGGGGCCACGGGATATATCGACACGGACTACGCCGGCAAAGCCAGGGAAGCGCTTCGAGCCCTCGGTGAGTTGGACCTTGTCTTTGTCCATGTCGAGGCCCCCGATGAAATGGGACATGAGGGAAATCTCAGGGGAAAGGTACGCTCGATAGAGGATTTCGACGAAAAAGTCATTGGCACTGTCCTTAACGGCATGGATCACCTGGGTCCCATGCGGATTGCGGTGCTGAGCGATCATCCGACGCCGATAAGCACCATGACGCATGCATCCGATCCCAGCCCTTTTGCCGTGTTATCCTCTGTTCGGGAGGAAAATCAGGGCCTGGGCGGCACATTCGGGGAGTCGGCTGCAAAAAGATCGGGAAATCTCGTTTCCCCGGGTTATCAGTTCATGGACCTGTTCATTGGTGACTGGAGACGGTTTGTTGAAAATAAAACCCGTTAGAATAAGGGCCATCTATGCGGATACCGATGCGATGGGCATCGTCTATCATACCAACTATATCCGCTGGTTCGAGATCGGCAGAACGGAACTTCTGCGGGGGATGGGGGTCCTTTACTCGGTGTTCGAACAGGCGGGGTTCAACATGCCCCTCACACAGGCCTATTGCCACTATATCCGGCCTGCGCGCTATGATGATGTCGTTGAGGTGGATACGCAAATTGCCTATCTCAAACGCGCCAGCATGAAATTCACCTATCAGATCTGGGACGAAACCCGTGAAAATCTCTTGACGGAAGGGTACACCGTTCACGCATGCACGGACAATAGCGGAAAGGTCGTCCGATTCCCCCAGGAGATTGCCGACAGGATCAATAATCAATATCGACCAGACTAAATTCCAAGGAGACGATACACAGCCATGCCAGAAAAAAAGGATCGAAAAGACCTCGTTGAGCCGGACAAACTGCAGCTCCTCCTGATGAAGGTCCGTGAGTTTGCAGATAAGAACCGGACGAAACTCTACACAGGGGCTGGTATTCTTGTTCTTATCTTTGTCCTTGCCGGAGGATACTATTTTTATCAATCGAACTACGAGAAGAAGGCCGGGAAATTCTATTCCGATATTTACGACAAAACCATGAAAGCGGCGGCGGCGACGGCTGATGCCGAGGCGATCAAGGGATACAAGGAACTCATCGCCCAGTACCCGAGGAGCTATGCCGCCCTATTGGCGTACTACCGGCTGGGGAATCTCTATTTCAGGCGCCAGGAAATGGATTCGGCAATCACTTGCTATAAGGAGTTCATCCAGAAGGCGCCAAAAGACAGTGATCTCAATATCCTGGCTTACAGCGGCCTTGGCGCCTGCTATGAAGCGAAGAAAGATTTGAAAAACGCCCTCGAATCGTTTCAGAAAGCCTTGAACGCCTCTGCATTCCCCGCCTTTGAATCGTTCAATTACGGCAACCTGGCCCGGGTATACGAGGCCATGAACAATCCCCAAAAGGCCGTCGAATTCTATCAAAAGGCTTTGGCAAAAACGACGGATCCCATAATGACGCTTTATCTGAAAAGAAAGATCGCCACACTGGGGTAGATATCCTCGGCCGTTTCTGCCCGAAAAACATTTATAAACCTGCTGGAGAGAGAGGTATCTCGTGAAGGATCTGTTATCTGGAAATGAAGCCATTGCCCGTGGGGCATACGAATACGGAGCCCGATTTGCCGCCGGTTATCCGGGAACGCCGAGCACGGAAATCATGGAGGCATTCGCCAACTATCCGGGTGTCTATGCAGAGTGGTCGCCGAACGAGAAGGTGGCCATGGAGGTGGGGATCGGCGCGGCCCTGGCAGGGGCCAAGGCCATGGTCGTCATGAAACATGTGGGCGTCAACGTCGCAGCGGACCCTCTTTTCACGGCAAGCTACACCGGAACCAACGGCGCCCTGGTCGTCATCACGGCGGACGACCCCTCCCTGCACAGTTCGCAAAACGAACAGGACAACCGCCACTATGCAAGATTCGCCAAGATTCCGATGCTGGAACCCTCGGACAGCCAGGAGGCAAAGGAATACATCAAATTGGCATTCCAGATCAGCGAGCGGTTCGACACGCCCGTATTTCTGCGTTCCACGACCAGGGTCTCCCATTCAAAATCGATCGCCACGTTGGATGAACCGCAGAAAATTGAGGACACAACGGCAATCCGGTACGATGCCGAAAAATTCGTCATGGTGCCGAACAATGCCCGCAAGCGCCGGGTCGCTGTTGAAAAAAGGTTGAAGGAACTGCAGAAATTCGCCGAGACCTTCCCTGAGAACCGGGTGGAGATCAACAGTCCCGATGTCGGCGTCATTACGTCGGGCATGCCTTACAACTACATGAAGGATGTTTTCCCGGACTTCTCATATCTGAAACTGGGAATGGTCTACCCGCTTCCCTTAGGCCTGATCAGGGACTTTGCGTCAAAAGTAAAAAAACTCTATGTCGTCGAAGAGTTGGAACCTTTCATCGAAGAACAGGTCCGTGCGCTCGGCATCGATGTCATCGGAAAGGAGATCTTTCCCTATACCAACGAATTCGATCCCGGGATTCTGGAACGGGCCATATGCGGTCCCGGCGAGGCGACCCCACCCCCGCAGGCGGCAGCCATCCCGCCCCGTCCTCCCAACCTCTGCCCGGGATGTCCCCACCGGGGATTGTTCCATGTCCTGGGCAAAATGAAGGTTTTCGTAACCGGGGACATCGGATGCTATACCCTCTCCTATATGAAACCCTTGGAAGGGCTTCACTCGTGCATCTGCATGGGGGCGAGCATCGGAATGGCCCACGGGATGAGCAAAGCCCTTGGGGAAAAGGGGAAGGGGAAGATCGTCGGGGTCATCGGCGATTCCACCTTTCTTCACTCCGGGATCACCCCCCTTCTCGACATGGCCTACAACCGCAGCAATGCGGTGATCGTCATCTGCGACAACCGGACCACGGCCATGACGGGGATGCAGGAACATCCGGCCACGGGGTTCACGCTCCAGGGCGAAAAGACCATGGGCGTCGACCTGCCGACCCTGATCAGGGCCTTGGGGATAGAATCCGTCCGCATCGTGGATCCTTACGATCTGAGGGAGGTGCGAGCGGTGATCCAGGAAGAATTGGACAGGGAAGGCCCCTCGGTGGTGATATCCAGGCGCCCCTGCGTCCTTTTCAAGAGGGAAAAGGGGAAGCCGTCCAAGGCTTATTTCATCGATCCGGAGAAATGCACGGGCTGCCGTTTATGCCTCGGTCTTGGCTGTCCCCCGATCTCGTGGAAGAGCAGGAAGGACCTTCCGGCTGGACAAGAGGCTGGCAAATCCAAAAAACAGCAGGGGATCGCCAGCATTGACCGCAACCTCTGCAACGGGTGCGGCCTGTGCCGGACACTGTGCAAGGCTGGTGCTATCATGGAGGAAACCTGATTTATGAATCAAACCACCAGGGGGATTCTCATTGCCGGTGTGGGGGGACAGGGCATTCTGCGTGCCAGCGATATCCTGTGCCGCATATTTATGATCGCCGGCCTGGATGTGAAGAAAAGCGAAGTCCACGGGATGGCCCAGCGCGGCGGCTGCGTGACCAGCCATGTCCGTTACGGCCGGAAGGTCTATTCTCCTTTGGCCAAGAAGAACGACGTCGATATCCTGGTCTCGTTCGAAAAGATGGATACGCTGCGTTATCTGGACTACCTGAAGCCGGACGGCACCGTCATCATCAATACCGAAGAATTATACCCGCCGGCGGTCAACCTTGGGGAGGCCTCATACCCCGATGACGTCATCGAGACGGTCAAGAAATGCTTTTCCAATGTCAAGATCGTGGATGCCTTGGCCCTGGCGCAAAAGTCCGGAAATGCCCGCACCGTCAATACGGTTCTTCTCGGGACCCTCTCGACCTGCCTGACCATTCCCCTTGAAATGTGGGAAAAGGGTCTGGCCGAATCATTTCCGCCTAAAATTCTTGAAAGCAACCTGGAGGCATTCCGCCTGGGAAGAGCGGTGTAGGGGGTTGACAATTCGCGATCCGTTAATAGTTTATTCTTTATATTCGAAAGGATGATTATTAATCCCCATGGCGGATGATTATTACAAGATACTGGGCGTAGAGAAGAGCTGCGATTCGGAAGCGATCAAGAAGGCCTACAGAAAGCTCGCCTTGAAATATCACCCCGATCGGAACCCCAACAACCGTGAGGCCGAGGAGCGTTTCAAGAAGATCAGCGAGGCCTATGCCGTCCTCAGCGATCCTGAAAAAAGAAAGCAATACGACAACTTCGGTTCAGACCAATTCAGCCAGAAGTATAGCCAGGAAGACATCTTCCGCAATTTCGACATCAATCAGATCCTCCGCGATCTGGGTTTCGGAGGCATGGGCGGGCAGGACCGCTCGTTCCGACAGGCGGGAGGAAGGCGCGGGCATTACACGTTCCGCAGCGGCGGCGATCCCTTCGGCGATATCTTCTCCCAGGGAAACCAGAATTACTATCAGCAACCCCAGGCGGGTGAAGATCTTCAATACAACATAAGCATCACCCTCGAAGAATCGGTCTTTGGGGCGGACAAGAAACTGGCGCTCCAAAGGGATCGCCATGTCGATGAAATTACTGTAAAGATTCCGGCAGGAATCAGCACCGGGAAGAAACTCAGGCTGGCAGGGAAGGGAAACCCGGGGCAGCAGGGCGGCCCTCCGGGAGACCTGTATCTGAACATCAACATATTGCCGCACCCCATCTTCGCACGGGACGGCAATGATATTCATATCGAAAAATCCATATCTTTCACGCAGGCCGCACTGGGAACCAGCATCGATGTCCCGACCATCGACGGAACGGTGAAACGGATCAAGATTCCGGCCGGAACCCAGAACGGCACGAAGATAAGGATGAAGGGTTACGGCGCACCGGCCCTGAAAGGCAGCGGCACGGCCAAGGGGGACCAGTTCGTCAAGATCAACGTCAATATCCCCAAGAAATTAACGGACAAGCAGTTGCAATTGGTCAAGAAGCTTGCAGATGAGGGGCTTTAGGCGCCTCATGGGTCCCCCGGGGTCCATGAAATAAATGTCATATAAGATATGTTATGTAAACTTTTTATGACCAGTCGATAATCTCGACGTCCCCCATGGCCCCGAATTGATCTTTTGCAATGATCAGGATCCCCGTCACATTCCGAATCTTCATCCCTGCCTCGAGCGCATTGTGGATATCCCTCTGATTCTTTACGCGATTCCCAAGGGCGGTCGCCACGGCGTCGGCCAGGCAGGCCGTCCTTGCCTTCACGCAGACGGCGTCCGCCTTCCCGAAGCTCAGCGAATGCCCCACTGTCCCCGATGACGTGCAAACGCCCAGGGGCATCTCTTCCTTCCTGATCTTCAGGGCGATCCTGTTGCTCAGGGCCGAGCGGCCGGCAAAAATCCCCACCCTGATATCGCTTGTGCAATGC
>JAJFUM010000467.1 GCA_021372415.1 Deltaproteobacteria bacterium
CCAGGAAGTGGTCCTGATGGGATGGACCCACCGGAGGCGGGATCACGGCGGCGTGATCTTCGTGGACCTCCGCGACCGGGAGGGGCTCGTCCAGGTGGTCTTCAACCCGGAGATCAACGCCCCCTGCCACGAGGAGGCGGGCAAGATCCGGTCCGAGTATGTCCTGGCCGTGCGGGGATCGGTGCGCCTCAGGCCCGAAGGGATGGTGAACCCCGAGATCAAGACCGGACAGATCGAAGTGATGGCCCTGGAGCTTGAGATCCTCAACGAGGCGAAAACGCCCCCCTTCGTCCTGGACGGGACGGCGGAAATCTCGGAGAACGTCCGGCTCAAGTACCGCTATCTCGACCTCAGGCGTCCGGATATCCAGAAGAACCTGATCCTCAGGAGCCGGGTCGCCGCGGCAACGCGCGAGTACTTCCACCGGGAGGGCTTCATCGAGGTGGAAACCCCCTTCCTGACAAAGAGCACCCCCGAAGGCGCCAGGGACTACCTTGTCCCGAGCCGCGTCAACCAGGGGATGTTCTACGCCCTGCCCCAGTCTCCGCAGATCTTCAAGCAGCTCCTGATGGTGTCGGGTTTCGACCGCTACTTCCAGATCGTCAAGTGCTTCCGCGACGAGGACCTCCGGGCGGACCGGCAGCCGGAGTTCACCCAGATCGACGTGGAGATGTCCTTTGTCACCGAGGAGGACATCATCGGGATCATGGAAAGGATGGTCGCCCACCTGTTCCGGTCCTGCCTGGGCAGGGAGCTTCCCCTGCCCTTCCCGCGCATCGCCTACCGCGACGCCATGAGCCGTTTCGGAAAGGACAGCCCGGACATGCGTTTCGGCCTTGAGATCAGGGACCTCACGCCGATTCTCGGGAAATCGGGCTTCAAGCTCTTCGCCGAGATCGTCGCCGCGGGCGGCGTGGTCAAGGCGATCCGCGTCGAAGACGGGACCCGCCTTTCGAGGAAGGATCTGGACGAGCTCAAGGATTTCGTGGCCCAGTACGGCGCGGGAGGGCTGGCCTGGGCCAGGGTCATCCCCGACGGCTGGACCTCTCCCATCTTCAAGTTCCTCACGGCCGACGAGGTGCGGGCCGTCAACGAAAAGATGGAGGCCCGCGAGGGGGATGCGATCCTCTTCGTCGCCGATTCGCCGAAGGTCGTTTCCGACTCCCTGGGAAACCTCCGCATCCATCTGGCGAAAAAGCTCAACATGATCGACCCGGGAGCCCTGGCCTTCACCTGGGTGACGGAATTCCCCCTTTTCGACTACAGCGAAACGGAGAAAAGGTTCGTATCCACCCATCACCCATTCACCTCCCCGGCCATGGAGGACCTTCCCTTCCTCCAGTCCGACCCGGGCAAGGTCCGCGCCCGCGCCTACGACCTGGTCCTGAACGGATCGGAGATCGGAGGCGGCAGCATCCGGATCCACCGCCAGGAGGTCCAGGCCATGATCTTCAAGGCGCTCGGACTCGGCGACGAGGAGGCCCGCACCAAATTCGGCTTCCTCCTGGACGCCCTGGAATACGGGACCCCGCCCCACGGGGGAATCGCCTTCGGGCTCGATCGGATGGTCATGCTGATGACGGGGGCCGAATCGATCCGGGACGTGATCGCCTTCCCCAAGACCCAGAAGGCCACTTGCCTGCTCACGGATGCCCCCTCTCCGGTCAGCCTGGAGCAGTTGATGGAACTTTCGCTCAAGATCGTGACCTGAACATTTTTATTGACAAGACCGGATTATGCCCTTATGCTTCCGCGCGTGATCGGGTTTTGTGAAACAAGTCCAAAAATGAGACGGACGAAAATGACGACGGATTGCGGAAGAGAAGTATCCGGGACTGAAATGCTGGACCAAACCGTCCGGCAGCTTAAGCGCGAGGCCGCCCGTGAGGCACCGCCGTCGCGCACTCTTTCGACATCCGGGTGAACCGATCCGGAGGATAGGGACAGCGAGGGCACGGGCTATTTCCAGTGCCCTTTTTTATTTGTTGGGAAAACGCATTCTTTATACTTTATAAGGGGGACAGACCAATGGCAAAATGGAACAAGGACAGGAAGGTATTGGATCACGAGCACACCAATTTCTGGAAATTCGATCTCAAGGATGTGGATCAACCCAACCTCCAGAAGGACGTCTTTCCCTATGACGAGGTGTGCCGGATCGATTTCGACCATCGGATCATCTCGATCAGTCCCGCGGAGGACATCTTCATCACCGACACCACCTTCCGGGATGGACAGCAGGCCAGACCGCCCTATACGGCCGAGCAGATCGTCGATCTCTATACGCTGATGAGCCGTCTGGGGGGACCCAACGGCGTGATCCGCCAGTCCGAGTTCTTCCTGTACAGCGCCAAGGATCGGGAAGCGGTGAAGAAATGCCAGGACCTCGGTTTCCGCTATCCGGAGATCACCGGCTGGATCCGCGCCAGCGTGGACGACGTCCCCCTGGTCAAGGAGGCCGGGTTGAAGGAAACCGGCATCCTCACCTCGGTCTCGGACTACCATATCTTTTTGAAGCTTGGAAAGACCAGACGCCAGGCCTTGGAGGACTACCTGGGGATCGTCCGATCCATCCTGGACGCGGGGATCAGGCCCCGCTGCCACTTCGAGGACATCACCCGGGGCGACATCTACGGCTTCTGCATCCCCTTCGCCATTGAACTGATGAAGCTCAGGGAGGAAAGCGGGATCGACATCAAGATCCGGCTCTGCGACACGATGGGTTACGGGGTGACCTACCCC
>JAJFUM010000470.1 GCA_021372415.1 Deltaproteobacteria bacterium
CCACGCCGACCTCCACCAGGCCCATGTAGGTCTCGCCGCAGGGCTGGCACTTGGCCCCGTGCATGGCCATCTCGCAGCCCCCGCCGAGGGCGAGGCCCGCCGGCGCCGTGACCACGGGCCTGGCCAGGTACTTCATCCGCATGTTGGCATTCTGGAAGTCCGCCACGAGCTTCTCGAGGATGTCCCAGTCCCCCTTCTGGATCGCGAGCAGGACCTTGAAGATGTTCGCCCCGGCCGAGAAGTTCGTCCCGTGATTCCCGACGACCATTCCGACGAAGTCCTTCTCGACGATGTCGCAGCTGGCGAAGATCATCTCGATCATCCCGTCGTCCACGGCGTTCATCTTGGTGTGGAACTCCAGGCAGGCCACGCCGTCGCCGATGTCGACCAGGGTCGCGCTCAGGTTCTTCTTGACGACCTTCTGGCGCTCCTTGAACTCGGGCAGGAGGATGATCCGCGGATTGGCCTGCAAGAGGACGTACTCCTTCTTCTCGAAGTCGTAGTAGTACAGCCCGTCGTCCTTGCGCTTGTAGAACGAGTCGAACCCCTTCTTGAGCATCTCCTCGACCTTCTTGGGGACCTTCTTCTTGAGCTTCTTCATCACCTCGACGGCCTCGCGCACGCCGATGGCGTCCCAGGTCTCGAAGGGGCCGAGCTGGTGGTTGTAGCCCCACTTCATGGCGTTGTCGATCCCGACGATCGTGTCGCAGATCTCGGGGATGCGGTTGGCCGCATAGATGAAGTTGTTGCAGAGGTACTCCCGGCTGATCTCGCCCGCGATGTCGGTCCCGTTGAACATCACCCGGAGCGTCGCGGCGACTCCCTCGTCGCTCTTCTTCTTGGCGTCGGAAACGGTGGCGAACTTGGGCCTGTTGGCCGGGACGTAGTCCATCGTCTTGTAGTCCAGGACCAGCTTGCCCTTCTTTCCGTTCGTCCCCTTGGTCTTCTTGTAGAAGCCCTGCTTGGTCTTGTTGCCCAGCCACTTGAGTTCGAGCATCTTGCCCATGAATTCGCTCGGGACGAACATCTCGCGCATCTCGTCGTCGGGGACCGCCTCGTAGAGGTTCTTCATGACGTGGTAGCCCGTGTCCAGGCCGACCAGGTCCATGGTCCCGAAGATCGCCGTCCCCGGACGCCCCAGGGCCTTGCTGATGATGGCGTCGGCCTCGTCGATCTTGAGGCCCTTCTCCACGGTGAGCCGCACCGCGTTGGCGATGTCGAAGACGCCGATCCGGTTTCCGATGAAGTTGGGGACGTCCTTGCAGATGACCACGCCCTTGCCCAGGACCTCCTCGCAGAACCGGGTCATGAAGGCGACCACCTCCGGGCTGGTCTTCTCGCCCGGGATGATCTCCAGGAGCTTCATGTACCGGGGCGGGTTGAAGAAGTGGGTCCCCATGAAGTGCTCCTTGAGCTTCGCCCCGAAGTTGGCGCTGATGTCCTTGATGGGGATGCCGGAGGTGTTGGTCGTCACGATGCAGTTGGGCCGGACGATCTTTTCCACCTTGGCGAAGAGTTCCTGCTTGATCTTCAGGTTCTCCACGACGACCTCGATCACCCAGTCGGCCTCGGCCAGCCTGCCCAGGTGGTCCTCGAAGTTCCCGGTCCGGATCATCGAGGCGTTTTTCTTGGTATAGAATCCTGCCGGCTTGGCCTTGACGACCCCGGCCAGGCCGTTTTCAGAAAAACGGTTCCGCCAGGCCGGGCTCTTCTCGTTGAGCCCCTGCGCCTTGTCGGCGTCCGTCAATTCGAAGGGAACGATATCCAGAAGGTCGCATTCGATCCCCGCATTGGTCAGGTGGGCGGCGATGGTGGCGCCCATGACCCCTGCACCCAGAACGGCTGCTCTCTTGATCTCGTATGCCATACTCCTCCTCCTTCCAGTAGGTCCGCAGGGGCGGCCGATTTATGTCCGCAGATCCAATCGCCGCCCGCCGCGACCGTCATGTCGTCTGCCTGGCCCCGCCTAGCAGGTGAAGCTCTCCAGGGCCATTTCGATGGGGATCTTCTCCTCCGTCTTGATCGCCTCGCAGCGCGGCTTCACGGTGCCGAGGATCTCCACGGCGAAGAACCTGGCCGTTGCGATCTTCCCGGCATAGTAGGCCGCGTCGGCGTTCTCGTGGATCAAGGCCCGCTGTTTGCCCTTGGACTCCTCGGCGCCCTTTTCGGCGTAGATCGCCTTGATCTTTTCCGCGGCCAGGCAGGCCGACTGGAGCAGGAAGTGGCCGAGCAGGACGTCCCCCATGATGTCCAGATAGGGGGAAGCGTTCAGGATCGGGATGAGGAAGCTGGCGCTCTTGCCCATCTGGGCCATCGTCAGGGTCAGGTCCACGAGGGCGTTGTAGGCCTCCTCCAGACGCACGGCGTAGGCCTTGAGCTCGTCGATCCCCTTGGCCTTGGCGATTGTCGCGGCGATCTCGCCGAAGATGTTCATCACGTTCATCCCCTTCTTCATGGCCAGCTTGCGCCCGACCAGGTCCAGGGCCTGGATCCCGTTGGTCCCCTCGTAGAGGCAGGAGATCTTGCAGTCGCGCATGTACTGCTCGACGGGATATTCCTGGCAGTAGCCGTAACCGCCGTAAATGTCGATCGCCTTGGAGCAGACGTCCATCGCCTTGTCCGAGGAGTAGGCCTTGCAGACCGGCGTCAGCAGTTCCACCAGCCCTTGCCATTTTTCGTTCTCCGCCGGGACGGCCCTGGCCATGTCCATGCAGAAGGCCACGAAGTAGTTCATCGCCCGGATTCCCTCGACATGGGCCTTCATCCAGAGGAGGTCGCGCCGGACGTCCGGGTGCTCGATGATCGGAACCGCCTTGGCGTCGGGGTTCTTCATCTCCCAGACCGGAACGCTCTGGATCCTCTCCTTGGCATAGGCGATGGAGTGCTCGAGCGCCGCCGAGGCATGGCCCAGGGCCTGCATCCCCACCTCGAGGCGGGCCTCGTTCATCATGTGGAACATGATCTTCATCCCCTCGCGCTCCTTGCCCAGGAGCTCGCCGATGCACTTGCCCTCGTCACCGAAGTTGAGGGTGCAGGTCGCCGAGCCTTTGATCCCCATCTTGTGCTCCACGTTTCCGGTCTTGACGTCGTTCGCCTCGCCCGGGCTCCCGTCCGGGTTGAGGCGGTACTTCGGGACGATGAAGATCGAAATCCCGCCCGTGCCGGGGGGGTCTCCCTCGATCCGGGCCAGGACCGGATGGATGATGTTCTCCACCAGGTCGTGGTCGCCGCAGGAGATGAAGCACTTCGAGCCGGTGATGCTGAAGGTCCCGTCGGGGAGCCTTTTCGCCGTCGTCTTGAGGGCTCCCACGTCGCTGCCCGCGCCCGGTTCGGTCAGGCACATCGTCCCGGTCCACTGGCCGGCGTACATCTTCATCATGTACTTCTCCTTCTGCTCGTCGGTGCCGAACCCCCGGATCAGGCCGGCCGCCCCGTGGGTGAGCCCCGGATACATCAGGAAGGCGAAGTTGGCGGCGTAGCAGTGTTCGAGGTTCGCCGTGGCCATGATGATCGGCATCCCCTGTCCGCCCACCTCGGGCGGATCGGTCGGGCAGAGCCATCCCGCCTCGACGTACTTCTTGAAGGCGTCATGGTAGCACTTGGGCGCCGTGACTTTGCCGTCCTTGAACGTGCATCCCTCCTTGTCGCCGGCGGCATAAGTCGGAAGGATCGTGTTGACGGCCATCTTCTTCGCCTCGTTGAGCATCATCAAGGCGTCGTCCTTGGAGAAATCCTTGAACAGTTCCGTCTGGAACAGCTTCTCGATCCCCAGTTGTTCAAAAAGAAGGAATTCCTGGTCTCTCTCGTTCACCAACAGATTGCTCATACCTTCTCCCCCTTTCCTTTTTCCGTTCGGTTCGAATGTGTTCGGATACGTACGCCCGTTCCGCGTGACCCCTCGCGGTTCCGGACATCGGTTGCGGCGGTTTCTGAATGGCCTTCCAGGTCGCGTAGAACCGCACGCACAGGGATTCCAATGACGTCCCGATGCCCTTCCGGTCGGGTTTTATCGCGTTTGATCGTGGAGTTTCAGGCCCCGGATGTAGACGTCCAGCCCCGCCTTGATGGTGCTGTGGATCACGTCCACCCGTCTGGCCTCCAAGCCTGTAAAGAGATGCAGCGAGATGATGCCGTTGAGCAATCCCCAGATGGCGTTTCGGTTCACGCGGAGATTGATCGTCTTCGGGAATTCACCCCGCTCGATGCCGTATCGGAATATCTGCTCAATGATGTTGATGGTTCTGTTTGTGGTCTTGACGATGTGGTTGTTCAGGTCTTCCGGGAGATTCATGTCGGTGGTGTGGAGCATGAAGGTCATCAGGATCCGGAAGAGTTCCCGGTCGTTCAGGAAGAAGTCGACGTAGACCCCCGCCAGCCGGACGAGGGCCTCCGTGGCCGAATACCCGTTCGTCGTTCCGGGCAGGATATCGGCGATCCTCTCGTGGAACTTGTCGATGTCGCTCAGGAGGATCTGGGTGTAGATCTCCTCCTTGCTGTTGTAGTAGAGGTAGATCGACCCTTTGCTCAGCTCGGCTTTCCTGGCGATGCTCTCGACGGTGACCGGCTTGAAGCCCTTCTCGAAAAAGAGCCTTCGGGCCGCCTTCAGGATGGCGTTGCGGCGGTTCTCCCTTTCCCTCTTCCTTCTCTCTTCGAGTCCCAAGATCCAAGCCCTTCCTGATGTCGCGCCCTGCGCCCGACAGGTGACAGGGCGGGCGATCCGATATGAACCCCCGTGACCTGAACCGCCGAACATGCCGCAATGATGGTTAGGTAGGAGACGAACGGTGTTTCCTTATTTGCACCGAGGGTCCCCTCGGCGGTTCGTCGCGAAAGATTCATGACCCGGGATCATATTATGAACTATGGTCAGTATATGACCACTGGTCATAACAGTGCTTCTATCCTATAATTCCCCGGCTGTCAAGACAAATCACTCAGTGGAACGATGATTTTTTTCGTCCCGGGGGAAGTGAGGATTGCGCAGCGATTAGGCGGGGTTGGAATCTCCGGGCGGGAAATTCTCCGGGGCGGGGCGGTCCCCTTTACCGGACGAAATAGGCCCCGTAGGCCGCCACGGCCCAGCAGGCGAAAAGGCCCTGGAGGGCCGCCCGGGCGATCCGCCGGGAGCTCAGGACCTCGAACCCCCTGGCGGCCAGGAGGACCAGGCAGGGGGTGATGCCCAGGGCGTAGGAGGCTTTGACGGAGCTGAGGATGGGGGCGAGCAGAAAAACGGCGAAAATGGCCCCCAGATAGAGGATCGCACAGGCCAGGGAAAAGCGGAGAATCCTGCGCTCCGGCCCCTGGCTGCGCGTCAACAGGGCGGCTGCGGCCCCCAGGGCGATGGCCGCCGTCGGCAGAAGGGAAAGGAGGGCGCTCGCGATCATGGGGGTCCGGTTCCAGGGGAGATGCTCGCCGGAGACCAGGGAGCTCAGATAGCCGTCCAGCCAGAGCGTGGAGTAAAGGCCGTCCCAGAAGCCGAAGATCGCCGAATAGACCGGATAGAGGAGGGCCTCGCCGAAGGCGATGCACTGCTGCGGCGTCCGGTAGCCCGGGTCCATCCACCAGACGATCTTCCGGGAGGCATCCCAGCCGCCGATGAAGAACCGGCCGATCTCCATGTAGTTCCGCAGGTAGTACCAGCCGGCCGTGAGGAAGGCGGCCCCGAACAAGATCAGGATCGTGCGGCCTGCGGAAAGGACGGCCCGCCTTCCCCCGCCCCCCCTTTCGTAGAGCGCCGCAGCGAGAAAAAGGACCATCGGCGGCACGACAAGGACCGGCGTGGGCTTGGTCAGCAGGGCCAGCCCCAGGACGAAGCCCGTGACCAGGGCGGTCTCGCGGCACCGCGCGTCGGTCCCCGCCGCCCCCGAGAAGATCCGGCAGACGCCGAGGATCGCCAGGGCCGTGAACAGGCCCACCATGGGTTCGTTCCCGATGGACTGGGACATGTAGAGGTTCATGGGCAGGAGCCCGCCCAGGAGGGTTCCGATGACCTGGGGCCGGTCCCGGCCCGGGAAGGCATAGCGGAGCGCCCGGTAGCAGACCTCGACCTGGAGCGCCCCGCAGGCCAGGGGCAGGAGCTTCAGGATCCGGACCACCGTATCGGGATCGAAGAGGGGCAGGCAAAGGCGGAAGAGGATCGCCTCCAGAAAATAGAAGAGCGGCGGCTGGAACATCTGCCACCCCTCGGTGGCCAGCGGGATCCGCCAGGAGAGGGCCACATAGGCGAGGTACTGGGCGTGTCCGGGGAAGTCCATGCCGAAGGGGACGGGGATCTTCCCGAAGTTGTTGATCCCCATGACGAGCCAGCCCCCCATCAGGAGCCAGCGGACGGCGCCCGGCGAAAGGCGCGCCCAGGACGGCCTTCCGGAACGGCCGTCCCCCTTCAGGCTCCAGAAGAAGACGAGGACAAAGAGCGGCACGAAGACGGGCCAGAGCGCCAGGAGCGCCCGATCGGCGCGGGGGAAGGTCCGGGACAGGGGATAGGGCCGGATCCGGTCGACGTCGAGGGCTGCGGCCCAGGGAGCCGCCCCCTCGCGGGCCTCCCACCCCGGGCCGCTCCGGATTCCCAGGGCGTCGCAATGGGCCAGGAGGGCCGGGGGGCCGTTCTCGTTGACGACCTCGACGAGAAGCTCGTTTGCCCCTTCCGCCAGGGCCGCCGACAGGTCCAGGCGGACCGGCTCCTTCCATTTCGACGGATCGTCGGCCCCACCGACCGGGCGGCCGTTCAGCCAGAGCTTCCCCCGGCTCAGCATCCGGACCGTGAGGACCGCCCCGGTTGTGCGCGGACCGGCCTGGAAGCGGTGCCGGAAGTGCGTCGTGCGGACCGCGGGCAGCCAGGCGTTGAGCTTGAACGGCTCGGGGTAGCGGACCCACTTTGCCCCTCCTTCGGGGGCAAGGAAAATCACCTTCGGATCATTCCAGAGCTGGCGGACCCCCACTGCGGCCGCGACGAGTCCAAGGGCCAGGATCAGCCCCGCCCATGCCCATCTTTTCGCCCGCGTCCTGTCCATCCGCCTCTCCATCGTCCCTGTTCCGTCTGCCGTTCCCGGCTGCCGTCCCTGCCGGTCCCTCCGGGGCGCTGCAACGACCCGTCATCCCGCTCCTCTCCCCTGCCCTGCGCCGCCCCGTCAGTCCTTCCTTTCCCGCCTCCGTGACGGCCCGCCATCCCCCTGCCTGCCTTGCGCCTTCCCCTCAGGGCGCCAGATAGGCCCCGTAGGCCGCCGCGACCCAGCAGGCGAAAAGCCCCTGGAGGGCCGCCCGGGCGATCCGCCGGCGACCCAGGACCTCGAATCCCCTGGCGGCCAGGAGGGCGAAGCAGGGGACCAGTCCCAGGGCGTAGGAGGCCTTGGCCGACGAGAGGATGGGAACGGTCAGAAAGATCCAGAAGATGG
>JAJFUM010000475.1 GCA_021372415.1 Deltaproteobacteria bacterium
TTGACCCGGGAGATGTCGGTGTGTCCATGGTGGCCGTTGTGAAGGTTTCCGTGCCTCAGGCCGCCTCTGAAGAGGGCGCCGCACCCGCCGAGGGCGCTGAGGCCCCAGCCGGGGAAGCCGCCAAGGATACCAAGGATAAGAAGGAATAGTGCCTCCGTTCGCTGGGAAGGGGTCCCTTCCCAGCCTTATGAGCGGCTTCGGAGGTGAGCGTGAAACTGGTCGTTGGTCTGGGAAATCCGGGACAGCGGTATCGTTTGAGTCGGCACAACGCGGGTTTCCTGGTCCTGGATCATTTGGCACAGAGACACAGCATTTCCATCAGCCAGACCCTCTTCGACGCCCGTGTCGGAAAGGGAAAAATAGACGGCACTGCCGCAATCCTCGCCCAGCCTCAGACCTTCATGAATCTGAGCGGCACGGCGGTGAGGAGATTGACCGATTATTTCAGAATAGAACTCGGGGACATGATTGTTGTCCACGATGACCTTGATCTGCCTTTCCAGACGATCCGTTTGAAAGCGGGCGGCGGCCACGGGGGGCACAAAGGACTCATTTCCGTCATCGACCATCTCGGGGGACCGGACTTCATCAGAGTCCGAGTCGGCATAGGAAGGCCGGTCCATAAGACGATGGTCGAGGAATACGTCCTGCAGCCCTTCTCTGAACCGGAGATGGAAGCCCTGCCGGGCCTGATCCGAAGAGCATCAGAGGCCGTGACCGACATTATCGCCACAGGCGTTCAGGCGGCTATGGAAAAGCATCATGGAAGGAATAAAACTAATCTAAGCGAGGAGGGTTGAATCATGCGCATTGGAAAACGCGGTTTGTGGTTCCTGTCATGTTCACTGGGAATCCTTCTTTTCCTGATGGCCCCCATGGCCTTCGCCGGTGAAGCAGACATCAAACTCCCGGATCTGTCCCAGGTCAGCTTCATGGGCGGATCGCTGGGCGGGCTGACGATCCTCAATCTCGGACTCGTCATCTGCCTGATCGGGATGTTCTTCGGACTGATGCAGTACATCCAGACCAAGAACCTGCCGGCCCATCAGGCCATGCTGGACGTCTCCAACACGATCTGGGAAACCTGCAAGACCTATCTGTTCCAGCAGGGCAAGTTCCTCGCCGGCCTGTGGGTCCTGATCGCCATCTGCATCCTCTACTACTTTGTCGGACTCCAGGGCACCTCCTTCGGCGATGTCCTGGTGATCCTCTTCTGCTCCGTCATGGGGATCCTCGGGTCCTACGGCGTGGCATGGTTCGGCATCCGGATCAATACGGTGGCCAACTCCCGTGCGGCCTTCGCCTCCCTGAGCGGCAAGCCCCTGAGCATGGTCAACATCTGCCTCCGTTCGGGCATGAGCGTGGGCCTCCTGCTGGTCAGCATCGAGCTCTTCTTCATGATCCTGATCCTGGCTTACATCCCCAAGGAACTGGCCGGCCCCTGCTTCATCGGCTTCGCCATCGGCGAGTCCCTGGGCGCCAGCGCCCTGCGTATCTGCGGCGGCATCTTCACGAAGATCGCCGACATCGGATCGGACCTCATGAAGATCATCTTCCACCTGCCCGAGGATGATCCCAAGAACCCCGGCGTCATCGCGGACTGCACGGGCGACAACGCGGGCGACAGCGTCGGCCCCACGGCGGATGGCTTCGAGACCTACGGCGTCACGGGCGTGGCCCTGATCTCGTTCCTGGCCCTGGCCCTGGCCGCCAATCCCACGATGGGCGGCAAACTGATCGTCTGGATCTTCGCCATGCGTATCCTGATGATCCTCACGTCGCTCGTGTCCTACTTCGTAAATCATGCAATCAGCGAGTCTCTCTTTTCCGGAAAACAGGAGTTCAACTTCGAACATCCGCTGACCAACCTGGTGTGGATCACCT
>JAJFUM010000009.1 GCA_021372415.1 Deltaproteobacteria bacterium
CCAGCTCGTCGCCGCCCACAAGATCAACCGTCGCTGCTACGCCATCGAGATTTGCGATAAATACGTGGACGTCGCCGTGCTACGCTTGATGCGGGTGGCCCCGGACCTCTCCGTGAAGTGTTCCAGGCCCGAGGCGGTCCAGGAAATGCGGGGGAGATATGAGCAGAAATAATCCGTCAGGTCGACGGAAGCCCATGCATCCGAACAGCCTTGCCAACCTCGAGAAGGGGATGAAGCTGGTCAAGGGCGTCTCCGGGAACCCCGGAGGAAAGCCGCACCTGAACGTGACGCTGGCCATGGAGCTCCGGGACGCCCTCGCGGAGATCACCTCCGTCGACGACCTGCGCCGCAAGATCAAGTCCAGCAAGATGACGGGGCGTCGGCTTTTTGTCCTGACACGGATCCTGCACGCGATCACGGGGAAGAACGCCGACGACATCTGGAATCGCCATGACGGCCTTCAGAAGCAGGCCCTGGACGTGACCGGGGACATCGGGGAGAAGCTGGCGGCGGCCATGGACCAGCTCGTCCGCAACATCAACGGGCCGCAGGGCGCGGGAGGATCCTCCGATGCCAGATCAGGACCAGATACCCCCGCCGGCGGCGCCGCCGGGCAATCTCCCACCAGTCCCAGGATCGAACCTCCCCTCTGGATGGATGGAGGCGGCGGGGAAGGTGGTGGCGAACCCGATCAGGTACGCGGAGCAGCTCCTCCGGGTGGTGGACAAGGCGGGGCGGGAGGTGCCGCTCCGGTTCAACCCGATTCAGCGGGCGATCCTCCAGAAGAAGCGTGAGTCCTACTCCCGCGGCCGCCCTCCGCGGTACCTGGTGCTGAAGAGCCGGCGCTGCGGCGTCACCACCCTCGAGCAGGCGATCTCCTACCTCACCGCGGCTTTCCGGGACAACCGGTCCCTGGTGACGCTCGCCCACGACGACAAGTCCACGGAGGTCATCTTCCGGATCGCCGACTTCTTCTACGAGCGCATGCCCCCGTTCTTCCGTCCCCGGCGCCTCACTGAGCACAACAAGCGGGAGCTCAACTTCCCGACCCGGCACAGCCTCTTCTACATCGGGACGGCCGGCAACAAGCGTTTCGGCCGATCCGCGACCATCCAGCGGGCGCACCTGTCCGAGGTCGCCTGGTGGCCCGGGGACGACGACGACAACCGGAACCTCCTGGCAGGAATCCTCGAGGCCACCTCCCACGGGGAGGTCGTCGCCGAGACGACCCCGAACGGGGTGGGCGGGATGTTCCACGAGATGTGGCAGGACGCCGAGAAGGGGACGGGGCCGTGGACGCCGCTCTTCTTCCCCTGGTGGTCGGATCCGGACAACTCCACCGACGTACCGGAGGGGTTCATCCCCACCGAGGAGGAGCGCGACCTGGCGATCCGCCACGGGCTCTGCCACCGCCAGATCGCGTGGAGGCGCGCGAAGTGGGCCGAGCTGAAGAAGCTGGCGCCCCAGGAGTACCCGGAGGATCCGGCCTCCTGCTTCCTCGTCGGTGGATCCGGGTTCTTCAACGCGACGTTGATCAAGGCCATGCTCCAGGCGCTCCCGCAGAGGGATATCCCGGAGGGCGGCCTGTACTACGAGGAGTTCGAGCCCCCGCGCCCGGGAAGGCAGTATTTCTGTGGTTCGGACAGCGCCGGAGGGAAGGAGGACGGGGATGACGCCGTTTCGGTGATCATCGACGACGAGATGCGCCAGGTCGCCGTCCTGCGCGGGAAGATCCCCCCCAAGGAGTTCGCCAAGCGCACGGCCGCCATGTGCGCCCGGTACAACAACGCCCTGTGGGGCATCGAGCGCGAGAACCACGGCCACACCGTGATCCACGTGGCCGCCGTCGAGCTCGGGTACCCG
>JAJFUM010000011.1 GCA_021372415.1 Deltaproteobacteria bacterium
CGCCGCCACCGCGCTGTTGACCTCCTCGACCGTGCAGCAGGGGGCCTCCGCGATCACCTCCCCGGTGCTCGAGTCCGTCACCGGCATGTACGCCTTCTGTGTCTTCGAGTCTCGCCACTCATTGTCCACACAGTACTGCAAACGTCTCGCCGCCATAATCTGTCAGCCTCCTGTTGTTTTATGAACCCAAAATGATCGGCATTGAAATCCCGGATTGTTCATAACCTCCAAAGCGTTTCCTTCGGTCTTCCTGGTCACCCGTTGACGGGGTCAGCCCGCCGCGGTCACTTTTTCGGGCAGATCGGGTCCTTCATCAGCTCGGTCTGCCGGCCGAACGAGGCGGTGTCGAGCCCTTTCAGGGGATGGTTCTTTTCGTACATCCCCTTGAGTTTCCTGGCCGCGACGTCGGGGTAGAAGGTATTGATCGCCTTCTGGCTCCGGTCCAGTGGCAGCTCCTCAATCTCGTACTGGTCAGAGCCCAGGCCGTTGGCCACGCCGCCGTGGACTTGGGCCTCGATGTCCTTCCCTTTGATGAGGTTGAGCTTTTTCGCCCCGCAATCCAGGGCCCCGAACTCCTCCGCCTCGGAGTTGAGCAGGCCCGGAGCCGCGTTCATCATGTCGATACAGGCCTTGTCGATGGCGACCGGGTCGTAAGAGGCGAGAATTCCGATCCCGTTGACGATCGGGGTATCGGTCCATCCGTAGCAGTCGCAATAGGGGGTGATGTCCATGGCGAAATTGAGGAAGAAGGACTTTCCCGGCTCTTTGGTCATCATGCAGGCAAGCGCCGAATCGGCGATGCGGCGGCCGAGGGTGGGCAGGTGGTCGAAACGCTGGATCGCCTTCACCCCTGCCATGTTGACGCAAAGGTTGGCGCAGGCGAAGCAGTAGACGCAGCTCTCCAGGTCCACGGTGAGCCCCTCCTCCGTGACCTTCACGGAGCCTTCTGGGCAGCAGTCCTCGCAGACCTGCCACCATTCGCATTTCCGTCCAGGGCAGAGTTTGGCGACGATCACCGGCTTGTCCCCGGCCAGGGCGCCGTGGAGGTTCATCTTTCCGCGCTTGCTCGCCCCGCCGACCCCGATGTTCTTGATCGATGCACCGTAGCCGCCGGCCGGGTGCCCCTTAAAATGGGCGAGGGAGAGGAGCGCATCCGCATCGGCGATCGCGCGTGAGACAAACTGCTTCTTCAGGTAGTTCCCCCGCCCTTGGAGGTCGACCTGTACGTCGTCAGTCCCAAGCCAGCCGTCGGCAATGACGATCGGGCAGCCTACCGAGCCTTGGTTGAAGCCGTTGCGGTTCGCTGTTTCGAGATGGTCCATGGCAAGGGCCCGGCTGATCCAGGGGTGGTAAGGCATGGTCGTCGTGTCGGTGACGAAGGGCCGCATGCCCTTCTCCTGGAGCAGGGTGACGAGGGTGCTGATGATCACGGGCCTCAGGTAACCCACGTTGTAGGCTTCGCCCATGTGGGTCTTCACCGCCACGATGTCACCCCGCTTCAGGTTGTCCAGCCAGCCCGATTGTTCGAGCATTTGCCGAGCTTTGATGGCGGTCGATTCCAGAAAACGCCTCGCCCGGGCATTCATGAACCAAACTTTCGATGGACCCATAACTCCTCCTTCTCCATGGCCCTGCCGTTACGCAGCCGGCCTTTGAAAAAACTCACTTCTTTGGAACGTCGTTCATACCGTTACGCTTTAGTGTCCATTTGCATGAGAAACCCTCTTTGCCGTCACTCCCCTGAGTTCACCTCCGATCCTGGATGTCTGCTTCCAAAAAATCGACTTACTAAAGAATGAAATGCCTGGGTTATGCCTGTAACCATGCGGAACCGTTTTCAGGACGATTCCAATACCTGTGCTGTAGCGGTTGGTGCGTCGGGTGAATCGTTTGTTCATGAAGCCGCGTGCGACAAGAGCGAGGTTGGCCTTGAAGATTGGGCGATGGACGGAAATGCTGCCACTGAGATGCCGGTGCGGCATCCGATGGGAAACCGATCAAAATATCTATCTTGAAAATAGATATCACTTCTAAATACCCCCACACCATGAGTAACGATCAGTTACTGACATCTGGAGGATCTGATGCTTGCCGAAATTATCCTGTCAACATTTTCAATCCGGGTATTTTCTTTTCTTCCTGAAGCTTCAAGAGAGCCGCTTCAACTTCCTTGATATCCGAGACAATGGCCTTTTTCGCCTGATTCACATTTCTGGCCGCGAGCGCTTTGTAGATACGCTCGTGCGCCTCAAGGACCTTCTGGGAAAAATCACGGCCGGGTTCCAGTATCTTCTTGGCATCCAAAAGGAGCGTTTCCACGTAATCCAGAAGGAAAATCAAGAGGGGATTTCGGGTCGCATTGGCAATGATCAGATGAAAGGAAACCTCCCTGTCGCGATAGTTCATAGGCCGGCCATCTTGGAGAGCGTCACGGGTTTCCTGAATGATCTTTGCCAACTGACGCAAGTCATCATCGGTGATCACAGGAGCGACAGTTTCCGCGATATGGGACTCCAAAATCAACCGTACATCGAAAAGATTTTTCAGGGATAGATTCCGAAAAATAAAAAAGTTGCTGAATCCTTCCTTGGCCTTTTCTGTATCCACTTCAGTAATGAAGGCCCCTCCCTGGGCGCCTTGGCGAATCTCTAATAAACCAAGGACTTCCAAAGAACGGAGGGCTTCTCTCAGAGAGCCTTTGCTTACACCGAAATTATCGATCAATTCCTTATCAGACGGGAGCTTATCGCCGGGCTTGAGGACACCATTAAAAATGGCCTTGCGTATTTGATCGACTATGTTTTGAGAGACTTTGCTGGTTTTGGCGCTTTCAAACATCCGTACCCCCTTTTTCGGGATAAACAGTCCGACACAAATCCAAAACGTTAGGAAGAACGAATCAAATCTGATCCGATCCTATGGGCCTGGAAGCATGAAGCCTTAGTGTAAACTTTATTTGGTCTGGAGCAAAGCAGAGCCACTGAGGTCTGATGTGCGGCGTGAGCAGCGGGATATTATGAGATTGCCCATCAGTGCTTTGCCCCTCCGACCTGGCGAGGGGAACTTGGATCTTTCATATGGCATCATTCGAAGGATGTCAAGAATAAATATTCAAATATTTAATTATTGATTATTTGATATAGACACAGGACCGGATCCGTATCTCTTCTTGGGCTGAAATCTTCTTATATGAAGATGTTGGTCCGCCGCGGCCCTTCGACGTCCCGGAGGCGCAACGCGGGGCAGGGCCGTGGCGGATGCACGAATGCCTCGAACGGGCCATACCCCTGGAAGGCATCGTGTCTAAAAGCTGGCGGGGATGATTATCCTTGGATCCTATGTCAGTTCATCCAAGGCCTGTTTGAGGCGGGTCAGTCCTTTTTCCAGGGTTTCCGTCGATGTGGCGAAACAAATACGGAAGTGCTTCTCGCCGCCTGCGCCGAACTCCGTACCGCTGCGGACCAGGATTCCCTTGGTGAAAAGATATTCCCTCATCTTCTGACTAGTCAGGGCGTGTTCATAGCGGGGGAAGAAGTAAAAGGCCCCGTCGCACGGCGGCGTGGTCAGCCCCTGGATCTCGTTCAACTTCTGTGTAACCAGAATCTTTCTTTTCTCGTATTCCCGCCGCATGGCTTCGACACAATCCTGAGGACCTGCTGCAGCGGCGGCGCAGGCCATCTGGGCGGGCACGTTGGGACAAATCGTCATCGTCTTGTGGAAGGTGACCATCTGCTTGATGAGCGGTTCATCCGCCACGATATACCCCACGCGCCAACCCGTCATGGCATAGGTTTTCGAGAAACTGTTCAGGAGAATCGAGCGATCTTTCACCTCCTCGATCTGGCAGACCGAAAGGAGCTTGGTCGAACTGTAGATGAGCCTGTGGTAAGTCTCATCTACAACCAGGAGAAAATCCTTTTCCACGGCAAGCCGGGCCAGCCTCCGGACTTCGTCTTCATACAAGACCCGACCGGTGGGATTTCCCGGGCTGGAGACAAAAAGGATCCGCGTCTTCTTTGAGATGCTTTTTTCCAAGAGTGAAAAATCGATATGGAAGTCGTCCTTGAGGGGGACGAAGATCGGGGTTCCTCCGAATAGAGAGACCGAGTCGGCATAGGCCGAATATTCCGGGTCCGGGAGCACCACCTCATCACCGGCATTGAGATACGTCGCACAAATGGTGTGTATCCCGGCGATTCCCCCCGAGGTGATCAACACATTCTCCGGTTTCCGCTCCACGCCGAAATCCCGTTTGAGACTCGTGCAGATGGCCTCCCTCAGCGCCATTTCTCCGTATGCGCTCCCGTAATGGGTATGATTGTCCCGCATGGCCCGGGCTGCGGCTTCCTGAATATGAGCAGGGGTTGGAAAGTCCGGTTCCCCCATCTCCAATCGGATGGCCCCTTTTGGGATGACCATCGGTCGCTGGGATCTCTCGGACCCGGCCAACATCTTCACGCGATCGGACAACACAAACATCTTTTCTCCTCCACAAACTCTTGGGAAATTAGAAATGGATCATGGGCACAGGCATGGGAACCTTCAGAACGACCTGGAAGAGATAGTAGGACACCACGGCGGTGATCACGCCGAAAAGGATACTGGTTTTCCAGGTGAAGCGTCCCATGAACTTTCCCAGGACGAAGATGAAGATCCCGGTAACGGGACCAAAACCAATGACCGGAAAAAGGTACCGGTAGCCCACCAGAGCGACGAAGGCGAACAGAATCCTCTTGGGGGCCTCCCTGTTGGGGAAGAAAGAAAAGCCGGCGTCTTCGGATTTATCGTCTTTGCCTTTTTGACCTTCCCTTCCGATGAAACTCTGGACGGTCAGAAGAAGAGACAAACCCAGCAGCACGGCGGCCCCGAGCAGGGGGAAGAACCCGCCTCCCGGTTGTTTCAGCGTTCCAATAGGATAGGCCAGGCATGTCAAGAACACGCCAGCCCCCACCACAGAGAGGACGATTCCGCAGATACGATCGAGTTTCATGCTCCACGTTTCCTATAAACAGGTCGATGTCAGCTTTCCTTTTGGGGCCCGCTCAGCTCAAGAGGGGAGAGAAATCTCGGTCGGGAAACCGCTGCCAAAAGGTCATTCGGCGATTTCCCGACCGTCTTTGCGGTACCGAGGGGCCTTTGCTTCCTGGGCCGACCAGGTTACGGCTTCACCCCGCTCAGCTTAATCAGCTTCTCCCAGGACTGATCTTCCTTCTTCCAGAACTTTGCGAGCTCCTCCGGGTTTTTCATAGAAATGGTCGCACCCTGCATGTCAAAGAAGTCAGCCACTTCTTTCGTCTCGACGCTTTTCTTCAGGGCCTCATAGAGGATCTTCAGGCGATCCTTGGGAATCCCCTTGGGGCCGAGGTAAGCCCAGTAGGTCAGGAATTCGGCATCGATCCCCAATTCTTTGAAAATCTGGGCCTTGGGCGCGAATTTGTTCTTCTCAGGCGATGCGAGACCCAGGACCTTCAGGTTTCCCCCTTTGATCATATGGAGCGTGTCGGCGACCGTGGAGACGATGACGTCCACATGACCGCCCATGACTGCGGGGATCGCCGGAGCGGCTCCCTTGAAGGGGATATGGGTGAATTGCACCCCCGCAGCCTGCTCAATGCCGATCGCCCCCAGGTGAAAATTCCCTCCGAAGCCCCCGTTGCCGCACCGGAGCTTACCCGGGTTGGCTTTGGCATAATCCAGGACTTCCTTCAGGTTGTTCCACGGGGCGTCCTTGCGGGTGAAGAGCCCCTGGGGGCTGTAACCCACGAACGCAATGGGATCGAACTGGTCATACCTTATGTTTGCGTCGGGTATGGTGTACTTGATGATGCTGAATGTCGGAGAGACCGTCCCAAACAGGTATCCATCGGGAGGCGCCGTTTTCACGATGCTGCAGCCGATCGTGGTTCCCCCTCCCGCTCTGTTGTCAACCAGGACGGGAACTTTCAGTATTTTTTCCATCTGCGTTTGGAGTGCCCGGGCCACCAGGTCATGGCTTCCTCCGGGGGCATAGGGAACGATCAGGGTGATCGGTTTGCTCGGAAACTTATCCTGAGCGAAAATCGAGCCGGCCATCACGGTTCCGGAAATCAGAAAACATACCAGTAAAAATGCGAATACCTTTCTCATTTGCCTTCCTCCTTCTTTGCTTGACGGAAAATCATTCATTAGATGATTTCCCCCCTTGATCAACGAAAAGAACATGATCCGTTTTCCTGACGGTTCTGCCAAATAAGATATCATGAATCGGCCGGGCCCAACTGCTGAAGGAATCTCTTTCTCCTTCTCGAAAAGACAATCGAAGAGGCGATGAAGAGGAATGTGATGAATAAGAGGACTGCCGGGACGGGCCGGGTGAAGAACATGGTTAAATCCCCATGGGACATAAGCAGAGACTGACGGAAGGATTCCTCCCAAAGAGGAGACAGCACGTAGGCAAAGACCAAGGGAGCGCATTCGAACCCCGTTTTCCTTGCCACATAGCCCACGAAACCGAAAATCACCATCAGATTGATGTCCATCAGGCTGCTCTGATTGGAGAAGACGCCGAGGACGCAGAAAAACAGGATCAGGGGGAAGAGGATCCGATAGGGAACCTTCAGCAGGCGGACCCAGAGTCCGATCAGCGGGAGGTTCAGGACCAGGAGCATCACGTTGCCGATGTACATGCTTACGATGATCCCCCAGAAAACATCGGGGTGTTGCTGGATGAGCAGAGGTCCCGGGGTTATCCCATGAATCAGCAACGCCCCCAGGATCAAAGCCATGGTTGCGGTTGTGGGGATGCCGAAGGTCAAGAGGGGGACGAAGGTGCCGGAGGAGGCAGAATTGTTAGCGGATTCCGGTCCAGCCACTCCTTCGATCGCACCCTTTCCAAACTTTTCAGGATGCTTGGAGAGCCGCTTTTCCACGATGTAGGAAACGAAGGTCCCGATCAGCGTTCCGGTGGCCGGCAGGACCCCGAGGAAAAAACCCAGGAATGTACCCCGCATGATCGGGCCGAACGAGGCCTTCATATCGTTCAGGTCCGGAAGCAACCCCTTTATCCGGACATTGAAAACTTCTCTTTCGGCGATCTCTTCCACGTTGATGAGAATCTCTCCCACTCCAAAGATTCCCATGACGATCGGAATCAGGCCGACCCCTTCATACAATTCATTCATGCCGAAAGTGAAACGTTGAACCCCGGAAACGGTATCGATCCCCATGGTTCCGAGAATCATGCCCAGGGCAACCATAATGAAGGATTTGATCATGGAGCCGGACGACAGGTATGCGGACATGGTCAACCCTAAAAAGATGAGGGAGAACAACTCCGGCGGGCCGAACTTCACTGAATACCGGGCCACAATGGGCGCCGTCAGCATCAGCAGGACGACACTAAAAGTACCCGCAATGAACGAGCCGATGGCCGATATTCCCAAAGCCCTTCCCGCTCTTCCCTGTTTGGCCATTTGGTAGCCGTCGATACAGGTCACTACGGAAGAGGCTTCTCCAGGAATATTGACGAGTATCGATGTGGTCGAGCCACCGTACATGGCACCGTACCAGATTCCGGCCAAGAGGATGATGGCCGTGACTGGGGGCAGACCGAAGGTGAATGGAAGGAGAATGGCCACACTGCCCGCGGTTCCGATTCCCGGCAGAACACCGATGAGGGTACCGATTAAAACCCCGAGGAAACAATAGAAGAGATTCAAGGGGGTGGAAACAACGGAAAAACCGAGGGCGATGCTGTGAAGTGTATCCATTTAGAGACTCCCAAAGAGAGCACAAGGGATGTGTTTGACTATTGAACTCCCATGAATTGAACGAAATATACCACCCTTCCCACCCGAACGCCAACCTGCGACTTCTACAGGGATGGGAGTTCGATGAGCGAGCACAACCCGGTGTTTCATACAATGAAACACAATTTTATTGTACAGCAAATATCGAAGTTTTGTCGTCTTGTCAAGAAAAACATCGTTGCCGCGCCCTGGATAGACAGTCGGCCGGGGATGATATCTCGACGCCCTTGGAAGTCGTGCTCCGGCGGTGGTGGGGGATGGGGACACGGGACGGTTGTTTTCGTCGTTGATGGCAGGACAGGGGGACGAAGCGGTCTCTTCCGGAAAAGGCCCCGCCATGCCCCCGGGGGGATTGTACCGCAGATCAAGTTGCGATGGTTCCCGCTGTTTCGATCCGCCCTTCCTCGTTCACGATGATTCCCTCGGCCTCGAGGAGGGCCTTCTGCAACTCGAATCCCCCGCCGCGAGGGAGGGCGATGCGTCCGCCTTTGCCGACGATCCGATGCCAGGGGAGGCCCTCCTTCCGGGAATAGGCATGGAGGACGCGGACGACCTGCCTCGCGCCTCTGGGATTCCCCGCTGCCGCCGCTATGGCCCCGTAGCTTGCGACCTCTCCCGGCTTGACCGATTTGATTGCATCGATGATCCTTTGGGTAAATGCTTCCGGCATGAATGGTTCCTTCGCAGTCGTAGCCCCTCCCCGGGATCCTCAAGGGGAGAAAAAGAGATCGGAGGCTAAAACCATCTGGCAGATAGACGATTAAGGCGTCTTCTCTATCACAATGCGGTGCGGCTCGTCCACGAACAGGAGGCAGCATTCGACCGGGCGGCCCGGGAAGAGGCCCTGGAGGATGGTCCGGTAGCGGAGCATCTGGGGCCGGTATCGGTCGGCGAGGTGGCCGACGCGGCCCGTCTTGAAGTCGATCAAAGTGATGCGGTCGGGGGCGATGATGAGCCGATCGACGATGCCGAAGGAGCGGGTGTCGGAGACGTGCTGCTCGGTGAGGACCCGGCCGGGTCGGAAGAGGATCTCGCGCACCTTCCGGTCGTCCAGGAACCGCTCGACAGCGCTCCGTTCCTCGGCGGCGAGGCGGGCCGTCGCGATCCGGCGGTTGTCGCCGATAAGGCCGGCGAGGGCCGCGTGGATGCGGATCCCCCGCTCGATCCCTGCCTCGATGTCCGCGGAGCGGAGCGCCGGGTCGATCTCGTCGGCCTCGGCAGGAGGGGGAGGACCTTCGCCCAGCATGGGTACTGCCAATTCTTCGTGGTCGGCTGGCCGCGGCGTCTCGGGGCCGTAGTCGCAGCGCCAGCCGAATTCGGTCTGTTCGGCCTCCGGAATTCCCCGTTTGGCGATGCGGTACATCCGCTCGCTGAAGCCCTTCATCGCGCCTTCCCTGTCCGCCCGAAGTACGATCGTCAGGCTCTTCACGGCGCGGGTCGCGGCGACGTAGAGGAGGTTGGCCGTCTCCTCGGCCTTCTCCTCCTGGAGCGGCCCCGCAACCCTGGCGATGGCCGGCCCCTCGGCGATCGGGCCGGAGCCGAGAAAGGCGATCTCGTCCTTGGTCAGACTGAGCGGACAGCCGTCACCCGGATGGGGGATCTCGGGCGCCCGGTCGGCCCCCTCCTTCCAGAGGAGAAAGACGTGGGGGAATTCGAGGCCCTTGGTCGCGTGGATCGTGGCCAGCTTCACCCGCTCGGCGTGCTCCCCCTCCGGAACGGTGATCAGGTGTGACATCGCCAGCAGGTAGCTCAGGAAGGCGGCTGCATCGGCAGCGTCGGGGCGATCGAAGTAGCGCTCAGCCTCGTCCCAGAGGGTCTCGATGAGGACGCGGGGAAAATGGGACGAAAGCGCGCGGAGGGCAGCGGCAAAGGCCGCGAAGCGGTGCGGCCGGGGCGTGCGGCCGGTGGCTTCGGCGAGGCGCGCAACGGCATCCGCGAGCGCATTGTCGTAGTCAAGGGTTTCCAGGGCCCGGGGGATAAAGGGACCCTTCTCCCCGGTGAGGAGGGCGACGAGCGACAGGAAAAGCGCCGTTCCCTCGCGGAGGGCCAGCAGCTCTCGGCCGCGGATCCCCGAGGTGGGGATGCCGGCGCGGGCCAGGGCCGAGGCGACCTTGTCCATATGGGCGTTGGTACGGCAGAGGACCGCCATATCGCCCCAGGGGCAACCGAGCTTGCCCTGTTTTTGCTTGATTTCCTCGACAAGGCGTTCGAAGGCCGGATCGTCGCCCCGGTCGCAGGCGGCCGGAATCACGGCCACCTCGGAGGGGCCGCTGTAGGGGTGCTTCGGCCTTGCCGGCGGCGTCTGGAGGTTCACCTTGTCGGTCCCTGCGAAGAGCTCTTCGACCAGGTGGTTGAAGAACGCGATCAGAAGCGGCGTTGAACGATAGTTGTGGGGAAGCGTCTCGGCGGCGAGCTGCCCGCTCGTAAGGGCTGGCGCAATGGCAGCCCGGAGCTTGTCGGGCGCAGCGTCCCGCCACTGGTAGATCGACTGCTTCCAGTCCCCCACCAGGAAGAGCGACCGCTCCCCCTCGGCGGTCTCCCCCACGGAGGCGAGGATCTCCTCGATCAGCGGCCTGAGGAGATCGTACTGGATCCGGGAGGTGTCCTGGAACTCGTCGAGGAGAAGGTGGGCGGTCCGGTGGAACCCCAGCTCGTAGAGCCGCGCCGTGAAGTGCGGCCGGTCCGGGCTTTCGGGACCGTCGAGGGCCAACAGTTCCCTGGGGATGTCTTCAAAGTAGAGGCGGCCGAGGCGCTTTTTCTCCTCGGCGAGGATATCGGCGCGCAGGGCGAGGAAGCGTTTGAGCAGGGCGCTCCGCAGCCGCCTGGTGTTGACGAGGTGCTCGGCGATCAGGCGCCGCATTTCGGGATAGGCTTTTTGCAAGGCCGCGTAAGCATCTGTCGTGCGGTCGTCTGCGGCCACGCGGACCTCTGTCAGGTCGGACTTGATGAAGAGGGCGCGGCCGAGGTCCGCCTCCGAGAGCGGCTGGAGCAGGGCGTTGACCACCTGGGTGCGCAGGGTCCCCCGGGTCGCCTCCGCGACGGCCCGGACCTTCTCCTGGAGCCCCTCGTACTCCGCTACGATCCCGGCCTGCCGGACCTTGAGGTCGTCGAGGAGGTCCTCGGGACATGACCAGGCTTCCAGGGCCTCCCGGCCCTTGTCCAACTCCCTGAGGAGAGCCTCGGGCGGCAGGCGGAGGACCCTCGCTGCGATCACGATCCTCTCGATGTCGGCCAGGACGCGTGCATCCTGGAAGAAGCGCGCGTCGGCGCTTTCAGTGATGAGCGCCTTCTCATGGTCGTCAGCCACCTGGGGGACATAGGCCTCCGTCGAGAGGAACCGGTGGAAGAGGGCATCGATCGTCGAGAAGCGGACCTTGCCGGCACGCATGATAAGCCGGAGCTTTTCGGCCTTCTCCTCCGGGCCTTTCTCTATTGCCTCGATGATCCGCTTTTCCATCTCGGCCGCAGCAGCGCGGGTGAAGGTCGCCGCCACGATGGGTTCGCCCTCCTGTTCGATGTGGCGGCGCACCTCCTGGGTCAGACGGAAGGTCTTCCCGGAACCGGCCGAGGCGGTGACAAAGAGGCTCCTCACCATGGCTGGCCTCCTGCCCGGTAGAGGTCGGGCCTGAGGCAGAGGGCCTTGTGGGGGCAGAAGGGGCAGCCCTCGGAACGGGGGTTGGGGGCGAAGCGCTCAAGGCCCAGCATCTTGTCGAGGCGGCCGGCGATCCTCTCCATCGTGGCGTTGCAGGCGGCCACGTCCTCATGGGCGAGGCGGCCCTCATAGTCTCCACGCACCCTCGGCCTGAGGTAGAGATAGGCCGCCTCCAGATTCTCGGGCGTCGCCCGCTCGTGGTGGAGGACGAGGTAGGCGTAGATCAGGAGCTGGAATCGCTCGTCGAAGGAGTCGGGCTTCTCCACGAGGTCGGCCAGCCGGGTCTTCCCGGAGACATGCTCCTTCTCCCTGTATTTCAGGTCGGCGATGAGAAGCTTCTCCCCGCGGCGCTGCAGGCGATCGATCCGGCCTTTGAGCCGGTAACGGCCGTTGCCGAATGGTGCGGCGAGCTCGATCTCGGTTGCCGTCACCTCGTCGGAGAAGAGGAGCGGCCGCCGGCTCTCCCTCTCCCAGGCGGCAATGTCTGCCAGGTGACTCTGGACGATGGCCTTGCGGACCGCTCGGTCGGGGAGCTTTCCGCAGAGATCCGCGTCGGACTCCCACCGGTCGTCGAATCCTTCCTGCCACCGCTCGAGAGCCGGGGTGCGAGTCGTCAGGTCCGCGAAGAGACGGTGGAGGAAATCCCCGATGAGGAGATTCGCATGCTCCTCCCCCTCGAAGCATGGAGGCGGCTTCACGCCATCGACCTTCTCGATGATGAAGCGAAAGGGGCAGGTGAAGAAGAGCTTCAGCGAACTGAAGGACCAGTCGTAACCCTGGAGCTTCTCCCTCAGCCCGTCGGTGTTATCGATGGCGATACTGTCCGCTGGTGCCCGAAGCGGCGTCGGGGCCATCAGCCTCTTGACCGCCTTCCGGTCGAACTCTGCGGCCAGGAAAGCGAAGTGGGGTGAGGGCGCCTCGCCCCTGGTCTGATCGTAGAGGGCGACGATGTGGGCGCTTTGGCCGAAGGAGAGAAACTGCCGGAGGGCCAGATCGTCCGCCTCATAGACGGCCCTGTGGATCCGGGGCATATGAATCCAGTTCAGATAGGGACCGCTGAAGGGCCTCTGCGGGAAGACGCCGCTCGTCATGGGGAGGATGAGGGCGCGGTGATAGGGGATACCGGTCGCCTCGCCCAACCCCACGACCTGGATCGGGGCGCTCCGCCGGCCGCGGAGGCGGAGCTTCTTGGCGCTGATCAGATACTCAGCCAGGGCCGGTCCCTCGTCGCCCATGAGCGGCCGAAGCCGGTCCAACTCGTCGCAGAGGGTGATCGCCCCCTCGAAGGCGGAGCGGTCGGCCTCGTCTAGCTCGTTCCACCGGCTGGTGAGCTCGGCGGCGAGTTCCCGCCGGGCCGCCGCGAATCCCCTGCCGCTACGGAGCGCCTCGCGCAGGCGGTGGGCTGGCGCGAAGTGGGTGAAGGGGAGCCAGGGGACGAAGTTGACCTGGCCGCCGAGGGACCGGAAGAGGAGCTCCCAGAGGTAGAAGGAGAGTCGCTCGTCCAGGGGGACGATGAAGAGTTGATCCGAGTCGTCCCGCGGTCCGCGCAGGAAGGCGTCGATCTCGGAGGCCAGGAGGGTCGGCAGGGCGGCCCGTTCGGCCAGTTCGGAGAAATCGAGCCTGGTGCCCCCGCCCCGCCTCTCGGCGATGCCGATCCGCCGGATGAGGGCCAGGGCCGTCTCGTAACCGGGCGGCTCGGCCGGCATGTGGGGACCGAAAAGCGGCGCATCCACAAAGAGCCGGTCTCGAAGGATGCGGCCGAAAAAGCGCTGGCCCGCCGGCGTCATGAGGGGGAGGCCCACAAAAAGCTCGCCCTCGCCGGGCGAGAGGTCGGCCAGGCGCGCCGCCTCTAAGGGAGGATAGAACAGTCCCTCGGCAGCCAGGCGGGAGCGGAAGGCCTCCATCGTCCCGAAGAGGTCGTCGATCCGGGCGAGTTGTTCGGGGCCGATCCGCTCCAGGCTGCGCAGTTCCCCGATGGTGACCGAAAACTCGGCGATCGCGGCCAAAAAGGAGAGGAGCCGCTGGCTGTCGGCCGGCGGCTGGGGGACGCCCGACTGCCCGCGTCGGAGGGCATGGAAGCGCAGGAGCGCCTCCTCCTCCGGCACGGGCGTGCGGCCGGTCGCCTCGGAGATCCGACCCGTCCGATAGTCGCCGAAGGCCAGGACCGTCGGCAGGAGGCCGCCGATCCGGGTATGGACGAGGTGGTGCAGGAAATCGCGGCCGCGGCCCGTCATCGAGACGATCGTGAACCCCCCCATATCGGGGTAATGGGCGCGGAGCCCTTCGATGAGGGTCTCGACAGCCGGCAGGGGGGCATCCGGTGGGCTGGGGTGGACGCTCTGGGACATGGCAGCGGATTCCTTCCCGGACAGGCACATGAAAATGGTATGGCCCGTTCCCCTGTCGCGACGCCGCTGCAAGGGGCGGACAGGGCCTTCTGCGGCAGGAGTATACCTGTGTTCCGATCGTTATTCAACCAGATGCTCGACTACAAGGATATAACGACACCCCTGATGGGGTCTGGAGGGCCAGTTCGCCGGACGCGACGAATTTTCAGAAACTGGATTGCCGACCGTCAACTGGACCGGTTGGGCTGCCTGCAAAGTCCGCAGGTCTTTGCGTACCCGAGACTGAAGATATTATTGCCCAATTTGAATGACGATGCATTCATTGATGGTATGGAAGATGCGTCGAAGACACCGGGACATCATCCAAAAAAGAATAGGCGTGGAGATCATCCAAGTCTCCATGGAATATTCCATGGAGACATAATCATCGCTTGGGATGCCGGTCCTTTGCCTGGCGGCGGTGTGGACTTTTCCCTTAACTGGTCCTGAACGCCGGCAGGGCAAAGGAGGTGCAGGACGGGCGCATCAAGCCTTGCGCACAGATCCCGTGGCCCAGCATCCATACACACAGACCTGTACAGATCCGGCAACGGGCAGGGGGAAGCACGTCCATTCAGACGCCTCCTCTGACCCCTTTGCCGGAGTGTCGGCGATCTACGGGAAGGCTCTCTCTTAAGCCGGCTCTGCTGCGCCGTTTTTCCGGACCAAGCTCGCCACGTTATTGTCGTCGAGGCTGCCTTCGAACAGGACCAGGTCCGGGTGCCGATCGAAGGTCTCCCATCCTTCAACGACGACGCCCTTCTTTGCGACGTCGTGCAGCGAAAACACGCGGAGCAGATTCACCTTGCCGCTATCTCTGACTTCCGGCTTTTCGACACAGCGGATACTCTTGCTCAGGGCATCGACAGTCAGACCGTGATCATTCACCAGATGTCCCCAGGCGCCGCCATAGATCTCCTTGATGACCTTCTTTTTAAAGCCAAACCACCCCATCGGTCCTCCTCCTTGTCGGAATGAATGTTCGTCCCACACGGTGAGCCTAGAGGCGCCACCGATTCGGTGCAGCCGTGCAGATCTTGAAGATGAGGCATTCCGACAACTAAGTTATCAGTTGCATACATATATGTGAGTAAGTGCTAACTTGTCAAGAAAAAATGCTTGCCGAAAAGAAAGTAAGGAGGGATGAATCCGCTTCTGCCTGCGGCATCAGGGCGGCACAGGGCCATTGAAGGGATGAGGACCCGCCTTTATGGGGGAGATGAGATCAGGTATGCGAATCGCCGGAAGTCCCGGGACGGTCGATTTTCGCGACCGCCCCGGGACTTCCGGATCAGTTTCCCGTTAATGCGCAATCAAGGCAACAGGAAAACTTGGCGCGATAGGGACATCCGACGCCGCAATTCACCGCTTTCGTGTGCTTGTCACCCTTCATTTGCCCGCTTAGGGTCACGGTTCACAGGGGATTCCCGGCCACTTCCACTCGGTTGCACCCCAGTTGTTTCGCCCGGTTAAGGGCCTCCGACTGAATTTCATGATGGGCTGGATGATAGCCGCAGCATAATCCTGCCCTTTCCAGGAAGTGAAGTTAAGGGCCGATGCGATTTCCTGCCGCGTTCCGCTCCTGCCGGCGCCGCTCAGGAGCAATCGGCGGAGGCCTTCGAACGCCCGCCCTCCTTCGATGCTCACTGCTTCTTCGTATCGTACTGGATGTACACCACGTGGGTCTGCAGGTATTCCTCCAGGCCGTGCTTGCCGTCTGCCCCGCCGATGCCCGATTTGCGCCACCCGGCGTGGAAGCCCTGCATCGCCTCGAAGTTCTCACGATTGATATAGGTCTCGCCGAATTTTATCTCCTTGCAGGCCCGCATGGCGATGTCCAGGTTCTGGGTATAGACTGACGAGGTCAGACCGTACTCGCAGTCGTTGGCCATCTCGACGGCCTCGTCGAAGTCCCTGAAGGTGGCGATGGGCAGCACCGGTCCGAAGGTTTCCTCCCGCATGATCGCCATATCCTGGGTGCAGTTCACGAGCACCGTCGGCTCGAAGAAGTAGCCCTTGCCCTTCACGGGCTTTCCGCCCAGGATGCACTTGGCGCCCTGCTGGATCGCCTTCTGCACCGCGGCGGTCACGTTGTTGCTCTGCTGCCGGCTTACCAGGGGGCCCATGTCGAGTTCCTTCTTTTCCAGGGGATTGCCCCAGGTGGTGTTCTTCATGCGCGCCGTGACCTTCTTGATGAAAGGGGCCGCCACGGATTCATGCACATAGACCCGCTCGGCGCAGTTGCATACCTGCCCGGTGTTGATGACCCGGCTGTCGCGAATGCACTTGGCCGCCAGGTCGAGGTCCGCGTCCGGCATGACGATTGCGGGCGCCTTGCCGCCGAGCTCCAGGGACACCTTGGTGATGTTGGGCGCGGCCGCCTCCATGATCCTCGCGCCGGCTTCCACGCTGCCGGTGAGGCTCACCATGCCCACTCTGGGATGGGCCGCCAGGGCTTGACCGACCACGCCGCCTGCGCCGGAAACCAGGTTAAACACGCCTTTGGGAAGGGAGCTCTTGGCCACCAGGGCCGCAAATTCGAAGGCGTTGTTGGGGGTTTCGGTGCTGGGCTTGATGACGATCGTGTTGCCGGTGACCAGCGCCGGCGCCATCTTCCGCGCGATCAGGAAGAAAGGAAAATTCCAGGGCAGGATGCCGGCAATGACCCCAATGGGCAGTTTGTGCAGGTATATCTGCTCGTTCGGCCGGTCACTCTGGATAATCTCTCCCTCGAACCGTCTCGCGAATTCCGCCATGTACTCAAAGTAGTCCGCAGTGAAGTGGATCTCCGTGGTGCTCAAGCCCCAGGTCTTGCCCTGTTCTGCGGACAGGGTGCGGATAAGGGACTCGGCGTTCTTGCGGATGAGGGACGCCAATTCCCGCAGGTACGCTGCCCGCTGGATGGCGGGCAACTTCGCCCACTCCCTCTGCGCCCGTTCGGCGGCGCGCACCGCTGCGTCCGCATCCTCCCGTGTGCCGGCGGGGATCTCGGAGAGCACCTCCTCCGTGGAGGGGTTGAGCACGGGGATCATCTTACGTTTGCCGTTGGGCACGAATGCCCCGTCGATAAACAGCCTGTACTGTTTCATGGGTGGCCTCCTTTCCTATGGGGTTGTTTGGGTCGTGGTTTGGGTTCCGATATCGATATCGTGAACGCCGCGTGGACGATCCTTATGCCTTCGTGAAGAGGATGGGTTCGGGGTATGAGGTCATGCCGGAGGTGCACGGGGGGAGAGCGGGACCGTCGGCACGGACGGCCCTGGCCGAGGGAGGGGGCCTGGTGATCAAGCGCCGCTTTTTCATGACGCGAGTATAGGCGGAACTGTTCTTCATGTCAATCGGATTTCATCACATCATGTTATAATCCTTTAACTTTATGTCTTGTTCGCCTGGGGGTGAGGGCCGGATAGGGCATCATCCGACCTGAGTCGAGGACATGTCGGCAGATGTCCCGATACCCCTGGAGAAATTGGGTGTCGAACCTCTCCGTTCCGATGACCAGCGGATGGGCTTCACCGGGCTTGCGGACACGGAGGGCCGAGAAGGTCGCCTCTTGGGAATGGACGGTCAGACCGACATCGCATCGAGCCGCCGCAGCAAAGGCCCTGAAGTACTCGATGGAGGCTTGGCACATCCGGGTTTCGATCTGGGTGGGCCACGCGGCGCCGCCGCCCAGGATGCCCGCCATATGGGTCTCTCCGCCATCCGTAACGGGGATGATGAAGGACATGCATCCGGGGCTGTGGCCTGGCGTGGACACCGCCTGGAAGGTCGTGTCGCCCAGGCCAATCCTCATCCCGTCGGTCAGATAGATGTCGACCGATTGCGGCCTGGGGTCCAGGTAGAGCCATTCCGGCGGGACTGTCTGCAGCAGGTTCCATCCCGCCAGGCTCATGGCCACCTTGGCGTCCGGACAGACCTCCCTTTTGAAATATTGGAGGCCGCCGTAGTGGTCGAAATGCTCGTGCGATATCAGGATCAGCCTGATTCTCGACGGGTCGAGGGCGAGCTTTTTCATGTCGGCGGTCACCAGGGCGGCGTCTGTCGGGCTGCAGCCCGTGTCCATCAGGACCAGGCCGTCACCGGTATCGACGACAAAAACGCCGACCGCGGTCGTCCCGGCGAAGTAGAAACGGTCAAAGAGCCGGATCGGGTCAATGGACGTGAAGGGAGGGGCAAAGCGCCCGGGCGGCTGTACCGAAGCGGATGCCTGTGCGTTGGCGATCGGTGCGGCCGCCCCGGGGACCGGAAGCGCGGCCTCTGCTTCGGCCATGGTCAGTATGGCGGCCCTTTGGGTTGCAGATGCAGCAGGAATGTCCATTTTGAGAATCCTCTCGGTATCGACATGAATGCCGGAACGCCTCTAAGTTTTCATACCATACTTTCGCCTTCCAGGGAACCTTTCACGCCCTGGGCTTGGCTCTCAGTTTGGGTCTGGGCCTCAGGGGGTGCGAAAAAGATTGATGAGGCCTGTGAAGGCCAACTTCTGCACAATACTTAGACACGACCTTCCCGCATTCTTGACATTTGACAGGGAGGGGGCCGTTGTGTAGCCTGATACAAACAGGACACCGATGACCGTCACAGGGATGCCGAGGAACGATGATCGTCAGGGAGATATTCGCCAAATCCGTCCTTTCCAAGTCCCAGGTGTACGACTACGCCCTGAACCCCTATGTGGGGTGCAGCCACGCCTGCAGGTACTGCTACGCCGCCTTCATGAAACGATTCACTGGCCATCGGGAGCGATGGGGGACCTTCGTCGATGCCAAAATCAACGCCCCGGAGCTCCTGGCCAGAGAGATCCGGAGAAAGCGTCCGGCCAGGGTCTGGATCAGCGGGGTCTGCGACCCCTATCAGGCGGCGGAGAAGCGGTACAGGCTGACAAAGAGATGCCTGGAGGTCCTCCTGGATGCGCAATGGCCAGTCACCATCCAGACCAAGTCCTCCTTGGTCCTCAGGGACGTTGCGATCCTCGAGAAGTTCCATGATATCGAAGTGGGATTCTCCGTCGCGACCGCCGATGAGGAGATCCGGCGGCTCTTCGAGGCCGGGACCCCTCCGATCGGCGAAAGGGTCAGGGCGCTGGAGGTTCTCCATAGCCGGGGGATCCGGACCTTCGCCATGATTGCGCCCCTCCTGCCCGGGGCAGAGGGGTTGGTCGGGGCCCTTGCCGGGAAGGTGGACCATGTCCTGATCGACCGGCTCAACTATTTCTACGCCGACCGGATTTACCGGGATCACGGCCTGGAATGGGCCAGGGAGGAGACCTTCTTCCGCCAGACCGCGGAAGGCCTACGGGAGGGATTCGAGGGGAAGGGGGCCCCCGTGCAGATCCTCTTTTAACTGGGGCCGGATGTTGAATCTCCTGTTGTGAAGAATACTTGCCGGCAGGCGGGGGATGAAGTAACATTGACGGGAAGGATGGGTGCGAAGGAAAGACGGAGTGGATTAGCAGCATCGCCGTGACGGAGGACTCGTGGCCGGCCGGCGGAAGGGATTGAAGAATGGTGATCAACGGGAAATCCCGCATGATCGAACCGAGCCGTATCATCGGCGCACTGCTGTTCCTGCTTTCCCTTGTGGGAATCGCTTCACACCCCTCCGCGGTTTCCGCCGCGGATAGACCGCACGAGGTCCGCGCGGGCATTTTGCGGAACTACGCCCCAGACCAGTACCTCGACCCGAGAACAGAAAATCCGGCCGGATTGGCAGTCGATCTCATGGACCAAGTCGCGAAGAACGCCGGTCTGAACGTCCGCTATGTCCTGTTCGAAGAGTTATCCCCGGCCCTCCAGGCCCTCATAGACGGTCATATCGATGTCCTCTCCGGGGTCGGCATCACCGAGGAGAGGAAAAAAGACATGGACTTCACCCGTCCCTTCGATACGTTCAATCTTCGGATTTTCGTCCGTGAATCCACGACGGACATAAAGGACATCGATGACCTGCGGGGACGAAACGTAGCCGTGGTGGTCGACAGTTCGGGTTTCTTTGTCGTGAAGAATTATGGAAAAGTAAAGCCTGTTGTTTTTCGGTCCCTCGACGAGGCCCTTCTCTCCCTGTTGACGGGAAATTCGGAAGCGCTCGTGTCCGTCGAGCCTCCCGTTCGTCTGATTGCCCGCAAGGCCGGGTTTGCCGAACGGATCGAGATCGTCGGGGAGCCGCTGCGTGAAATCAAACGTGCCATCGCCGTGAGTAGGAAAAAGGCGGATTTGCTTCCAAGCTTGGATGCGGCGGTGCAGTCAGTGATGGCTTCACCGAAATTCAAGGAGATGTACGTCAACTGGTACAGCGCACCGGAGCCGTATTGGAATGTCCGGCGGATGTCGATCGCGGCGGGTCTTGTGCTCGTGCTGATCATCGTGGCTTTTGCGGTCTGGCATTTCCATTCGCTCAGACGGATCAACAGGGGGTTGAAACGTGCGCTTGAAAAGCTTAAGGATACCGATGCACTGCTCAGGGAAAGCGAGACGCGCTATCGCCAGATCATAGAGGCCTCCCACAATATGGTGTGGGAGACTGACGCCAATGCGGTCTGTACCTACGTCAGTTCCCGCGTCAAGGATCTGCTCGGATACGAACCGGGGGAGATGATCGGGAAGTTCCTCTACGACTTTATGTCCGACGAGCAGGCCAGGCGCTTCAAATCCATGTTTGCCGCACTCGCCGCCGAACAGAAACCATTCATGGATGTCGAAAGCGTCAACCACCATCATAAGGATGGCAGATCGGTGACCCTGGAAACGACCGGCGTGCCGATCGTCGATGATGACGGCGTCTTCAGGGGGTATCGGGGTATAAATCGTGACATCACGGAGCGCAAGCGGGCGGAAGAAAAACTCAACATGACCCTGCAGCAGTTGAAATTTCATGTGGAGAACTCGCCGCTCGCGGTCGTGGAGTTCGACAAGGAGTATCGGATCACGCGCTGGTCGAACCGGGCGGAGGAGGTCTTCGGGTGGCGCGCCGAAGAGGTGACCGGCAAAAGGGTCGATGAATTCCGGTGGATCCATGAAGAGGATAAGCAGCAATTTGCCAAGGTGATGGATGAAATGATTGCATCGCGCTGTACCAGCAATACCAGCACCAACCGCAACTACCGCAAGGACGGGTCGGTCATCACCTGCGAGTGGTACAACTCGGCCCTGATCGACCCGTCGGGAGAACTCGTTTCCACGCAATCGCTGGTGCTGGATATCACCAAACGCAAGCGGGCGGAGGAGGACCGTTTGCGCCTGGCAACGGCGATCGACCAATCCGGCGAGATGGTCATTGTGACCGATCGGGAGGGGGTCATCCAATCCGTCAATCCGGCCTTCGAGCGCATCACCGGTTATTCGCGGGAAGAGATCCTTGGACAGAATCCGCGGATATTGAAGAGCGGCAGGCAGGACGCCCATGACTACAGGGATCTGTGGGACACCCTGACCGCCGGCAGGACCTGGAAAGGCCGCCTCGTCAACAGGAGGAAGGACGGCAGCCTCTTCGACGAAGAGGCCACCATCTCTCCCATCCGGGATCTGTCGGGGGAAATCACCCATTATGTTGCGGTCAAGCGCGACATTACGGAGAAACTGAAGACGGAGAAGATGTTGTCCCAGGCGCAGAGGATGGAGGCCGTCGGCACCCTGGCGGGGGGCATCGCCCACGATTTCAAGAACATCCTGGGTGCCATCTCCGGCTTCGCTGAAATGTCCCTGATGAAAATCCCTGGTGACAGCCGGATCCGTCACTATCTGGAACAGATCCATACGGCAAGCCGGCGCGCCATCGACCTGGTGGGGCAGATCCTTGCGTTCAGCCGTCAGTCGCAAACGGAGCAGGCCGCCATCAGCCTGACCCCCCTGGTCAAGGAGACCGTCAGGATGCTCAGGGAGACCATCCCTCCGGCCATTGAAATCAAACTGAACGTCCGAACCGAGACGGATACGGTCTTGGGCAATGCAGCCGAACTCTACCAGATCATCAGGCATCTCTGCACCAACGCCTACCAGGCCATGAAGGACAGGAGTGGCTTGCTGGAGGTCGAGTTGGCCCGGATGGAAGTGGGAGAGGGCGCCGGCATCGATGACAGACTGCGGGGATTGAAGCCGGGCTCCTACCTTGAAATGACCGTCAGGGACACAGGGGAGGGGATCGACCCGATCATCCTGGGGCGGATCTTCGACCCCTTCTTCACCACCAAGAAGATCGGCGAAGGCACGGGGCTTGGCCTTTCCATGGTTCACGGCATCGTCACCCGTTACGGTGGAAAGATCACCGTGGAAAGCCGGGTCGGCGTGGGCAGCGCTTTTCATGTCTACCTTCCTCTACTGGCCAAGACGCCGGAAGCCACGTCACGAGAGCCGGGCCGACAGGGTCTGGAAGGGAGGGGGCGGATCCTTCTAGTAGACGATGAAGCAACGGTGGCCGGCGCGACGAAGGTGCGCCTGGAGGAGTGCGGTTACACGGTCACGATGAGGACCGATGGCATCGAAGCCCTGGAAACCTTCCGCGCCCATCCCGATCTGTTCGATCTGGTCATGACCGATCGGGCCATGCCGGGGATGATGGGTGTGGACTTGGCTGAGAACATCCTGTCGATCCGGCCCGGCATTCCGGTCATTCTCTGCGCTGGATTCATCAATGCCACCTTTGAAGAAGAAACAGCCAAGGCGGGAATACGGGCGGTGGTATTGAAACCGATCAATATGGGGAAGCTTATCCCCTTGCTCCGGAATCTGCTTGCCTCTGCAAGCTGAACCCCAAGGAAAGGCCATGACACGCATCCTTATCATCGACGACGACAGGATCTATGCGGACATGCTTGCCGAGATCGTCAAGGATGCGGGGCTTCTTGCCTCCATGGCGTTTACCCTGAGCGCAGGCCTGAAAGAGGCGTCTGCAGGCGATTTTACGGTCATCCTTCTCGACGTAAATCTGCCCGACGGCAACGGACTGACGAAGATTCCACAACTGCGTGACCTCTGCCCCTCCGCGGAGATCATTATTATCACGGCATATGGAGACCGGGACTGTGCCGAACTGGCCCTGGACAGCGGCGCCTGGAATTACATCCAGAAGACCGCCTCGGTTTCCGAGATCACGCTCTCCCTCTTGAGGGCCGTTCAATACGCGGAGGCGAACCGATCCAGGACGTCCATCGCCCATCCCGATGTTGATCCGAACGGCATCATCGGCAGGGGCGGAAAACTGACCCTCTGCATCGGCAGACTCTCCCAAGCGGCCAGAAGCGATGCCAACCTGCTGATCACGGGAGAAACCGGCACCGGCAAGGAGCTCTTTGCCCGGGCCGTGCACCGGAACAGCCGGCGGTCTGCGGGGCCCTTCATCACCGTCGACTGCGCCTCGTTGACGCCGACGCTCGTGGAGAGCCAGTTGTTCGGTCACGAGAAGGGGGCCTTTACCGGGGCCGACAGGAAGATGGACGGCATGATCCTGCAGGCGAACGGCGGCACCCTGTTCCTCGACGAGGTCGGCGAACTGCCTCTGCCTATCCAAAAGGCCTTTCTCAGGGTCCTTCAGGAAAAGCACTTCCGCCCTGTCGGGGGACGGCAGGAATTGGAGAGTGACTTTCGGACCGTGGCGGCTACCAACCGGGATTTGGAGGCGATGGTCAATGAGGGGACCTTCCGGAGCGACCTGCTTTATCGCCTTCGCTCGCTGGCGATCGAACTGCCGCCCCTGAGGGAGCATCCTGAGGATATTCCGGAGCTGGCCCTGTTCTATACGGCAAAGCTATGCAGCCGCTACGGCATCGACGTCAAAGGCATCTCCCCTGAATTCCTGGAGTCCGTTGCCACCTATCCCTGGCCCGGCAACGTCAGGGAACTGGTCAATTCCCTGGAATCGGCCATTGCCGCGGCATTCGATGAACAGACCCTGTACCCCAAACACCTTCCCACGAACATCCGCCTGCATGCCGCTTCAGGCAGCTACGGCAGGATCGACGGCGAGGTTCCCCTCCAATCCCTTCCCACGCTGAAAAATGCCCGCGAATCGGCGGCCCTGGAGGCGGAAGGTCAATACCTCCGGAGACTGCTGCTCCTGGTGAAGGGGGATATCCGAGAAGGGTGCAGTATCTCCGGTCTGTCCCGTCCGCAACTTTACGCCCTGATCAGGAAACATCAACTGTCGATCAGGGACAACAAGGGTTCCGACGGATAAGGCTTCGCACGCCTGCCTGTTGCCCGAAGCCCGCAGGGGTTACTCCCGATGATTCGGCCAGACTGTGTCTGGCGGGACCATACGATGTCCAACAATATGTAATGACAATATAATAGTTGGTCTCTCCCACGAGTGGCTGTCTGGTCGCACCAGACTTTCACCGCGTCACTGGCCTTCACCCTCGTCTTGTGAAAATCAATAACCATTTGATTTAAATGAGTTTAATTTTCGGCGTTCCCCGTTGGCATAGCGATTGTAATAGCTAAAGTCAACCGGCGCGACGGAGAACCAATCGGGCAGTTATGGCGATCAGTAAAGAAACAGAAGGTGAACCATGAATGTAGTCTGTTACGGTCAGCCACAGGGTCAGGCTTTTGGCGATGTGTTGGCGAGACTGCAAAAAACGCATCCTGAATTCGGGCTGGAGCTGCACCAGTCGTTGGACAGTTTTGTCTCCAGGCTCAGACAGCCCGGGAGAACTATCGCCCTCGTCCTGCTCTATATCGTGGACAGGAAGTCATTGTCCGATCTTCTCGAGGTGCGTCGCCTGTTGAATGACCTGCCCGTCGTCATTCTCCTGAACGGCCAGGAATCGGACCTTATCCAGCGTTCCCATGAACTGAGACCGCGGGTCATCCTGTACCCATGCTGGGAGGCTGAAGAGATCTGTTCGGTCATTCAGCGGTGCATCGACAAATCCTGCGGCCGGGACGCGATGCAGGGGTTGACAGCCAGAAGCAAGGAATCGACCGAGGACCATGGCCGGGGTAGGAAACGTAATCGACAGACTGAATAATGCATGAATATAAGGGAGGTTTCATGAAATGGATGAAATAGACGTGATGGATCAGGCGATAAAGAGCACGACGAACAGGGAGGGAAAGTACCTGACCTTTTCGTTGGCCGGCGAGGAGTACGGGATTGGCATCCTCAAGGTCAAGGAGATCATCGGCCTGATGGCGATCACCACCGTTCCCCAGACCCCAAGTTACGTCAAGGGCGTCATCAACCTGAGGGGAAAGGTGATCCCCGTGGTGGACCTCCGACTCAAGTTCGGCATGGAGCCCATGGAATACACCGACAGGACCTGCATCGTCGTCGTCGAGATCAGGGGTGCCGAACGAACGGTCCTCATGGGGATCGTCGTCGACTCTGTCTCCGAGGTCCTCAACATCAAGGGTTCCGAGATCGAGGACACCCCCAACTTCGGCAGCAAGCTCAACACCGCCTTCATCCTCGGTATGGCCAAGGCCAACGGCTCGGTCAAGATTCTCCTCGACATCGACCGGGTCTTCCGAGAGGAGGACCTCAACGTGGTAGAGGCCGGATAGAGGCCGGGGGATCCATAGAGTGGGAAGGGCATACAGACGGCCCTGGAAACCGGGTCGTCAAGAATAGAAGAATCAAAAAAACAAGGAGAATACCATGAAAAAGATGAAACTCAGCGTGAAGCTTATTGCAGGATTCATGTCGGTCGCCGTCATTGCGGCGGTGATCGGTTTGGTCGGGATTGTCTACATCCAAAAGATCCGGGTCGCCGACACCAATCTCTACGAGTTCAACACCGTGCCCCTGGCCAAAGCCGGATCGATCTCCGCCAACTTCCAGGAGGTGAGGGTCCTTTACAGGGACTTCATCACCCAGAAGGATGAGGAAAAGAAGAAGGCTTACATGGCCAAGGTCCAGGAACTTCGCCAGGAGAACAACGAGAGCATCAAGGTTCTGGATACAGTCATGCGTTCCAATGACGAGAAAAAGCTGATGGAAGACATGAAAGCGGCCCTGGCCTCCTACCGGCAGGCCATGGACAAGGTTTCCAGCGCGGTCGCCTCCGGCAATGTGGGTGCGGCAAACGACATCATGGCCGGGGAGGGCACCGTGGCGGCCAACCAATTGAGAAAGGCTGTCGAAGGCCTCGTCGATCTGAACATCAAGGAGGCCAAGGCGACGGCGCAGGATAACAGGTCCATGGCTGCGGCCGCCATCACGATCAGCGTTACCCTGACGATCGTCGGCGCCATTGTCGCGGTGCTCTTGGGGATCTTCCTGACGCTGGCGATCACCCGTCCCATCAACCGGATCGTCTCGGGCCTGTCGGACGGTGCCGACCAGGTGGCCTCGGCGGCCGATCAGGTCTCGGCCTCGAGCCAGCATCTGGCGGAGGGGTCCTCGGAGCAGGCCTCGTCGCTGGAGGAGACCTCGTCGTCGCTGGAGGAGATGGCCTCCATGACCAAGCAGAACGCCGACAACGCCAACCAGGCCAAGGCCATGATGACCGAGACCCGGCAGATCGTCGAGAAGGTGGACAACC
>JAJFUM010000015.1 GCA_021372415.1 Deltaproteobacteria bacterium
GGGGTACAGCCTGCGCAGCAGGAGGGGGCGAAGGGCCGATTCCGGTTCACGGGCCCAGAAACGCCGCACCCGGTCCTCCTTGAAAATATCATAGCCTGCAAAGATCTCGTCGGACCCCTCTCCCGTCAGGACGACCTTGAAATTGTTTTCCCGGACAAGGCCGGAAAGCATGTACAGGGGAACGGGGGCCGTTCTCGTCATGGGCACCTCCGTGTGCCAGACCACCTTCGGCAGGGTCTCACCGATGTCCTTGTCGGTGCACCGAATCATCCGATGATCTGTCTGCAGGGCATCCACGGCTTTCAACTGGAACGGCGCCTCGTCGAAGCGCTCGTCGGAGAAGCTGACTGAGAACGTGCGCAGGCGGTTGTTGAAATGCTTTTTGACCAGCGCCGTCACGTAGGTGCTGTCCAGTCCCCCGCTCAGATAGGCCCCGACGGGCACATCGGCCCTAAGGCGGATCTTCGTCGCATCGTGCAACAGAGCGCTCAGTTCCTCCCGGTACGACTCGAATGGACGCTCCCCGTGACCGTCCCCGGAAAATGAAAGCTTCCAGTAGGGCCTGGTCTCCAGCCTGCCATTCCGGTAGAGGGCGCAGTGTCCCGGGAGGAGCTGGCGGATCCCCTTGAACGCCGTCGCGTCACCCAGGGGAGACCAACAGGTAAAAATATCCGAGAGGGTTTGAACGTTCAATTCCCGGGTCACGGATCGATCGGCGAAGATGGTCTTGATCTCCGACCCGAACAGCAGGCGTCCGTTCTCGAAGTGATAGAAAAGCGGCCGGATGCCCATGCGGTCGCGGGCCAGCATGAGCACCTGTTCTCGGCAGTCCCAGAGGGCAAAGGCAAATTGACCGTTGAGCTTACTCAAAAGTTCCGGGCCCATGTCTTCGTAGAGATGCACCAGGATTTCTGTATCTGTCTTCGTGTAGAACCGGTGGCCTGCCCGTTCCAGTTCCTCTCGCAGATCGGGATAATTGAAGACCTCTCCGTTGTATACGATCCAGACGGTCTTGTCTTCATTGTGGATCGGCTGATCGCCTCCCGCCAGATCGAGAATGCTCAGCCTCGCGGAACCGAGCCCCACCCTGTCGTTAAGGTAGATGCCGAAAGCGTCCGGGCCGCGGTGGCGGATGAGACCCAGCATACGGCGAAGGAGATGCTCCTTCTCTGTGGGGGTGCTATGGTCGATGATTCCGGCTATGCCACACATCTCTTGTCTATCCAGTCTGTCCGGTCTATCCGGTCTATTCGGTCAGGGGAGCGGGTCTATTCAGTCCAGTCTATTCGGTCTGTTCGTTTTTGCGACAAAAGACGAGGTGGTCAGTTTAGAACTATTCGAGGCGGATGTTGTCGATGTAAAAGGTTCGTTGCCTCTCGTTGCCGGGGATGAAGAACATGAGATGCTTGATGTTTCTTAGGTCCAAAGACCTTTGGCTGACGTTTGCCTTCAAAGAATCAAGGGGTATGGTTATGTTTGCCATCCCCCTCTTGATCGTAAAATCCCGATCGAAGCGCTCCCCGTAGTCCCACCGGCTGCTCCTGTCGTCGATCCGAACATGAAATTTCAGAGGTTCTATGTCCGGGTTGAACACTTCCATCCTTAATTGACGATAAGCCGACCAGTCTTTCTCAACCTCGAGAAAATTGATCCCCGGATACTGTCCAGCGGGCAATGCGACCTTGAGGCTGTATTCTCCTGATGTCGCATGGTCACGGGTACGCTCAAACCATTTATGGCATTCCCAATTGAGATAATCCAATTCCGTCTCTGACTCGAAGTCGAAGAGTTTTCCGGAAGGGCCAACGATGTACTTCTTCTGGCCTGATCCCGGAAGCTCATTTGACAGCCCCATAAGATCCGTGAGATTCTCGAACGAAAACAGAACGGTACGCCGCATCTCGCTGACCGGGGACACGGCTTGAGAAGGATTCGCCCCGTCGCCGGTCTCATGGATGAACTGGAAAAAAGTCACCTCGGGCCGCACGCCGAGCCGAAACGGGAAATAACTCGTCCCCACGCCTCGGCCGACATACATCAGGGTACGCCCCTTTTGGAAGAACCCGTCGAGATACTCGAAAGCCGGATCCACCAGCATCCGTCCTTTCAGGTACCTTGCCGGAAATACCTGCCCCCCGTGATTATGGCCCGCGAGCACGAAGTCGATCCCCCGGGCAGACGCCTCCTCGAACACATCAGGCGAATGGGCAAGAAGGACGGACGGGAAAGAGGGTTCAATCCCGCGTGTGGCCTCGGCGATGTTGCCCTTTTTATTGACCGGGTCATCCAACCCGATCAGGTTTACCCGCACCCCGGCGGTGTTCAGCAGGGCCGAGGCGTTCCGCAGAAAAAAGACGTTCTGATCGGACTTCAATTCATAAGAATCGGGTTTGTGGCATAGTACGCACGAACCGTTTTCATTGTAATAATCCGAGTTTCCCATCACGGCGTACGCTCGCGGCAATTGATTAAAAAAAGCCATGACCGGGTCGTAGGAGCCCCGGAACGAGATGTAATCCCCTCCCAGCAGGATGATATCCGGCTTTTCCTCCTGGAGGATGCGGATTATCTCCTGCTCGCGCGGTCCGAATCTCCTCATGTGCAGATCGGACAGGAAGGCTACCTTCGCGCCGCCCAGGGCCTCGGCCAGCCGATTGTGAACGATCCGGTAATGGCGAACCTCGAGGGTGTACGTGTCATAATAGGCTTTTGCGAATAGAAAGAGAGCAAGACATGCAATGACGGGAATGAGGAATCGATGGTATTTCAAAAGATGTCTATCATGCCTATTCGGTTCGTCGAGATAAGCCGCTCAATATTGATTCCGAACGAAGATTGCCGCGCCTCGCGAGGCTCGGCTCGCAATGACCATTATTTTTGCTCCGATAATCCAGCGAGCCCCCTCTATTTCGTGAGGCCGAGTTTGGATTTAACCGCCTGGATGACCCCTTCATCACCGGATTTGCCGAGTCTCGTGAGTCCCTCCTCGCGGGACATGACTCCCATTCTCACAAGTCCCGCAACTTCGAAGGCATAGGGGTGAAAGCCGTGCTGCTGCAAGTGCACCTGGTTTGCGAAGGCGTTCATCAGGCAGTTCGTCGAGTTTGGATCCGTGTCCTGGGGCGGCTGCCAGCCCAGTTCCCGGATTCTGCCGTATATCTTCTCCTCGTCGTATTCCAGGAATGCCAGGGGATGGATGTT
>JAJFUM010000020.1 GCA_021372415.1 Deltaproteobacteria bacterium
GGATGAACCGCCGTGCCAGGCGGCGGCATTCCCCGATCACGGCCACATAATCGTAAGAGGGATCGCCCAGCAGGGACAGGGCAAAGGATTGCATGCGCAACGGCCGGTCCGCCCGGTTGTTGAAGAGGGCGACCCGCGGGCGGGGGAGGGAAGAGCCGGCAAAGGCCCTTTCCTGGATGATTCTCGTGGACGTCACGTCGTTGGCGGAAAAGGCGTCCACGAAGTGGACCTCCCGGTCTTCCAGGCATAGATGGGAAACCCCGGCGCTTTCCCTGACGATAGGCTCCTCGTCCAGGCATTGGGAAACCGCTGCCGGATCCAACCCCAGCAGGCGGAGGACCGACCGGGCGATCGCGATGTTTTCGGGAAAAAGAAAGCGTCCCGCCGGCAAATCCGCCGGCTCGACGACCGCGCCCGCCCCATTGGCAAGGACGGCGCCGGACCCCCTGGCGGAGGCGACGGATGCGAAAAAGGGGTGATAAGCGCTCTCGCCGGTGACCAGGACCCCGTTTTCCGGAATGCTCTGGGAGAGCGCTTCGGCGATGTCGTCGAGGCTGTCCCCCATCACTTCAAAATGGTCGGGGCGGACATTGGTGATGACGCCCATAGTGGACCGGATCATCCGCCTTTCGGAGACGGCCTGCAGCATGGGGTCCAGGGCCATGCACTCGATGACGAGGGCCGTCGCCTTCATCCGGTCCGCGATCCGGACCGTCCGGACCTGTTCGAGAATGTTCGCCGGCGCCCACCGCCGAATCGCCTTTTCGGTTCCGTCGGGCAGGATCAGGCGGGGGGTGGTCCCCGTGGTCTTAGCGAGGGTGCGGATCCCGGAACGCCTCAGGGAGGCGGCGATCAGGCGGGTCACGTTGGACTTGCCCCGCGTTCCGTTGACGTGAATGCGGATGGGAATGCGGGACAGGCGTCGTGCGTGCCGGATTTTTTCGACGGCAAGAAAGGCGCAGACCGAAAGAAGAAGGAAGAAAAAAAGCATGTCAGAAGACGCCCCAGCGGATGCGGCCGCGGCCTGCGGCCCTGCGCATCAGAAAGACCATAAGGACCAGGAGCAGCACCAACCCCGCAACGGCCAGGGCCGGCGAATACCGGCCCCTTCCCGGCCTGTCCGGGAAAATGCCGGCCTGCGTCAGCAGGGGGTCAAAGGGTATCCCGTACTGCGCCGCAATCGTCCTGATCCTGAGAAGGTGCAGGACCGGCACCCCCCGTTCGCCCATGAGAAAGAGGATTCCCCGGTCCGGGCCGTGCGCGGCCGGGACCTTCATCAGCAAGCCCGTGGGCATGCGCTCGACTCCCGGAACGTGTCCGAGGGATGTCGCCGCCCCCCCGACATTGATGAACGCCGCCGGTTTCCGGCCCGCCAGCTCCCGGTCATAGAGCTCCATCCGCCTGCCTATGTCCACCCGCAAGGGACGGTCCCCGCCCTCCCGGAGAAGGGGAATCTTGTTGCGGCCGATGGCGCGCAGCCCCGCATCGATGCCCGTTCCGTCAAGCCCCCCTTTGGTATCCGCGATGCCGCCCAGAGAGGCCGCGACCGAACGATAGGGCAGAAGACCGTTTTCAGACAGCACCCGCTCCATGTCGAGCCAGGTGAGATCCGGATGATTGGCGCCGTACATGGAAGCCCCGATGGAACTGACGATGACGGGTTTGAGCTTCATGGCGTGCACCGCCGACAGAACGGCGATGTTCAGGGCGGGGAATGAACCGGAAAAACTGACGGCCACCGGATCCCCCGGGCGGACGCCCGCCTCGGCAAGCATCTCCACGACGACCACGGCGAACTCGGGGTTTGTCGAGGTCCTCTTGGATGCGAGCGAGCCAGTCGTCGTGGTCAGGTCGTTGTAAGCCGCTCCGATCAGACCCGTACCGCCGGGATCGGCCATGGGGTCGATGGGAATCCCCAGCTTTTCCCGTTCCGCCTTGATCGTCTGCATGGCGGCCGTCATCAGGTCCCTGGCGGCCCTTTTTTCGGACCGCAGGCGATCCCCGGAAACGGCCCTGGCCGCCTCCAGGCAAAGGATGACGGCGATCGCGGCCACGGCCAGGATCGCCAAGGACCGGAGCGGGAGTTTTCCCTTCCGGTAAGGGTCGCGGCAGGAATCCAGGGAGGGCCGGGATTTTCTCATCGGTTCGCCTGCAAGGAACGATTCGGGCTGACTACGCGGGTAAAGGGCTCCATTTCGCAATCATCCGGCCATCATCGGCATCCGGACTTTTCAAAATCGATTGGCGGGAGACAGCAGAGACTATAACCGACGGATGGACTGTTTTCAACCCATAATGATCTTCAATGATCTTCGGCAGCGACCCCCGGCCTGCCCTGTGTCGGGGGATGGGTTTTTAGGGCGCGATTGGAAGGAGTCACAACCCGATCCTCAAGCCGCCGCCTCAGCCGGGAAGGACATGCAGACGAAGGATTGCTATTGACATTCCGTGAGTTTTTGGCTAGAAGCATGCCCATGTTGATGTGTCTCGAAAATATCCAGTTCCTCCAGCGTTGCCAGCGCAGGCGGCCCTACAATTCGCCGGGGTTCGGATATTTCTGAGAAAACCTTCAAGAATCGAATCGAAGCCCCGGCGAACCGAAAGTTCCCGGGGCTTTTTTCGACCTGCTGAGGGGTCGTCCAACGGTAGGACAGCAGACTCTGGATCTGTTTATTGAGGTTCGAATCCTCGCCCCTCAGCCATATCAACATCCTTAACCCTGGCGGACCGCCTGCGCCGATGGGGGGACCCGGCCGCTTCGCCGGGGTTCCCCCATTCGCCGGGAATTTCCCCTTGTCGCCGGGGGTCCCGTCCCCGAAAACCGGTCCGCCTGGCTAGGCTAGGCCGGGGCCGGGGGAGGGGGAGTCCCCTGTCCTCCCCCGGACGTGCGCACCTTCCTCAGAAGTTCTTGAAGGCCCTTTCCTCCTCGGCATCGGCCAGGGGGATCAGGTCTTCCGGCTGCGGCTTCTTCACGGCCCTGGTCAGGGCTTTTGCGGAAGGATTCCTTTTTGCCGTCGCCGCCACCTGGTGCGAAACGGCTGCAACCGCGACCGCACCGGCTGCCTGATGGGAGAGGGCGGCGGCGTTCCCGCCCACGACGGCCGAGAGTTCCGCGACATATCCCCTCATCTGCTGCGCCTGGGCGTTGAGCTCTTCCGAGGCGCTTGCCGATTCCTCGGCATTGGCTGCGGTCTGCTGGGTCACCTTGTCCATCTCCGTGACGGCCGTGTTGATCTGGTTGATGCCGTGGGCCTGCTCCTCGGAGGCCGTGGCGATCTCGTCGACCAACTGGGCGACCTTCCCCGAGATCTCCGCATTGGCCTTGAAGGCCTCTTGGGTCGCCATGGTCAAGCTGCTCCCGTTCTGGACGGCCTTGATCGTCTTTTCGATCAGATCGCTGGTATGTTTGGCCGCCTCCGCCGCGCGCATGGCGAGGTTCCGGACCTCGTCCGCCACCACGGCGAATCCCGCGCCCGCCTCTCCGGCCCGGGCCGCCTCCACCGCTGCGTTCAGGGCCAGGAGGTTCGTCTGGAAGGCGATCTCGTCGATCGTCTTGATGATCTTTCCCGTCTCTTCGCTGGAGCGCGTGATCTCGCTGATGGCCTGGATCAACTCGGCCATCTGACGGTTGGCGTTCTCCACGACGGACTGCACTTCGTGCATCATCGCCTTGGCCTGTCCGGCGTTGTCGGAATTCTGTTTGGCCATGGAGGCGGTCTCCTCCAGGGACGACGAGGTCTCCTCCAGGGACGAGGCCTGCTCCGAGGCGCCCTCCGCGAGATTCTGGCTCGACGCCGACACCTGCGAGGCGGCGGATGCCACCTGGTCGGCCCCCTCGCTCATCCCCGCCACGATCCGGTTGACGGGACGGGTGATGATCAGGGTCAGGAAGATCCCCAGGCCGGCGGCCGCCACGGCGCCCAGAATGGTCAGGACAACCATGACAGTCGTGGCGATCTTGGCCATGGAGCGGTTGTCCTCCGCTGTCTTTTTCGCCGAACCGACCTGTAGGTCGGTGATCCGGGTGAGCACCTCATCCAGCCGCTTGGCCGCCACCCGGCCGTCGCTCTTCTCGTCGGCCAGGGTTGCCAGGGCCGCGGAGGCATTTCCCTTGTCGACATTGGCCATCACGTCGTTGACGGCGGTGCGATAGGCCGCGGTCACCTCCTGCAGTTCTGTGAAGATTTTTTTGTCTTCGTCCGTATCGATACTCGCCTCGATCTTCTTCATCGATTCATTCGTCATGCCCCGGATCTCTTTGATCTTCTCCATCAGGCCCCGGCGCTTGTTTTCGTCGGTCGTTCCGACGTACTCTCTCAGGACCAGGCGGAAGTTCGACATGGTGGTGTTCAGGTTGCTGGCGGCGATGGCCGGCACGGCGTTGAACTCATAGAGGGCCATGTCGGCGTTCTGGATCTTCTTGGTATAGTAGATTCCCACGACGCCGATGATCGCGGCGATCAGGGCAACGCTGAGAAATCCTGCAATCAGTTTCACACTCAGTTTCATCTTCTTCATGATCTATTCCTCCTTCTTTTGTATTGTCTCTATTTTCACTGGCATGAACGTTCCCCGGCCATAAGGTCGGCGGCATTGAGGAGCCGGTCGATATCCAGAAGGATCTTCACGCCCGATTCGGACTTGGCCATGCCCAGGATGTACCGGGTGTATTCGCAGTCGCCCAGATCCGGCGCCGGTTCCACTTCGGCCTCCCGGACCTGGAGGACCTCCGAGACGGAATCCACGATGATTCCCACGGGCATCTGGGATTCACCGCCCGCGACTTCCACCACGATGATGCAGTTCTTGTCCGTGCGGACGCCCTCTTCCAGGCCGAATCTCAGCCGGAGCTCCACCACGGGGATCACCTTTCCCCGAAGATTGATCACCCCCTTGAGGTACGAAGGGGCCTGCGGAATGCCCGTGACGCTCATCATTCCGATGATCTCCTTCACTTTCCTGATCCTGATGCCGTACTCTTCGCCGGCCAGCGCGAAGGTCAGATACTTGCCCTCC
>JAJFUM010000034.1 GCA_021372415.1 Deltaproteobacteria bacterium
GAGGAACCGCCTGACCAAGGCCGGCGTCTTGACGTACCGCTCTCCGTGGACAAAATTGTCGTAGGCTTCCACACGCAGAAAGGGCTTGACCATCTGGGCCACCGCAGCCCCTTCCGCCCATCCCTCGATCCCGGATGAGAGGAAGTGGCAGAATCCCTCCTCGCTTCCGGGAAAGATCTTGTAGCAATTGCCGAAGCCCATTCCGACCCCGCCGCCAGGGCAGCCGAAGGTCTTCGCGTCACAGGCTGCCGGCCGTCCCTTGGCGGCCGAGGCGACCAGCCACATGACGCAGCCCCATTTCCCCTCCTGGAACTGCATGGCCCCCTCGGGCTTCTCGTCCGCCCAGATCAGGGCAACTGGGGGATACTGCGTCTCGATGGCTTCGGCAATCCGGCTCTTCATGAAGGTGCCCTCCCGCGGAATCGTGCAAGGTCCCAGGCCCCCAGGTCCCTGGGGATCTTAGGAATGGGAATCTTTGCCGGAAATGTAGGCAAGAAGTCGGGAGAAGTCAAGCGGTCGTTCAGAGACGCCCTCTATTTCGAAAAAGACTTCCATGGCTATCCTGATCTCGACTCCCTTGGGGGACCACTGCAGAGAAACCGTAAAGCGGGGTGGGGATTCGACCGGGCGGGGATGCCCGGCCGATGTTTCCGGGGTATCCTTCAGGGACCTCCCTGATAAGATTTTCTTGTTTTTCCTGAAAAAACAGTTATAATAAAATCAGTTCTAGTATTTCCTTTCTCCCTTTTTTCCTCTCTGGACTTCGAAGCGTTCGTTCCCAAGGATATCCCTTAAACGAGAGTGACCAACATATTGGATTTATAATTCTTTCATTTCCAAATCCAGAAATGATCTTCCGCCATGGAAGTCAGGGTAAAGGGCTGCAAGATGCCGGTGCTGGTCATCGCACCGGAGACGGGACGACTGCCGGACGATATGGGTCCGCTGGCCCGCTATATCTTTGGAAAGAGCGGCGGGATGGGGGACGTCATTGCCACGCTCTGCGAGGGCCTGACGAAACGGGGTGTCGAATGCCACGTGGCGACCCTGAATCTTCGCAAGCGATTCCAATGGGAATCCCATATGAGCGAGGAGCAATGGTCGGAGATCCAGTTCCGCATCGACCCAGCGAGGATCCACCTGGTCAGTTCCGCCGTTTTCGCCGATCTGCCGAGCGCCTACGCGGGCGATCCCCTGCTGAATGCCGCGGAGCTTCAGAAGCAGATTATCAACCACGTCATCATCGACATCCGATCGAAAAACTCCGGGAATCTCCTGGTCCACAGCCATGACTGGATGGCGGGCGGCGCCATCACCGCCTACGCCAAGTCCACCGGCTGTCCGGTCCTGCATACGGTGCACAATGTCCATACCGGACATCTGCCCGTGGAGATGCTCCTGGGAGTCGATGTGAACGGGCTCAACGATCATCTCTACTTCTCCAAGGACCACGGCAGGCGGTGCATCGACTGCCAGGCCTCGGCCATCAAGAGCGCTTCGCTGGTCAGTTTCGTCGGCTTGAGGTTTCTGCGGGAGATCGTCGAGGACCAATTCTCCGACCAGTCGTTCATCCCCACCGCTGTCCGGAACGAGGTGAAGGTCAAATACCATTATGGATCCACCCGGACGATCCCCAATGCGCCCTCGCTGGGCATGTATCCCGAGCATTGCGATCACCTGGCGGTACGGTACGGTCCCGACGACGACGTCCTGGCCGCCAAGAGGGCCAACCGGATCGAGTTTCAGAGGAGGACGGGCCTCATCGTCAATCCCGACGCGATTCTCCTGTACTGGCCTTCGAGGCTGGACCCTTCGCAGAAGGGCGTCGAGCTCCTGGAAGAGATCGCCCAGTCCTTCGTGACGGAGCACCCCGACGTGCAGATCGCCATCGTCGGAGACGGGGTCGGCTCCGACCGCACCCACGAGGACATATGCGGCCGGATCGCCTGGACATCGGGCGGGAAGATCACCTATCAGCATTTCAGCGAATCCCTCTCCATGCTCGGCTTCGGTGCGGCCAGCGATGTCTTCGGCGTCTCCCTCTATGAACCCTGCGGTCAGATCGATCAGGTGGGAAATCTCTTCGGCGCCACGGCGACCAATCGGGACACAGGCGGTTATCATGACAAGATCCTGGAACTGCGGCTCGCCGGGGAAGGCGTCTCCGAGGATGAGGGAAACGGCTTTCTCTTCCTGAACTACGACACCGGTGGCCTGTGGTACGGTTTGCACAAGAGCGTCGAATTCCACAGGAGGCCTGCCGAGGTCAGGGACCGGCAGGTCCGGAGGATCATGCGGGAGACCCGGCAGCACTATGATGTGGGCAAGATGATCGACGCCTATATCGATGCCTACGAGACGATCAACGGGGGGCGTCCCCTGGTGTAGATAAGCCCCCGGGGTGTTCTCGTGGCCTCCGGGAGGCGTGGGTTCGGGCAGCAATCCCTGCACCCAATCTTGGAAAGGAGGATCATATTATGGTAAATCAAACATCGGAGCTTTTCAGCACCGTGGCCAGTGCGGCGAACGATGCAGTATGCACCATGCTCAACAATCCCGCCCTCTGGTCCGAGGCGATGGTCACCAAGACACTTCAGCGTCTGGGCGGATCGGCCTACAACATTCAGGATGTCCAACTGATCATCAAGGACTACCTGAGTGTCCTGTCGGAGGCGATCCGCAAGGGTGAAGCCTTCTGAGCGTTGTTACAAGGTGAAAAACAACAGGTCAATCACAACTTTTAAAACCGCAGGGATTGCTGCTTAGTTTCTAAGAGGGGCAGGATATGGCCGAACAGCCGGCGGAGATCATCCGCTCGAAGGTTTCCGTATACGAGATCGAACTGGATCTGTCCGATTGGAGTGCGAAGCTCTCCAACGAGGTGCCGAAATTTGCCTCGATGATCCTGAGCCTGCTGCCCTCGTTGAAGGAACACAGCTGCATGGCCGGCAAACCTGGAGGGTTCTGCCAGGAACTTCAGAAGGGGACGAATTTTGCGCACGTCATCGAACACATCATCCTGGAGATGATCCACCTGGCCGATGCCGGGAAGGAATACTATACGGGGTGGACCCGGCAACTGGACAAGCGGGACGTTTACATCGTTCATTACGGCGCGCCGGATTTCCTGACCGGCAGGCTCGCGGCCATCCTGAGCATCGATCTGGTCAAGCGGGTGATGAAGGGGGAATCCCTGTCCGTCGATTACTACATCCAGCTCCTGAAACAGCCCCATTCCTATTTCACCGAAGGCGGTGACGCGACCGGCCGGGTCAGGGCGGACGAGCCCGTCAGCGTCATCCAGGAGCTCAAGGAGGGCGCCGTGGAGATGGCCGGCCGCCCGGCCGCGAAACGACGGCTCTCCGGCGAACAGATGGACAATATCAAGTCGACCCTCTGGGACATCCGCAACAGCATGGACGCCATTGCCGGCGCCTGGCGCGACGCCTTTCTGGCGTACGGGGGGAACTACAGCGCGGCGATCGTGGACAAGATGGAGCTGATCAACATCGACAACTTCTTCAGCGCGATCATGGCCCTCAACTTCCAGGCGGTTCTGGCCGGCATCCGGAAGGCCGTTCAGATGATCGCCTCCTACCATATCCCGCGGGATTTCATCGTCCATTCCCTGTGGCTCTACAAGAACAAGCTCCTGTCCAGCGTCATGGAGAAACACAAGTATCACGATGAAGCGATGATCGACCGTTTCATAAAGGACTTCGAGGATTTCTACCAGATCATCCTGCAGAATGTCATCGAGGAACTGGCCGAACAGGGCGTCCCGGAGGCGAATGTTCCCTCCGGCGAGTTCAGGAAATTCACGGAACTGAAATCCCGCAAGGGCGTTGTCCTGGTGGTCGACGACGACGAGATGATCCGCAGTGTGGTCCACGACATCCTGGCGCTCAACGGATACGGGACCATCCTGGCCCAGAACAGCACCGAGGCCTTCGATCTCCTTTCCGAGAGCGGGGAAGAGGTCACCCTGGCGATCCTGGATATCTTCCGGCCCGATGATTCGGGCCTCGAAGAGATCTACAGTCGGATCCGGGCCCTCTATCCCAACGTGAAGATCCTGGTCACCTCTGGTTTTTCGGTGAACCGGGAACTGGACGGGTTCCTCAAGAAGGACTCCGTCAACTTCCTCAAGAAGCCCTTTACCGCCAGCTATCTCCTGTACAAGGTCAAGTCGATGCTGGGCTAGGCCGCCTTCCGGAACTGCCAGGAGCCGTCGTCCCTGAGCGTCAGATGCAGTCTGTGCCAGGCCAGGATCGTGCTGCGGTGGCCCACGCTGATCAGGACCGACTCCGGGAGCCGTTCCTTCAGCGTCCCGTAGAGACGGGACTCCGTGGCCTCGTCGAGGGAGGCCGTGGCCTCGTCCAGAAAGACATGGGTCGGCTTCAGGAGGAAGATCCGGGCGAAGGCGATCCGCTGCTGCTCACCCGGGGAGAGCAGCTGGGACCAGTTGCCCTCCTCGTCCAGGTGATCCCAGAGATGCGAGAGACCGCAGAGGTCCAGGATCTCGCGAAGCTCCGCGCCGTTGTCGCGGACACTGGCCGGATAAAAGAGGGCCTCCCGCAGGCTGCCCAGGGGCAGGTAGGGTTTCTGGGAGAGGAACATCATCCCATCGGTGCCGGGGATGCTGACGTTGCCCTCCCCGTAGGGCCAGATGTTCGCCAGGACCCGGAGCAGGGTGCTCTTCCCGCAACCCGAGGGGCCGGTCACGACCATCGAATCGCCCCGTCCGAGGCAGAAATTGAGATCCCGGGAAAGGACCTTGCCGTCGGGCAACTGCACGTTCAGGTGCTCCAGGCAGACCTTCCCCTCCTGCGAGGGGGCCACCCGGATCTTCTCCAGGGACCGCAGGGAATCCACGCGTCGCATGGTCTCCGTAAAACCGGTGAGCCGCTCCACGACGGCCTTCCACTGGGCGATCCCCACGAAGCTGTCCACGATGAAGGAAAGGGACCGGTGGACCTCCCCAAAGGCATTGGAGATCTGCATCAGGCCGCCGAGCTGGATCTGCTTGGCGAAGAAACGCGGCGCGGCGACCAGGAGCGGAAACACGACGGAGAGCTGGTTGTAGCTGCTCGTCAGCCAGGTCAGCCTTTTCTGCCGGAACATGATCTGGCGGAAGTTTCCCACGACGGCCATGAAGCGCTGCATGAAGCCCGCCTTTTCCCGGCCTTCCCCCCCGTAGATCGCCACGCTTTCGCTGTTCTCCCGGAGCCGCACGAGGCTGTAGCGGAAATCCGCCTCCAGCCGCTGCTGGTTGAAGTTCAATAAGATCAGTGGATTTCCGACGCGCATGGTGAGCAAGGTCCCGCCGACGGCGTAGAAAAGCGCGGCCCAGACCATGTATCCCGGGATGACCACCTCGCCGAGCCCGCCCAGGGGGATCGTGAGGGGCCCCGAAATCCCCCAGAGGATGACGACGAAAGAGGCCAGGCTCACCAAGGCCCGCATCAGCCCCAGTCCCAGGCTCAGGGTCAGTTCGACCAGGGCGTTGATGTCCTCGCTGATACGCTGGTCCGGGTTGTCCGTGGTCCGTTCGAAGACCTGGATGCGGTAGTAGGTCTGGCGGGCCAGCCATCGGTCCAGGTAGCGCTCCGTCAGCCAGGTCCGCCAGCGGATCTGGAGCAACTGGTTGAGGTAGAGCATGTAGACGGCCACGGCGATGAAGGTGCCCGCGATCAAGGTGAAGTAGCCAAGGGAGGTGCGGAACTTGCCGATGTCGAAGGCCTGGATGGCGTCGTAAAAGCCGATCAGCCAGTTGTTGAATACGACGTTTATACCCACCAGGCCCAGATTCAGGGCGACGACAACGCCGAGGAGCCCCCAGGCCACCCATTTCTGATCGGACTTCCAGTAGGGGGTGACCAGGGCCCAGAAACTGCGGAAGAACTCCCTGTCGAATTTTTTCATCCTCGGTTCCCTCCTGTTCATTCGGCCGTCTGCCGCTTTCCGCCGGCGTTTCCCTGCCTGCGGGATTGGCCGGACCGTCCGCTTTTTGCTTAGGTCCGCCTCGACCCGCGGGGTTCTGGACCCTGTCGACCGATCCCCGAGGAGGTCCATAAATAACAGGTAAAGGGTGAAATGGCAATGCCCAGGCGGAGGGGCGTTGCGATAGCGGCACGGTTTCGGGGACGGGCCCTGCGTTCAGGGGACGGCAAGGGGGGGCTAGCTCCGGGAGCCGTCAAGGCGGAGTCGGCCCATCGTCTCCCTGCCCTGTGGTTGCGATCCCGAAAATAGAACTGCCGACGGAACGCCCCGGGGCGTTCCGTCGGCGGCCGGTCGGTGGAACCGAGCGTGGGCGCCAGTCCGGGCGGCTACCGTCCGGACTGGTAGGGATCCCAGTCGAAGCCCCAGATCTCGCTGTGAAGGGGCAGCTTGTATTTCCGTCGTTCCTCGTAGCTGGGGTATCTTCGGCCGCCGCCCTCCTCGGGGTGCATGGAGACGGGGAATTTCGGCGCGATCAGCCCGTGCTTGCGCGCCTCCTCGGTGAGCCAGGCGCGGTCGTCGGGATGGGCGATGGAGATCAGGGCCGAGGCCCGTTCGTAGCCGGTGAGTCCCCGGAGGTTCACGATCCCGTACTCGGTGCAGACGTACTGGGCGAACTGGGCGGGGACATCGACCGTGGAGCCCTCTGGGAGGAAGGGGACGATCCGTGAGGTCCCCTTCTTGCTGCGCGAGGTGATCGCCGCCACACCGCGTCCCCCCCGGGAGTGTCCCGCAAAGATCACGAAGTGGAGGAATCCTCCCGTGCCGGAGATCGGCCTCATCTCGTAGAAGCCGCAGCACTGCTGGCCCAGCAGGTCGATGGCCACGCAGTTGTCGATGGCGATCATGTTGTCGATCCGGGTGATGTTCTGGAGATTGTTCGTGTAGCCCGAGTCGTAGACGGCCAAGTGCTGGTTGCGGTTGATCGTGTCGTAGTACCACTGCGAATCGAAGGGAAAGGCAAAGGTATAGACGCTCTTCCCCTGATCGAGATTCTTGTAGGCGTTGGTGACCTGGCCGGACTCGATGAGCTTGATCAGGCCGAAGTTGAGCATCTCGGTGTGGATGCCCAGGTCCTTGAAGCCGGCATCGGCCATGGCCGCGACGCAGGCGGAGGGGAGGGCGCCGATCCCGAGCTGGACCACGTCCCGGTCCCGCATGATGGTCATGATGTGGCGGGCGATCGTCTGCTCCTCGGGCTTGGGCTTGATCCCCCGCTCGTCGACCTGCGGCCAGGTGTACTTGGCGCAATCCACCTCAACCCAGTAGTCGACATCGTCGATATGGATCGTATTGAAACGGCCCCCCTCGGCCCAGGGGTAGTCGGAGCGGACCTCGAAGACGATCTTCTTGGATGTCTGACGGTAGACGTTGCAGTTGCTCGTCCCGTAGGACATGTTGAAGAAGCCGTGGTGGTCGGGCACGGTGGCGGCGTTGAACCACCAGTCGATGCCGCGGTTCTCGCGCACGGCGTTGGCGAAACGGTAATGGTAGGCCCAGATGCCGTAGGCCCAGCCCCACTGGGCCCAGTCGCTCACCTTGTTGACGTCGCGGGCCTTGCGGTTCCAAGGCATCATGAAGAAGTTGTGCATGCAGTGGTACTGCTCCAGGGGGTCGATCTCCTGGAATTCCGGACGAGGAACGGGGTTTCCGTGGAGCCAGATCTCGATGTCCTTGAGCTGGCCCGGTCCGGGTCCGAGTCTGCGGGCCACGGCCTGGCTACAGACGGTGGAGTCGCCCCCCATGGTCCCGTGGTTGATCCAGTCTCCGGATTTGACCATGTCCGCGATCTGTTCGGCCGTTCTCTTCTTGTCCCTGATCTTCTGCTGTATCGGTGTCGTCATCTCCTGTTCCCCGTTCCCTTCCTTGTGATTGGACCCGGGCATGCCGCCTGGGTCTGTCCCCTCATCCGGGACCGCAGACGAAAAAGGCTCTTCTTAATCGATTCGGGCCTTTATGACAAGAAAAATGTTGAGGCAGGGGGCGCGACATGGACGGGGTGTCCCCCCCCCCACGGTGGCTGGGTCGTCCGGAGGCGAGGATCCTGGCCGGGGAAACCCCCGGAAATAAGGTCAGGGGCGGACGGCGTTCCAGGATGGGATTGGGCCTGGGCCGGGGACAGGGCGTGGCGACCCTCGTCGGTCTTTTCCTCTCAGAACCACTCAATTTCATGTTGAAACTTTAACTTTCTTAAGTTACCCTGATATCGATGCTAGCTTTGTTCGCGGGTCTTCGAATCCTGTGACGCACGAAGGTTCGCCGCAACCGGCGGCCGAGTGATTCGGCGTTCGATCTTCAACCGTTGCAGGTTGGGCTTTGGTTTCGGTTGGGGATTCCCGTGAAGAAGTCATTGATCATCTTCGTCTTGCTTGCCATTGCCGGGCTGACCACCCTCTCCTACCACTGGGTCCATCGAGACCGCGTCGCATACCGGCGGGGGGAAAACAGTTTCGCCGCCGGCGATTACAACCGGGCCATCCGCTATCTGGCCCCGCTTCAGGAACAGGGATTTCGGGAGAAGGGAGTGGCCGTCCGTCTCGGCACGGCTTACCTCGCCCTGGGTGATGACGCGAAGGCGCTGCCCCTTTACGAAAAACTGGTGATCCAGGAACCGGGCAATCCATCGATGGTCCAGGCCTTGGCGGCTCTCTACACCCGGGCGGGCCGATTCGATGAGGCCGCCGGGCTCTACCGGCGTTTGCTGCTCGTCCGGCCGGAAGCTCCTTCCGTCCGGATCCTCCTGGCCAGGGCCCTGGCGGGCGGCGGGCATTTCGAGGAGGCGGTGGAGCAGTACCGGAGGGCATTGGGGGACGAACCATGAAGGGGATCGATCGGGTCATCCGGGGGGTATCCAAGGCCCTCGTGGCAGTCATGATTGTGGCAGCCTTCGGAGGTGCGGAAGCGGCCGGCGAACGGGGGGAGGCAGTCCCCGGGCAAGCGACCCAGCCGGGGACGTCCGGCGTCAGGACGACCAACAGCGGCGGCCCGTTGTCCCTGGGCGAGATCCCGGCTTGGCAGGCCCGTTTGGAACTCGCCCGGACATTGATGATCCTGAAGCGCTACGAGGAGTCCCTGGCGGAATTCCGGAAGGTCCTGAAGGTCAAACCGGACCTCACCGCGGCGAGGATCGAAATGGCCAAGGTCCTCTACTGGACTGGGAGACCCAGAGAGGCACTGGCGGAACTGAGTGCAGTCCCCGCGGGACTCCTAGGCGATCCGGAGATGCTCCTCCTGGCCGATCTCTACCGGATCGAGAAACGGTACGAGGAGGCCCGACCCCTCTATACGGGGTATCTGAAGGGGCACCCCGATGATCAGGCGGCGCGGTTGAGGCTCGCGGAGATGCTGAGCTGGATGAAGCAGTATGAGGCCTCCCTGGCCGAGTATGAGAAGATCCTGGCGGCACGGCCCGACGATATCCAGGTTCGCAGAAGATACGCTCAGGTCCTGATCTGGGCCTCCCGCTACGACGAGGCGGTGAGGGAGTTGAGAAAGACCCTCCGATAGGCAAAGGGGCATGATGGAGAAACGATCTCGTGCCGAGGGTGGCCGCCCCGCGAATCGGCCTCTTCTGCCGGCGGGCCGTTTTCTGGCGGCCTTGCTGATTCTGGCGGTCCTTTCAATCCCTGCCGCAGCCTCGTCGGGCGACGGCCAAGCCTCCAGTCTCGTTCCGGCCGGTGAGGGGATGACCGATTTCGAGGCCCGTCTCGCCCTGGCCAGGGTCCTTGGCGCCCGCGAGAAGAGCTGGGCCGAGGCGGTGGAGCAGTACCGGATCCTGCTGGCCGAGCAGCCGGAAAACGGGACCGTCCGCCGGGAGATGGCGGAGATATTCCTGTGGCAGAAGCGCTATGACCTGGCCCAGGATGAACTGACGCTTCTCCTGAGCCGGGATCCCAATGACAGAGGGGCGACGCTCGCCATGGCGAGGCTCTATCTCTGGCGTGGCGATTACGGGAAGGCGGCCGCCCTTTTCGAATCCATCCTTTCCAAGGGAGCCTCTCCCGAGGTTTCCCTTGAATTGGCGCGCGCCTACGCCGGGTCCAATCGGTACGATCAGGCGATCAGCGCCTACCGGGAAGGAATCCGTTCGATGGGGGCGGTCGGTCCGGAGGTCTATGGCGAACTGGCCGATGCCTTGTGGTCCGCTGGCAGGAAGGACGAGGCCCTGGACCATTACCGAAGGGCTGTGCAACTGGAGCCCAGTCGGGACGATCTGCTGAAGAAACTGGGGCTGGCCCTGAGCTGGTCGGGACGGTACGACGAGGCCCTGACGGTTTTGGAGCGGCTTGAGGGCCGGATGCCGGGGGATCGGGAGGTCGGCCTGGAGTTGGCCCGCATCGAGGTCCGACGCGGCGAGGCGGAGAGGGCCCTGGCCCGGATGAAAGGGCTCCTGAACCGATACCCGGACGATGTGGATCTGACCGTCGAGATGGCCGATATCGAGGCCGGATTGGGACACGCCGCCCGATGCCGGGACCTGTACCGGTCGGCGACAGGGAAGGCCCCTGGAGATGAGACGCTCCTGCTGCGCTTCGCCGATCGCATGATCGGTTGGGGCGATTTTTACGAGGCGGAACGGATCTACCGCGAACACCTGGGACGCCACGGCCAGGACAACGCCGTGGCGCTCAAGCTGGCTCTGGCCCTGGTCAGTTCGGAGCGCTACGAGGAGGCGGAAGGGCTCTACCGCCAGCTCCTGCTGAAGACGCCCGGCGAGAAGAGAATCCTTCTGAATCAGGCAGACTTGCGACAGAAGAGGAAGGACTTCGCCGGGGCCCTTGAAACCGTGGAGCGGTTTCTGTCGGCAGCGCCGGTAGACCCCGAGGGGATGCGCCTGAAGGCGGAGGCCCTGGAGGGGCTGGGGCGCCACCGGGAGGCCCTGGAGGCCTATGGGAGAGCATCCGGCGATAAGATCCGGTCGCTGATTGCCCAGGGGAAGATCCACCGGAAGCTGGGAGAGGAAAAGGAAGCCAGTCGGTTCTTCGAAAAGGCCGTCGAGTCGGCCCCCCGGGATGCGGAAGCCCGTTTCCATGCGGCCTGGGAGAGGGTCCGTACCGATGGTTTCCTGAAGGACCTCCTGGAGGCGAAGGAACCGCCGGCGGAACGGATCGCCTGGGCAGGCCTCTATGCGATGTACGGTTTCAACGACCAGGCGATCCTCCTGTATAGGGAAGCCCTCCGCACGGATCCCGACTATTTCCCGGCCCGGATCGGTTTGGCGGAAAACACGGGCGTGGATCAGCGCTGGGACGAGTCGATTCGGCTATACGAGGGACTTGCCGCAGAGTTCCCGGGCAATTCCAAGATCGCGATCGGGCTGGCCCGCGTCCTGGCGTGGGCGCGGCGCTACCAGGAATCGATCGACGGCTACGAGGCTGTCCGACGCATGAATCCCCGCGATCCGGTCCCACAGAGGGAAAAGGCGAGGGTGGCCCTGTGGGGGAAGCGCTACGAGGAGTCCATGGCAGCCTACCGGGCGATGCTGGCCCCCGCCGTGGACGAGGTGCTCCTGGAGAGGTTGGCCCCCCTGGCGGCCGGGGAGGGAAAGCCCCCTCTGGCCGAGGCGTACGGACGGTTGGAGGCGCAGGTCCGGGCAGGTTCCCTCTACGGGGGCTACGAGGCCTTTGCCGCTCAGATGGAGGATTCCGGCAGGTCCCTCACGGCCGAGCGGCGGCAGGAGGTCGGGACGGTCCTGGCGGAGCTTCTGTCAGCCTATGAGGTCCAGAAGGCGGCGTTTCTCGAGATGGAGGCCAAAGGGCTGGCCTGGGATCGGCGCTATGCCAGGGCTCTGGAGACCTACAAAGAGCTCGTCGGATTCAACCCCGGAAACGAGGAGGCGCTTTTCGATCTCGCCCAGGTTCACTGCGCCCTGGGACTGTGCGACGGCGAGGCCGATGGGTACAGGAGGCTTCTGGAGATCGATCCGCTCCACTGGTTGGCCAGGGCGGCCCTCGACAAGCAGCAGATACGGCAGTCTCCGGCCGTCGGCGTTTCCCAGTCCTACTGGAAGGAAAACGGCCGGGGAGATCTGGCGCAGATCACCCGCCATCGTACGGACGTGGCGCTGGAATTCCCCTTTTGGGGCCGGTACCGGCTGTCATTGACCGGACACCACTGGATCGAAAATCCCCAGTACACGGGGGACCATTACGCTGCAGACGGTTTCTCGCTGGCGATGGGAGGGGTGATCAATCCCTACTGGAGGGGTGAGGGCAGCTGGACGCACAAGGCATACCGGGACCGCCAGTTCGAGGACCGGGACAGCGGCTACGGACGACTCTGGTTCAACGTCCGGGATGCGCTGACCCTGGGGATCGGCTACGAGAGGACCGATGAAATCGCCAACTATTTCGGAATCAAACGGGGAAGCCAGGCCGACAACTGGTGGCTGTCCGCCTCGTCGAATCTGACCCGAAGGCTTGAGGTCAACGGGCGGGTCCGTTACCTGAGCTACAACGACGGCAACGAGGGGCAGCACCTCTCGCTGGGAACGGGATACGCCTTCACGGATCATCCCGGCGTGTTCAAGGTGATCCTCTCCGGCGACTACCGCGATACGAGGGTCCAGAACCGCTTCGACTATGACGGGTCGGGGACTCTCACGGACATCGCCTATCCCTACTGGACGCCCCGCAATGTCCTGTCGGGTGAAGTGACCTTTGAATGGCGCCACGATCTTTCCCGGCCCTTCTTCTGCGGGAACGACCTGCATGTCTATGATCTGCGCCTGAGTTTCGGGTCGGAATCGACGGGCAATCCTTCGGTCCGCCTGGAGGGCGAGTGGCAATACGAGTTTTACCGGCACTGGATGGTCGGCCTCAGGGGAATGCTCCACCGTTCCCGGGAATGGGACGCCGACAGTTTCTGGGCCACCGTCAATTACCGGTTCTGAAGGCCATGGGCAAAGCAGCGGGGTCCATGAAAATCATCTTCGGCGCGATCTTCCCGATCCTGGCGATCCTTTTCGCCGTCGTCTACATCATTATCCGGACGTTGATCATCCTCGTCTCGGACTATGCATGGTACGAGATCACGCTGGCCTGGGTGCTCCTGGGGGCCGAGTGCTTCATCCTGATGCACGGCGTGGGGTATTTTCTGGAGATCTACCATGTGGTCCGCCGCCGCGGGTCACTCAAGCCCGTGGCAAGACCGATCCCCCGGTTGAAGACCGGACCGCCGGTGGCGATCATCGTCTCTTCCTTCAAGGAGCCGCTCGATGTGGTGGAGAACACCCTGATCAGTTTCTACAACCTCACCTATCCAAACAAACGGATCTATTTTCTGGACGATACACGCTACGACCTGCCCGGCGGCGATCCCGCCGCAATGGCGGAGTACCGGCGCTCCATCGACGACCTCTGCCGGCGGATCGGCGTCGATCTCTTCCGCCGCCGGTGGCGGGGCGCCAAGGCGGGGATGATCAACGACTTTCTGGCCTTCATCGAAGGGGAGCCCAGGGAGGGATTCGAGTTTCAGAATCTTTCCGGCCGTCCGAGAGGGGAGCGGGAGAAATACATCATCGTCTTTGATGCGGACCAGAATCCCTTCCCCCATTTCGTGGGGCAGCTGGTGGCCAGGATGGAGGAGAACCCGAGGCTGGCCTTCATCCAGACGCCCCAGTATTACACCAACTTCGAGACGAACCGGATTGCCCGTGCCGCCGGCCTGCAGCAGGCGGTCTTCTATGAGTACATCTGCGAGGGCAAGAGCATCGAAGACGCGATGTTCTGTTGCGGGACCAACGTCATTTTCCGGCGGGAGGCCCTGATGGATGTGGGGGGATTCGAAGAGCGGTCCGTGACGGAGGACTTTGCCACTTCCCTGAAGTTCCACCTGAGGGGCTGGGGCTCCGCCTATGTCGGCGATGTCCTGGCCTTCGGGATGGGGCCCGAGGATCTGGGAGGATTTTTCAAGCAGCAGTTCCGCTGGGCCCTGGGCACAGTGGGCCTGCTCAGGCAGGTCCTGGCCTACTTCATGAGACACCCCGGAAAGCTGCCTGCCGTGAAGTGGTGGGAATACCTCCTGTCCTGCACCCATTACCTCATCGGGTTCGTCTTTTTCATCCTCGCAATGTGCCCCATTCTGTACCTGTGGTTCGGCATCCCGACCTACCTGGCCCGGCCGGAGATCTATCTGATCTTCTTCCTCCCCTACCTCGTCATCACCGTCGCCACCTTCTTCTGGACCCTCCGACAGCGCAGCTATCGCATCGGCGATCTTCTGTCGGGGCAGCTCCTGATGGCCATCACCTTTCCCGTCTACATCAAGGCATCCCTCCAGGCCCTCCTGGGGATCCGGGGCACCTTTGTGGTCACCCCCAAGGGGAAGAGCGCCTCCCTGCCCCTGGCCGACCTCTGGCCCCAGCTCACCCTGGCGGCCATGAGCTTTTCCGCCATCGTGTGGGGCGCCAACCGGCTCGTCTATGAGAGGGACCCTTTGGGCGGCATCGTGATCAACATGCTGTGGTGCCTCTATCATTTAGGAATCCTGTCGTCCGTCTTTTACTTCAACGAGCCCACGGAAGGGGGAACCTAGCCATGCTCAGATGGCCCCTTGGGCCGGTGGTGATGCTGGGATTCTTCCTTTGCGGCCTTCCGCTGGGGGCCGGGGAAAGAGTGTCCGCAGCCGATCTCCCTTTCTGGGGGCTTGCCTTCGACGGCTACCCGATCACGACGGAGCGGTTGCAGCAGGAGGAAAAGGCCGCAGGGCTCACGGCACAGATCGTGGTTTTCTTCCTGCAGTGGCCCTCACCGGAGGAGTTGAGCGGTTCCGCCTTTCCCGAGGAGAGCCTCGATGCCGTCTGGTCGAACGGGGGCGTTCCCTGCCTGACATGGGAGCCCATGTACCACCGGGACGGACAGGAGGTCACGATCCCGGCCGAAGAGATCCTCGGCGGCCGCTATGACCGGTACATCCTGGAATTTGCCGGCAGGGCCCGGACCTGGGGGAGGCCCTTCCTGGTCCGCTTTGCCCATGAGATGAACCTGGAGCGCTACCACTGGGGCACGACCCGCGACCGGTACGGTCCGGAGAGTCCCGGAAACTACAGGAAGATGTTTCGTCATGTCGTGTCTCTTTTCCGTCAGGTCGGCGCCCGCAACGCTCTCTGGGTCTTCTGTCCGAACGCCGAATCGGTTCCCGCCCCCTCCCACGATCCCTCGGCCCTGTGGAACCGGGCCGGACATTACTACCCCGGCGATTCCTGGGTGGATCTATTGGGGATGGACGGGTACAATTGGGGGACCTCTCAGGTGCGGGACGTGAACGGCTGGGACAGCCGCTGGCAGGGTTTTGAGGAGATCTTCGGCCCCCTTCACCTGGAATTGCAGGGCCTGGCGCCGGACAAGCCGATATTCGTCCTTGAAACAGCCAGTGTGACGGCCGGGGGCGACCGCGGGCGGTGGCTCCGGGAGGCCCTCGAGACCGCTGCGCGCTGGGGGCTGGCGGGACTCGTCTGGTTCCAGGTGGAGAAGGACTGCGATTGGCGGATCCAGAGCGGGGGCGACGGGCGTCACCGTGAGATCGTTCCGGTCCCCACCCGGTCCGTCCAGGAATGGATCGGGGATTTTGTGAAAAGGGTGCGGCAATGACGACGTTCCTTCTGGATGATCCCCATCTTGCCCTGATCTTCCTCGTCATGGCGGTGGCGATCCTCTATATCCTCATCGTCAACCGCAGATTGCGGCGGTACGGCCGGGAACTGAAGGACAGGCAGGAGGAACTCCTGCGGAAGACCGTCGCTCTGGAGGCGGTGAGTGCAGAACATCGCTGCGAGGTGGAACGCGCCGAACGGATGGACCGTACCCTCCAGGAGAACAAGGAGCGGACCCGGACCATCCTGAACCACATCGCCGAGGGCGTCCTGACGGTCGACGAAAATGGGCTGATCGAGTTCTTCAACCCCGCGGCGGAACGCATCTTCGGATACGGGGCCGAAGAGGTGGTCGGGAAGAACGTGAGCATCCTGGTGCCCGAACCTCACCGGGGGCGTCACGACGGGTATATACGGAACGTCCTGCAGACCGGACGGGCCAAGATGGTCGGGGAAGGGGTGGATGTAACGGGCCTGAGGAAGGACGGTACGATCCTGAACCTCCACCTTACCGTGGGGAGGGTGAAGTTGGCGGCGGGAGACCTCTTCGTGGGCGTCGTCCGCGACATCACCGAGGCCAAGC
>JAJFUM010000053.1 GCA_021372415.1 Deltaproteobacteria bacterium
TTCGGTACTCCTTTTCGTCGGAGGTGGCAAGCGCCACCGCGACCACTTGCAGGCCTTCGTTCCACTCCACCGGTATGACAATCCCCGTCAAACTGACCGACCGGGTCTTTTTGAGAGTCATGGCATATTTCCCTCGACAGAGATTCTATGAAAGAACCGTGCCATTGAAGCATCACATGGAAATCCGGCTCATGCCGCCACAAGGGGATGGCATGACAGGAACAATAAATGCCGATTCTAATCCAAACAGATATTCCTGAACGAGGTGTCATGGGGATGATGCGAGATACGGCGGGATATTGACGATGGAAGTGCGACAGGACCTCTGAATTCCGATCTTTTCTAAATCGGAATATAAATTTCTCATCCTGGTCCACCTATCGGACTGTGGCCAAGGCGGGGCAGTGACTCCATCCGCCACAAAATATGTCACCACCCAAGGCGGCTTTCCCTTGACAGGATCGCTCTCCCCATTAAAATAACTCGTTGCATATCAAGATAGGAAAGGATGGATCCTTGCCGGAACTTCCCGAAGTGGAAACCCTCTGTCGGCAGCTCAACGGAATCCTCCCTGGTCAGGAGATCCGCAATGTCCAGGTGGTCGATGCCCGTCTGGGGCTTCTGGCAGGGCTCGACGGTCACCGGATCATCGGGGTGACACGGCGGGGAAAAGGCCTGTGCGTGAAGCTCGAGAACGGTCCGACGGTTCTTCTCCATCTGCGGATGACCGGCCGCCTCCTCTGGCAGAAGGGGGCTTCCCCCCTTCCTTCCCATACCCGCCTGATCATCTCCTTTGCCGCAGGGAAATTGCTGCTGATCGACCCGCGGCGGTTTGCCACGGTTCGTCTGGGATCAGACCCGGTCCTTTCAGTCCCCCTGGCGAACCCCCTGGAGGGATTGCCTGCACGCCGCCTCAGAGAGATCGCCGCGGAGAGGCGGTTGCCGGTGAAATCCTTTCTCATGGATCAACGGTTCATCGCGGGAATCGGGAACATTTATGCCTGCGAGATCCTCCACGGGGCGAAAATCGATCCCGGGCGGCCGGCGGGCAGTTTGACCATTGCCGAATGGCGGAGGGTGGAGAGGGCTGCAGCGGCGGTCCTCCCGCGGGCTGTGGCCTGCCGCGGGACGACGGTTTCCGATTGGCGCGACCTCTTCGGGGCCAGCGGGACGAATCAGGAACACCTTGAAGTGTACGCTAGGGAGGGAGAAGTCTGCCGGCGGTGCGGCGGCCGGATTGAACGCAGGGTGATGGGTGGGCGGGGGACCTGGTCCTGTCCTTCCTGTCAGAAATAGAGCCTTAAAGGATGAAGACACCCGGAAGGCCCGAGAAGGGGTCTTTTGAAGAGGGACGGACTCTCCAGAGGGTGAGAAAACCATTGACAAACGCTTAGATTGGCGATATTTCTCGCGCGAACTCCGCGGCAAGCGATCAGCGGGGCCCGCCCTGCTCATTGCCGCAAACGGGTTTGAACCCTGGCCATCTGCCGGTCTTCATGAAGAAGGCATTCGGCGGGTCAATCCGGCCAGCGTGACCCGTCTTTGAGCCGCTGTCGAGCAGCCAGCCAATAAACGGATACAGGAAAGGTTCAAGATGAAAAAAGCGCTTATCACCGGGATTACCGGTCAGGACGGTTCCTATCTGGCCGAATTCCTCCTCGGCAAGGGTTATGAAATCCACGGCCTCATCCGGCGGGCCAGCACCTTCAACACGGACCGGATCGATCACCTCTACAAGGATTTCCACGATCCTCAGGCGCGGGTCTATCTGCACTACGGCGATCTGGCCGTCTCCGGTCAGCTGACCGACCTCATCTACGAGATCCGGCCCGATGAGATCTACCATCTGGGAGCCCAGAGCCACGTCCGGGTCAGTTTCGATATGCCCGAATACACCGGCGATGTCACCGGCCTCGGGACGCTCCGGCTTCTTGAGGCGATCCGCCGGACTGGGATCAAGGCCCGCTTCTACCAGGCCTCTTCCAGCGAGATGTTCGGCGCCGCCCCGCCCCCCCAGTCCGAGGCGACCCCCTTTCAGCCTCAGAGCCCCTATGCCGCCGCCAAGGTCTACGCCTACTATGTGGTCCGCAATTACCGGGATGCCTACCAGCTGTTCGCCGCCAACGGCATCCTCTTCAACCACGAATCCCCCCGTCGGGGCGAAACCTTCGTTACCCGGAAGATCACCCGGGCCGCTGCCCGGATCAAACTCGGTCTCCAGGAAAAGCTCTATCTGGGCAACCTTGACGCGAAGCGGGACTGGGGCTTCGCCGGGGACTACGTCGAGGCCATGTGGCTCATGCTCCAGCAGGAAAAACCCGACGATTATGTGATCGCCACCGGGGAGACCCATTCGGTCCGTGAGTTCGTTGAAAAGGTCTTTGCGAAGCTCGGCCTCGACCATCAGAAACACGTGGCGATCGACTCTAGATATTTTCGGCCCACCGAGGTGGACGTCCTGCTGGGCGACGCGTCCAAGGCCCGCCGTGCCCTCAACTGGCGTCCGAAGGTCAGTTTCGATCAGCTTATCGACATGATGGTTTCGGCAGACCTGGAGGCCGCTGAGAAGGAGAAGACCCTCGTCGATGCCGGCTATGCCATGGGGAACCACCGGATGGGATGATGCCCTCTGCCATGACGGGCCCGCGGCAGGGATATGCCTTAGGCCGGATGGCCAACCGACGCGAGAAAGACGATCCATGAAGGATAACAGAATCACGATCACAGGCGGCAGGGGATTTTTGGGGAAGCACTTGGTCCGTGCCTTTGAAAAACGGGGCTATGGGAAGATCCTTGTGGCGGACCTGCCCGATTACAACCTCACCCAGCCGGGGGACATCCGCCGCCTTTACGATGAACAGCGGCCCGATGCGGTGATTCATCTGGCGGCCAAGGTCGGCGGCATCGGTTTCAACCAGGAGAATCCTGGGTCCCTCTTCTACGAGAACATCATGATGGGGGTCCCGCTCATGCACGAGGGGTATCTGAGGGGGATCAAGAAGTTCGTCGCCCTGGGAACGATCTGCGCCTACCCCAAGTTCACCCCCGTCCCCTTCAGGGAGGATGATCTCTGGAATGGCTATCCCGAGGAGACAAACGCCCCCTACGGTCTGGCCAAGAAGATGATGCTCGTTCAGGCCCAGGCCTACCGCCAGCAGTACGGTTTCAATGCCATCTTCCTCCTGCCGGTCAACCTCTACGGTCCCGGCGACAACTTCGATCCCCGCTCCTCTCATGTCATCCCGGCCCTGATCAAGCGGTGCACCGATGCCGTGAGGCGGAAGGAAACGGAAATCGTCGTCTGGGGAACCGGCTCCGCCACTCGGGAGTTTTTCTATGTGGAGGATGCCGCGGAGGCGATCGTTCTGGCGACGGAGCGGTATGACAAGCCCGAACCGGTCAACATCGGGGCAGGTTTCGAGATCTCGATCCGGGATCTGGTCGGTCTGATCGTGGAACTGACGGGCTTCCAGGGCCGCATCGTCTGGGACAAGTCGAAACCAGACGGCCAACCCAGGAGGATGCTGGACACGACGCGGGCCTATCGGGAATTCGGCTTTCAGGCGCGTACGGACTTCCGCGAAGGACTCCAAAAGACGATCGAGTGGTACCGGGCCCAGTCGGATACCCTCCCCAGTTAAGGGCGTGGCATCGCCGGACCGATGAAGGGCCCCTGCCTTTCAGGCCCTCGGCCTATCGTTCTTCCCCGATGGTGCGGGCTTCAAGGAGCGCCAATTCCTCCTCGAAGGCCGCCAGTTTCTCCTCCAAGGCCCACTGCAGGGCGGCCTTGGGATTCCCCTCCATCACCCCCGCACAGGCGGCGGGCAGGGGCTTTCCCGCTTCGGCGTCCCTGCAGGCCTCTATCGTCTCGCCATAATCCCCGCTTTTCTGCCAGAGCCCCTTCCCGGACAGGAAACTGAACTCCAGGCTGTTTCGGGCGAAGGCCTTGAAATCCGGCCAGCTCAGGCGGGGATAGCGGAGCGCCATTTCGGTGAACTCCGAGGTGAGGTCGGTGAGGAGGATTCCGGGGTCGTCTGTGGCCAGGACCACGGGAACGCCTTTTTCATGGTAGTCGGGAAAAGGATGATGCTTCCCCTCCATCAGGAGGACGAAGCGGTTGCTCGTCGGCATCACCTCGACCACGACACGGCGTTCGGCCATCTCCCGGAGTGTCTCCTCCCGGGCATCCTCGTAGCGGATGTCTGAGGCATGACCGATCCTGTCGGCCCCTGCCGTCCTAAGGGCATCACGGACGTGGGAGCGCAGGTCCTCCTGGGGGACGAGTTCCGGTGTCAGCTCCCCCGCGTGAAGGGCGATCTTCACTTCGGGGTAGAGGCCGTGGAGAGCGCCCACCATCCTCATGTGGAGGGGAAAGTCTGCGAGGGCCGTGGGGTCGTTCTCCTGGCCGACGAGGTTCACACCGGCCACAAGGGCGTGTCGCTTGGCGATCTCGAAGGCCAGGACAAATTGGGCGAAAACGGCTTCCTTCGGCAGGGTCCGATTTGCATACTGCTGGTAACGGACCGCCACGCCGCAGCCCGGCCGAGCCCCCGCTGAACCGCAGCGGAGCCTTTGCAGGGATTCCTCGTGGCGCCGGTCGATCCCGGTGGCGGCTTCCTTGACCAGATCTTCTAGCCCTGCAGCAAGGAGACGATCCCGGAGTCGGGCCAAATCATCGTCCCACCCGATCTGCCGGCCGAGGGCGGCGGCCCTGTTGTCGACATCCCGGATCCGGTACATCACCTCCAGGTACTGCACATGGTCCCGGGCCGCCCGGTCACGGAGGTCGACGAGGACGGCGGGGATGTCCTCGGTGGCGGGCCAGATCTTCCCGAAGACGGCGAAGAAGTGGGTGTTGGCGGCTCGGGCTTCTTGAGGGGCTCCCCGAATGGACCAGAGACCGATCAGACGCTCCTTCAGTTCCTGGATATCGGCCGCTTGTGCGACGGTAAGGGTATGGACATCCGCTGCGGGGCCGCAGGGAGGGAAGGACAGATCGCCGCGTACGGGGTTGACGCATAGCCCCTTTTCCGTAGCGATCCGGAGCAGCTCCTCGGGATAAAGGGCGCCGCTCGTGTGGATATGGAGATCGCCCCCCTTGGGCATCTGCCGGAAGAAATCGCGCAGGCTTTCAGGGTTCCCACGGACCGCTTCAAGACGGGCCGCGGCTGCCCTCTCGGTCGGCAACAGGCTGGTGGGTTTCTGCCCGGCGGTTGTCGCGCAGCCGCCCAGGACGAACACCGCGATCAGGAGCCATTTGCCGGTTGATATCCTGAGACACGCCGGCAATCTCCGGCGGTGTGCGGGGGCCATCTTCAAGGCGCTCCTCCTCGGGTTCGGATGCAACGGTGTCGGATGGGGCAGGGGGTGCCCTTTGCCCTACACGGGGCCTCTATAACGCCAAAAAGGAAATCCTGCAAGGCATTCCCCCTTTTGGTAGTGACTCAGTTTGCCCTATGCTGGATGGGTTTCGGGGTCGCGATTTGAAGATTTTTCGGGGCCTCCTAGCGGTCGAAGCGTAGCGGCGCAGCGGCAACTGTTTGAGCGCCGTGAGGCGCGAGTTTTGCCGGTGCGGCAGAGCGAGACGCTGCAGGGTCGAAAAAGATTCATGAGCGCCCGGAATCCATCCGGCACAAAATGAGTCACCACCTCCCTTTTGGAAAGAGATTGCATTTGCCCGGATGACCTGTTACTGAGAGGCCCTGGAAGGGAGGCTTGGAGAGACTATGGAAGAAGAGAAGTTCGAGGAACTCATGCAGAAGCCTTACCGGGCATGGATCGACCATTACCACCGGATCATGGACCTTCCGGAGATGGAGCGCGAGTTGGACGGGATTATCGGGGAGCTTCCCGATGGGGTTTACGACGGCATGACCGCCTTCATGGACGCGGCGATGCGGTTTCTGGTCAGTGAGCCCAAGAGCTGGAATCTACCGGGAACGGAGATCGCTGCCCTGATCGCCCTGATGGCCGATGAGAAAATTCCGGCCGTCCAGGAAGGTTTCCGCGGCGAAGAGAAGGATAACCTCTACGGGGCCCTCTTTGACATCGTCACGCTCTTCTTTTCCGCCCGTGCCTGCGAGTCAGGGGACCTGCGCCAGATCATCGGTCTGGAGAAATAGCGGTCCGCTTCAGGACTCGTTCCACCTCCCTGAGGCCCGCCACGGTCGGCCCCCCATCATCTCCATGGGGGCTTCGATGAGGTCGTAAATCCAGGCGATCCTGCCAAAACGCTTGCGAACCTTCAGTGCTCCCACCGCTCCGGGTCTAGAGCTTCGCTTCGACGGACTTGATCTTCCCCTCGATCCGGTTGGTCGCTCCCTCCCGGTAATCCATCTGGAGCGTCATATAGATCCGACCGGACTCCTTCTTGATTTCCTTGAAGCATCGTTCGACGACGGCCATCACCTCTTCCCAGTCTTTCCCCTCGATGGCCGTGCTCATCGGGCCGAGCTTGAAAGGCAAACCGCTGTCCCGAACGATCCTCACGGCCTTGGCCACATAGGGGCTGACGCTCGTCTGCTTGTCCGTAGGGAAAATGGAAAAATGGATCAAAACACTCATCTTGCCTCCTTGTTCATGGCGTGCTCGCCAATCTGCTTCCCATCCTCTCAGGGTCTCAAGAGGGTGTCCAGGGATGTTTCCACGTTTTGGCACTGGCGGCAATGGATCATGCCGTTTTTATCGATCAGGACCATCGACGGGACCCCCAGGATATCATAAATGCCGCTCACCGTGCCGTCCTCGTCCAGAAGGACGCGGTACGGCAACTGGTTCTGGGCGGTGAACCTTGAAACCTTCTCCTTCGATTCCTGAATATCGATGTTGACGATTTCCAATCCCCGCTTGGCGTAGGTGTCGTGGATTGCCTTGAAATGGGGGATCTCGGCCTTACAGAAGGTACACCAGGTCGTGCTGAAGATGATCAGGACCGGTCGTTTCCCCCTGTGGTCGCTCAGACGGAACCTCTGGCCCTTGAGGTCCTTCAGGACAAAATCCGGGGCCTTTTCCCGAAGGGACGGTTGGGGGGATGCGATCGGTTTCGGGGCGGCAGACCAGGAAGCCGCAGGAAGCGGCAGAAGAAAGGTGATCATCACGGTCACGGCAATCCCCCAGAGAAAGGTCCTTCCTTCCTTCATTGTGCCCTCCCTGTCTTTTCCCTTGCATGTCCGCCGGATCTTTCGATCCCTTCGGCCGAGGCAACGCGTCGTCCGATACGATGTTCCTTGTCCACCTTCATACCCCATGGCACTTCCTTAGACCCAGAGGATCCCCGCTTGAATGAGGAAGTACTCCCCGGTCCCAAGGAGTATCCAGCCAAAAAGACGGCTGATCCGGACCATCCATCGGCCGGACTGGGGGAGCCTCGCCAGTAGACCCGAAAAGGTTCCGATGAGGATCAGCAGGGTCCCCATCCCGAAGGCGAAAACGAACATCAGGCTCGAGGCGAAGATGGTGTGTTGCCGCGTTGCCGCATAGGCCAGGATGACCGTAAAGACCGGCGCCGTACAGGGGCTCATGACCAGACCGGATGCCCCGCCGACGAGAAAGGCGCCGACCATTCCTGCGGCCTTGTTCCGCCGCTGGACGCGGGTCACAAAACTTGGCGCCCGGACGGAAACGGTAAAAACATCCAGCATGGATAATCCCATCAGGATACATAGGTTGCCGATGGTGAAATAGGTCCAGGGATTGGTCTGGAGCTGACCGAAAAGCTTTCCCGAGAGGGCAGCGACGGCGCCGAGGAGGGCGTAGACGAGGGCCATTCCCAGGACATAGAGCAGGGCCAGCACCAGCCCCCTGCTCCTGGAGCCTCTGCCGTGCGCCCCGATAAAGGAGATGGTGATGGGGATGACCGGATAAATGCAGGGGGTAAAACTGATCAGGACCCCTCCCAGGTAAACGGCCAGATAGGCAAAGAGAAGGGATCCCTCCAGATAACCGGGCAGGCCGTTGATAAAATTTTCCACCATAGGATCCCCCCCTCGAATTTGCATTTTCTTAACATAGACATGGGGAAAGGTAAAACCCTTTATCTCACCCCGCCCGCGGGAAAGAGGAAAGCCGCTGCTTGACGGACGACCCTCCCGGTGAGGCTTTCGGAGCTGCGGATGGCCCCCAGGGGGCAGACCTCGAGGCAGCAGTAGCAGCGGATACAGCGATCATAATCAAAGTGCAGTGGTTTTTCCCCCGGCGCGATGGCCTTGGCAGGACAGATGGTCCAGCATTCCCCGCACATCTGGCAGAGCTGCTCGTCGCATAGGGGCCGCTGGAGAAGCTGCCGCCGGATGAGCCCTTGGAGGAACTTCGGTCCGTAGACCAGGGAGGTCATGCGGGGGAGGCGAAGGCCGCGGACCTCGGGAAGGGGCCCGTCGATCTCGGGATGCGGCGAGAGACCTTCCATCTCCCGGGCAGCCTTCAGAATCGGCAACTGGTCCGCGTCGAGGCCGATCATCCGGCAGACCGTCCAATCGACGGCAAAGGGGTCGTTTCCGGCCAGCAGGACGCCGAGCCTCTTTGGGCTCCCGCCCCTGCCCGGTCCCTGCCCCTCCAGGGCCATGATGCCGTCGAGGATGTTGAATGCCGGTTTCACGGTCCGGGCGATCTGGACCAGAAGCCGGGCAAACATCTGCCTGTCGACACCGGTACGCAGGTGCCATTCCGGCTTGCGGTAGCCGACGATGCAACCGAAAAGATTCTTGACGGTGAGCGTCAGGAGCATCTGACTGTGGGTCTTGAGTTTGGCGAGATTGATGATCGCGTCGGCCTGAACGGCCTCCTCGGCAATGGCGATCGCCCCGAAAGGGCTGCCGATATCGACCATGACCGAATGCTCGAAGGGACGGCATTCGACGTCGAGACCCCTGAGGGCCTCCCGGATGCCGCTCTTTCTAAGGAGTGTTTCGAATGAGCCCATTGCCGGGCTGTCGGCGATGAGCGGTCGCGCCCCCCGATCGAGGACGTATTCCGCGGCAGATCGTACGATAGCGGGGTGGGTGAGAATCGCCTGGTCGGGCGTGGCCGGGACCAGGAGGTTCGGCTTGATCAGGACACGGCCCTGGCCGCGGATGTCCTTTCCCCCCATCGCTTCCATCATTTCGAAGACGATGGGTCTGAGGGTCTCGTGTTCATAAGTCGAATGCCTGACCATCACTGCGGTCATCGTTGACTCCTGATGGATACCGGGGGGATCCTTTTCATGGTAAGGGCACCCTGATGCCCTGCCGCTTTGGGGAAGACCGTATGTTATCGGAAAATGACCGGATTGGCAATGTCGGATTGATTGGCTGCGTGACAGGTGCAGGGGGGGTGTCAGGCCCCCCTGCCTCGGCATGGATGAGACTCAATAGGTGAAGATGTAGGGGAGCAGCAGGAATCCGATCGAGATCAGGACCAAATTAAGGATAACGGGTCAAGCTGATTTCACAAACGGGCGAAGGCGTCGCGAATCGCTGTGCGGAATTTGCTCCGGTGGAATAGAAAGGCCCCCACGTGGCCTCCGTTGAGCCATTGTATCGTCGAGCCGGGCCAGTGGTCGTGGACCTTCCGGGCGGAGGACCCCGGGATATAGGCGTCCTTTTTTGCCGCCACGAGAAAGGCGGCTTCCGGCCGTATGGGAGAGGGGTAACGGCGGATATCGGTGATGCCGAGAAGTTCCCCCATCAGATCGATCGCCCCGTTCTCACTTCCGAGCTCCCGGTTGAGGACTTCCCAGGCGAGGTACTGTTTCAGTATCCCTTCCGTGAATACGGCGCTCGCCGAGTGGGCGGTCAGACAGCCGATCATGGCCAGGGGTTCTTCCGTTGAAACGGCAACCTGGGCCGCGGTACTTCCCCCCATGCTGATCCCGCAGACACCGAGGCGGGTGTACCCCGCCTGTCGGAACCAGTGGATGAGCGAGCGCCCCTCTTCGACAGCGGCGCTTCCCATGGCCCACAGGTCGCTGAAGCGCGCCAGCATCTTACTGTGTTGTCCGGCCGGCCGACGCGTCCCATAATAGGGATTCTCCAGGATCAGGGAGCCGATGCCATCGCTCAGGAGCGGGAGGGCAAGGGCTTGTCGCCTCCGGATAAACCCCTCGTCACCAGTGGCGGCGAAATGGAGGCAGAGGGGGATTGTGGAAGAAGCGGCTCTGGGGAGGACCAACTCGAAGCAGGCATTACGGCTCTCCTCCGGGAGGGGCATGTCGAGGTAAGGACTGGCGAAGGCGCCCTCCTGCAGAACGGCGCCGTCCCTTTCCACGGGCGCTCCCCAGTGGATTTCAATTTTCCGGGGAGGCCTTTGCTGCACGCCGGCATCGCGGAGTTTCCTGAGCCGAGGGAGGTCCCCCCATCCCTCCCCGAAGAAGAGGCGGCGGTTGGAGAAACCTGCATAGAGGTGATCGATGAGGCTGGTCATCATAAAACCGTTCCCCTGATCCCACATCTTGAGTCTTTCGCAGTTTATGATAGAATACCCCACTCCTTTTTGACACGGTTATTTACGCCGGCTGCGCCGGTGCGACCGTCTGCTTCTGAAGGAGAATGAACGCAGTTGCGCGGATGACGAAATGAAGACGGATGTGAACACCATGCCGGTCCTGGTCTTGGCCGGGAGCGAGCCCAGGAGGTGCCTCTCCTGCGGGACGACGGAGAACCTGGGGCGTCGGCGGTACTGCTCCGTCGACTGCAGGCAGAAGCTGCGCCAGCGGCTCGACATGCGCAGCGGCCTCCTCCAGGCCCTCAATGCCCGTTACGCCACCTTCTATTTCTCCGATTGTCTAATCGTCATGGATGTCCTTCCCTATGGCTATAAGGATATCTGCAGCTTCTTCTACCCCCGGACACCGGGAAGAAATCCCGGAGAGGACTTCAGCAGGATGGCGGATATCCTCGGTGAGACCTGGTGGGCCGAGCAGCGGCGGACGAAAAAGAGGTATTTTGCCTCCCTCCACGTTCTGGAATTGGCCGTCCGCAATCATGTACCGCCCCAGTCCGTCAAGCCGCCGATTATCCATACCCCGGCTGTGACACCGGCATCCCTGGTCTATCTGAACCTGGAGAAGGCCAGCCTTGATTCCCCCGAACTGCGGAAGATCATTAAGGATGCCTACCGACGCCAAGTCAAGATCCACCACCCCGATCTCGGGGGGGATGCTGGGATGTTCCGGAAGATCCATCAGGCCTATGAAGATCTGTTGCGCTGGGCCGAAAATCCGAATTTCATCCGCCACCGGGGTTTCCCGGACAAGTGGTTTTACGAAGGGGACAAGAACCGCTGGGTTCAACCGACGCCGCTTCAGGTGCCGGGGCGTTGAAACCCCGCAATCGGCGGCCTGCCTGGTGATATGATATCACCCGGGAGGGGGCACGACGATCAGGCCGGGACGCATGATGGACTCCAGCGTTGCCCTTTGCTTTTCAAAATTTTCATCCCCCCCTTCCTCGGGGAAGCGGACCATCTCTCCGAAACGGAGGGTCACCCGGGTAAAGGGTTTTGGCAGCATGAATCGATCCCAACTTTTAAAATACCATGCCTTGTCGGCCGCCGTGTAGAAAGGGACGACCACAGCTCCCGTAGCCCGCGCGATGCTGATCGCACCGGCCTTGATGATTCCGGCAGGGCCCCTGGGCCCGTCCACCACATGGGCGGCCAACCCCGATCGTTTTAAATTGTCGATGATTTCTCTGAGGGCCTTTCCCCCGTTCCGAGAGGATGAACCGCGGACGGCCTGCCAACCCTGCTGTTGCGCGATGCTGGCGATGATATCCCCGTCCCGGCTCTGGCTGATCATGAGAGAGGGGTGATAGGATTCATAGGATTTGAAGTAGCGGATGGCGGAAAAGAATTGCTGATGCCAGGCGCAGAGGAGGACCCTGCCACCCCCTTTCAGGTGAGAAAGCCATGGCGCTTCGTTTTCGACGGTCATGCGAAGCGTCCAGGAGTAGACGCGGACGATGATGCAGGCCAACCGCTGGAACCGTTCGGAGAGGA
>JAJFUM010000055.1 GCA_021372415.1 Deltaproteobacteria bacterium
GTTACGGTACTCGATATATGTATCGTATGAGGGGGCCCCGGCCAGCAGCTCTTCCTGGGCCTCGTTCGTAATCTTCACATTGCGTACAAGACGCGGTTCCTCTTTGAAAAGACTGTCGTACATCCTTTTGACCGCCCGTTCGAGGATGGACTGGGTCTCCTTCGCAATTCCCCTTCCATCCTCACCGAGCATCGCCGTGAAGATGGCGTTCAAGGAAAGGATCTTGGAACCCGCCGGTTGTTCAAACCCCACTCTCAGGTCGAACATATTGACCCTGTTGTCGCTGCTGCCGAAGGCGACGGGGATGAAGCTGCCCCCGTAGTTTGAGACGACGGGTTCGTACGAGGAGGCCTTCGACATGTCAATGACCACGACAACAGGATCATATGCCATGGCCCCTGCGATGATCCCATTTGTGAGAACGGATTTTCCGCTGCCTGTCGGCCCTATGACAAGTCCCGCCCACCTGTTCTGCCTGGAGCTGAAAGGGTTCAGCGCCGTGACACCGCCATACCGGTTTCTAAGGACGATTGCCGGTTCGGTGCGGTCGCCCCGGTACATCCCCCGCAGGGGAACAAACTTCAACACATCATGGCCAAAGACGATGTGCGGATCGTAGCTTCTCGTGGGGCATCCCGGAAGCGACGCAATGAAGGCGCCTTCCTTTCTCATCCACTCGGCGAACACCCCCGCCCCATCCACCGCCCTGGTCACGGCCACGCGGACGGCCTGGATCTTCTCCTGCAGGTCTTCAACGTTCTTGTCCCAGATGAGGTAGCTGTTGAAACACTTGACCAGTTTCCAACCCTGCCTGGCCCGATCCTGCAGGAGCTCGTCAATGGCGACGATCTTTTCCCTGTTCTCCACGGCCGCAGAGGTCCTCTTTCCGCTGAAAATATTAGCCATCATTCTTTGACGTGCCAGGTCCCGCGTAATTCTCGATAGGTCTTCGCACAGAAGGGTCGTGTTCATTACCATCGGGAAATCCACGTTCTGCAGTATCCTGGATCCGCATCCCACCGGGATGGTGTTGGGGATGGTATCCATTACGAGGGTTGCAAAATAGTACCGTCCATTGGACAAGTAATAGTCTTTGGAATAGAAGTCGGTATTGAACACCCTTTTTCTGAGAGGCAGGAGCATGCCGCACTCCGATATCTCCATAGCAGGCGGCGGGTCTTCGGGGTTCACGATCCTGGAGATGATCCGCATCATTCCTGCGCCCGTCAGGTCTCTCACCTCGTAGCCAAGGGGCACAAGCGTGTCCTTGAGCATAACCGCCGCCTCATCCAACTGCCTGTCCCGGTTCAGAAAGTCGCTGTCATCGAAGTGTTTCTTTCTCTTTCCCTCGATCGACGCCTCCGCGCTCAGGGGAACGACGATGGTGCAGTACAGGGATGTGTCGATAACACCTCTGCCGGAGGTGAACTCCGCTATGTTCTCCAAAGCCATCGATTCGGATACAGGATCGCCGTTAAGGCGTCTGTATCCCTCGAACAGTTCATCAAGGTCGCGGCTGAAGTAGGTCGTGAACTGTACAAAAACATTCTGCGCGGTGATGTTCTTTAGGAGTTCGGCACAGGTGTTGACTTCCATTTCCATGACCGATCTGTCTATTCCGTCGGCGCCGGCCTGGACGATCTCGAACCCCCTGGCCTTTTCGAAGTTCTCAAGAACGAGATAGTCACTGCCGATCATAATGATCGGTATGCGCCGGTAGAACGGAGAAGACCTCTGAAACATCAGTCCATCTCCTCTAAAACCCCTCGGGCAATCCGCTGTCCTCAACATACCGGACGACATCGGGATCTTCCGTACCCAGGGATTCGGTCATGGCCCGAAGAGCCAGGAGCCTCAGCCTCTGATTCTCCAGACACAGGAGGTAATAATTGAAGCGTGCCAGGTCCTTCCACGCCATATCTTCGTAGTTGCGGTCGATGGCTCCCGGATCGAATCCCGACAGGCCGGCCCTGATGGCAGAGGCCGTCTCCAGCGACGTGCGCGCAACCATGTAGTGTTTCACCGCCAGCTTTCTTCGCAGCAACGATGAGTTCCTTCCGGCGAGGAGGACCGTTACTTTTTTCACGCTTCCTTCGTCAAGCAGCGATGCCCTGCTTTTCTCCCTGGCAACGGCTCCGAACTGCCCGCCATCTCGAAGGAGTCCGTGGACCTCTTTCTCGATCCCGGCATAAAGGCGGTCCACGGCACGTTCCTTTTCTTTTTCCAATACCATCGCCTTATCGATGGCCGAAAGGGCCGAGGCGATCCCATCCTTCATCTTTCCGGTCAAGGAAACGTTGGTCTGAAGAGCCAGATCGGCAAGCGTCCCGGTGGCAGCGCGGATGTGATCCGATACCGTGCCCGCAGCTGTCTTGTCCACACTTTCGATGATCTTGCCGATATCCTTATCGGAGAGAGCAGCTTTACCTTCCAGGGTGCGAAGCTTCTCAAGCCTTGCCTTGAGATAATCTCCGCCGGCACTGCGAAATTCCCCGCTAATGGAATCGGCAATAGCGATCCCGGCGATCCCGGCTATATTCTTGAGGCCACCCCTC
>JAJFUM010000148.1 GCA_021372415.1 Deltaproteobacteria bacterium
TACGGTGTAAACGTTCGTCTGGTGGATCACCGGCGCCTTTCGGCGGTCGTAGGTCTCACCCGGGGCAAGCGGCACCCATCCGACGCGACTTGATGAATGCACCCATGCAACCTGTGCGGGCTCCCAGCGAACGCGTCCCCGCGCGGGAGGAACCCAGCACCATCCTGCGGTGCGGTGGTGGGTCCATGTTCCGTAATGATACGGTGCCCAACCCCAGGGTTCATAGCCGACCCAGACATAACTTCCCCTGATCCAGACCCAGCTCCCGAAGCGGTACGGAGACCAGGTGCTCACGGTAATCACCGTCGGGACCCAAACGTAGTTGTACTCCGGCGTGTAAACCCACTGGCCGTTGGCATCGAAATCGGAGGAGTATGTCCTGAGTTCATCGGGCAGATACGCATAGCTTTCACTTGTCCCGGAATTCGCCAATACCGCCCTGTCCCTGTCGTTGTTCCAGCGTTGCCATTCGTCCCCGGCTCTGAGGCCCGCGAGCAGGGGCGCGGAACCATCCATCTTGAGGACAAGGCGCTCGCCGGCCCTGACAGGCATCCGGCCGTTTTGCCGGGCCGCGTAGACCTCGCCGTTATAGACGGATATCTCGCTTATCCCGCCGTCGTAGGCATCGACGCGCACCGTCGCCGGCACCGTGATGTCGAGGGCCGCGGAGGGAGTATCGAAGAATATGGGGACCTCTTTCGATCCCTTTGCGACGATGTATCCCATACCGCGTTCAAGCTTAATCTGAACGCCGTTCTGTTCCACGGAGACGATCTTCATCGTTGATGCGCTTCCAATGCGGACCAGGCTGCCGTCCTTCAGGAAAAGCTCCGCTTTGCCCGATGCGGCGGTCCGAATCGTGTCCCCCTCAATGAGCGGCGTATTGACCGCGGCCCCCATCCACTGTGATGACCCGGCCTCGGCAAGCTCCACGCCTCCTTCGATATGGCGCACGTAGAGGGTGTCGGGGTCAGCCGCATGAACCTGAACAGCGATCACCAGCAGTAATCCCGCCAGTAAACCCGCTTTCACAATCAATGAACGTTTCATAAGCTCCCCCAATCTCTCTTTAGTTATCCCCTTTAGTGAGCAATACACGTACCACGGGATTAGCTATGTGCATCGCCTTGTTATTACAGGTATTTATCGAAAGCCCACCTTGGTCTTGAGGCAATATGTGTCGATGGCGATTAAAGGCTGCGACAAAAGTGTCGTGTGAAAGACATCTATCTACGGTTAATTTTGATTGTAACCCAATCCCGGAATTCCTATACTCTTTCTCATAAAACGCAAATCCTCATAAAAGACCGTTGTGGATCATAAGGGGAGAGAACCATGAAAATCGACAGAAGAGATTTTATCAAGTATGGCGTTCTCGGTATGGGCGCAGCCGCCCTGCTCGGCCCCGGAGCGGCCCTGTCGGCGCATGAATCAGTGCGGACGGAGGATCCGGGAGGGTATGGGAGCTTCACGGAACCCTCTGGAAGAGAGGCATATATCGCCGACCATGCCCTCTCGTGGTGGATCAACCAGTTCCAGCTCCCGTTACACATCTATCTCGCCCCCGTCATAAGGCAGAACGTGAGAGCTTTCAGACAGGTCTTTCAAGACCTCTACCCCAGGGGTCACGTACGGTTTGCAGCCAAGGCCTGCGCCCATCCGGCGGTGTTCAAGGTCGTCGTTCGGGAAGGGGCTGGAATCGATGTGGCTTCCTACTACGAGACACAGTGCGCCCTGGAGTCCGGAGCCCCTCCGGAGGAGCTCGATCTCAATGGAAATTGCAAAGAGGACTTTCTCATCGTAAAGGCAATCCAAACGAACATGCTGATCGTAGCCGACAGCATCGAGGAGTTCCAGGTCGTTTCCCGGATTGCAAAGCAGATGGGGAAAAACCCCCGGGTCATCATGAGAATCAGCGGGTTCGAACTCGGCAAGGTCACCGCAGAGGCCGTCTTCACCGCAGGCAAGTGGACAAAGTTCGGGGCCTGCGTGGAAGACATTCCCGATTTCCTGAAGACCCTGGGCAATCATCCCCATGTCCGCTTTCTTGGTTTTCACACCCATATCGGCTCCCAGATCGCCGACCTGGCCCCCTACCTTGCAGTCCTGGGCAAACTGATCGAACTGGGCCATCTCTTGAAAGACACGGGCAGGAATTGCGAGATCATCAACATTGGGGGCGGCTTTCCCCTCTCCTACGTCAGCAGGAAAGAGTGGAAAAGTTTCATCGAAAGGGTCCGGGAAGGCTGTCTTGCCTCACAAAAAGGGGACCCCAGCCGCATCTTCATCTGGAATAATCGCACGGGAGGTTTTGAGACCGGGCCGGACGGCAGGCTCAATACATCACACTGGAATGACGAAAAGTTCTATAGCCCTTACCCCAAGGAGAAAATGGTGGAAGCCATTCTCAAAGGCAAGGTAAAGATCCATGGAAAAAACGTGAACACCGTCGAGGCCCTCAAGACCATTGGAGAACCCGCGCTGGTGATCGAACCGGGCCGCAGCCTGGTGGGCGATTCAGCCGTCACGCTGGCCAGGGTATCTCAGGTAAGAAGGATCGGGGGGTGGCATAATCTGCTGACCCTGGAGATGGGTGTAACCAGTTTCGGGGAAGCCCTGGCCTACATACCGGTCAATCGCTGGGAGATCATCAACGATCATGACAGGAAGGACCCGGAACCCTTCGAGACCTTCGTGGGAGGAAACCTGTGCTTTTCAGGCGACATGCTTGCAAGATACAAGATCTCCCTTCAGAGAAAACCGGTCCGGGGAGACATCGTGCTCATTCGCGACACCGGATCTTACGGCCCCCAATTCTTCGCCTCCAACGCAAACTCCTTTCCCCGTCCGGCCAGGGTCCTCGTGGACGACGACGGCAGGCTGACGGTGATGAAAAAGAGGGACACCTATGAGGACATCTTTTGCCTGTAAGAGAAAACAAGAGAGGTCTGAGATCCCGGATCATTCCAATCGGAGGGATGCAATGCTAAATCACGTCACCTGTCGACCTATCATTTTAACAATCGTCCTTATCATGCTGACAACTGTAGCCGTTGCTGCCGATTTATCCGCTGATGTGGAAAAGATACTTCGGGAAATTCGTCAGGACCAACCGGTACCGACTCTCGACTATTTGGAGCGGGCCGCATCGATCAATGC
>JAJFUM010000083.1 GCA_021372415.1 Deltaproteobacteria bacterium
TCGGTGCCGTAGGTCAGCTCGGCGCTGACCGGCCGGCAGTCGAAGCCGCCGACCTGCTGGAAGTAGGTGAACTGGGAGATCTCCATCCCGTCCAGCCACACCTCCCAGCCCAGGCCCCAGGCCCCGACGGTGGGCGATTCCCAGTTGTCTTCCACGAAACGGATGTCGTGTTCCAGGGGGTCGATGCCGAAGCTCTTCAGGGAGTCCAGGTAGAGTTCCTGGATGTTCGTCGGCGAGGGCTTCATGATCACCTGGTACTGGTAGTAGTGCTGCAGACGGTTGGGGTTCTCGCCGTAGCGGCCGTCGGTGGGCCTGCGGGACGGTTCCACGTAGGCCACGTTCCAGGGTTCCGGTCCCAGGGCGCGAAGAAAGGTGGCCGGGTTGAAGGTCCCGGCCCCTTTTTCCACATCGTAGGGCTGCTGGATGATGCATCCCTGAGCGGCCCAGTACCGCTCTAGGGCCATGATCAATTCCTGAAAGGTCACGGAAAAGCCTCCTAGCTGTTTAAATCCTGTGATTCCTTGATTTTATAACCCTTTAAACGGCAGGGTTTGTAACACGGCCCCAGGCGGGTGTCAATAGCTATCCACCCCGGCGCTCGTGCCTCCGTTTGTGTCCGGGGATGGATTTCGGGCGCTCATGAATCTTTTTCGACCCTGCAGCGTCTCGCTCCGCTGCAGCGGCAAAACTCGCGCCTGAAGGCGCTCGGACAGTTGCCGCTGCGGCCGCTCCGCTTCGCCGGCAGGAGGCCCCGAAAAATCTTCAAATCGCGCGCCATAAATCCATCCTCGGGCCACCCCCCGGCACATGGCAAACTCGGTAACAGCCGGGGCCGGAGACAAGGCGGGGATTCATAGGCCCCCTCTCAGAGGCCGAGCCGCCGGATGTCGTTCAGGACGTGCAGGGATTTGAGTTCACGGCCCAGGAGATGGCGGATGAAATGGGTCATCATGCGGCGGCTTTCGTCGGCGGCAGCCCCGGTCAGGAGCAGCCGTCCCAGTTTTTCGACGGCCATCTCCCGTCCCATCAGGAGCGTCCGGATGGTCCCCAGCGACAGGGGCAGCGCATCGGGGCCTCTGGGGGGGCAGGAGCCGCAGGAGATCCCCCCGGCGGCGGGGTCGAAGCGATAGCCCGATCCCTCGCAGAGGGGCGCCTTGCAGATCTGGCAGCGGTCCAGGACCGGTTCGTAACCGGAGAGCTTCAGGATGCGGATCTCGAAGAAGCGCAGGATGGCCTCGGTGACCGGCCCCGCTTCGATCAGGGCCAGGAAGTCGGCCAGGAGAGCGAAGAGGGGCTCGTTCCTCTTTTCCTCCGGCGCGAACTGCTCGGTCAGGTCGATCAGGTAGGAGGCCATGAGCGTCCTCTCCAGGTCGGCGCGGATCGACGGGAAATGGCAGATCACGTCCGAGGACTCGATCAGGGCCAGCCCCTCGGAGGAGCGCCGCGAGAAGAGGATCGTGGAGCGGCAGAAGGGTTCCAGGGCGTTGGCGAAGCGCCTGCGGCTCCGCCTGGCCCCCTTGGCGATCCCCCGGATCTTTCCGAAACCGGACGTGAAGAAGGTCACGATCCGGTCCGATTCGCCGTAGTCCAGGAGCCTCAGGACGATTGCCTCCGTGCGGTGGAGGGGGCGGGCGGGGCGTGCGCTCATGGACGGTCCTGGGGATCCCGGTAGCGGATGGCGCCGCCGACGACGGTCAGAACCGCCTTGCCCTTGAAGACCCAGCCGTGGAAGGGGGTGTTCTTGCCGCGGGACCGCAGGAGCGCCCGGTCGAGGGTCCAGATCCTCTCGGGGTCGATCACGGTGACGTCGGCATCGGCGCCTTCGGCCAGGGTGCCCTTCGGAATGCGGAGGATCCCGGCCGGCCGGGGGGCCATCTTTTCGATCAGGGCGGAAAGGGACAGGACGCCGTCGGCGACGAGGCGGAGCGAGAGGGCCAGCGAGGTCTCCAGCCCCGTCAGGCCGCTGGACGCATAGTCGAATTCCACTTCCTTGTCGGTGCGGCCGTGGGGGGCGTGGTCCGAGGCGATCGCGTCGATTGTCCCGTCGGCGAGGCCCTCCCGGATCGCCGCCCGGTCCGCGGCCGACCGCAGGGGGGGATAGACCTTCGTGTTCGTGTCGAATCCCCGGACGGCCTCGTCGGTCAGGATGAAGTAGTGGGGGGCCGTTTCGGCGGTGACGCGCACGCCCCTGGCCTTGGCCTCGCGGATCAGCCGCACGGCCCCTGCGGTGCTCACATGGGCGATGTGGAGCGCCGCCCCGGTGTACTCGGCCAGGAGCAGGTCGCGGGCGACCATGACGTCCTCGGCTATCCCCGGGATCGCGCTCAGGCCCAGCTCCGTGGACACGTCCCCCTCGTGCATCGCCCCGCCTGCGGAGAGGTTCTTGTCCTCGCAGTGCGCGATCACGGGTGCATCCAGGGAAGAGGCGTACTCGAGCGCCCTGCGCATGAGCCCGGCGTTCATGACGGGTCTGCCGTCATCGGAGAAACCCACGGCCCCGGCCTCCTTAAGGTCCCAGAATTCGGTGAGGAGGACTCCTTCCGATTTCATGCTGATCGCGGCGATGGGGTAGACGTTCGCCAGGGAGCAGCCGGCGGCCTTCGTCCGGATGAACTCCGTGACGGAGCGGCTGTCGTTGACGGGGTTGGTGTTCGGCATGCAGGCGACGGAGGTAAAGCCGCCCGCCACGGCGGCTTCGCATCCCGAGGCGATGGTCTCCTTGTATTCGAATCCAGGCTCCCTGAGGTGGGTGTGCATGTCGATCAGGCCCGGGACCACGATCTTTCCCTGGAGGTCCAGGGTCTCGGTCCCCGGCGGGCACCCCTTCTTGGGAATCTGGCTGCGCGACTGGGCGATCTTGCCGTCCACGATGAGCAGATCCCCTTCCCGGTCGATGCTGCGGGAGGGGTCCAACACCCTGCCGCCTTTCAGTAAGAGCGTCATGAATGATCTCCTAAAAAAATGGCTTAAGCCGAAATCCCCGGGGACGGCTTCCGGTCGGGGCCGGAAAAGCGGCCGAACGACGCGAAGCCCTCCCCGTCACGGTCATGACTCGTTGCTCCCCGTCAGCAGATAGAGGAGCGCCATCCGGACGGCCACCCCGTTGGTGACCTGATCCAGGATGATCGAATGGGGGCCGTCCGCGATGTCGGGGGAAATCTCCACGCCCCGGTTCATGGGTCCCGGGTGCATGATCAGCACGTCCTCGCGGGCCAGTTCGATGTTTCTGCGGTTGAGGGAGAAGTATTTCGCGTATTCCCGAAGCGAGGGGAAGATGTTCAGCTTCTCCCTTTCGGTCTGGATCCTGAGCATCATGATGATGTCCGCATCCCGGATCGCCTCGTCGATGTGGGTGTAGGCGGTCACGCCCAGCTTTTCGATGCCGCGGGGGAGCATGGTGGCCGGCCCCGCCACACGGACGCGCGCCCCCATCTTGGTCATGCCGTAAATGTTGGAGCGGGCGACGCGGCTGTGGGAGATGTCCCCGATGATCGCGATCTCGAGCCCGGCGATGCGCCCCTTCTTGGAGCGGATCGTCATCAGGTCCAGGAGGGCCTGGGTGGGGTGTTCGTGGGCGCCGTCCCCGGCGTTGATGATCGACTGCTTGAGCAGACCCGCCAGCATGTGGGGGGAGCCGGCCGCGGAGTGGCGGATCACGATGATGTCCGGGTTCATCGCCTCGAGGTTCTTGGCCGTGTCGATCAGGGTCTCTCCCTTGACCATGCTGCTGGTCGAGGCGGAGATGTTGATCGTGTCCGCGCTCAGGCGCTTGCCGGCGATCTCGAAGGAGGTCCTCGTCCGCGTGCTCGCCTCGTAGAAGAGGTTGACGAGCGTCTTGCCGCGCAGGGTGGGGACCTTCTTGATCTCCCGCGTCGAAACCTCGATGAAGGACTCCGCCGTGTCGAGGATCAGATGGATCTCGTCCACGGAGAGCTCCTGGATGCCAAGGATGTCTTTTCGGTTGAGTTTCATGGTTTCTGACCTCTCGTGCACGGGAACGCCGGGGGGGTGCCACCCCGGGGGCCTACCTGTTTTCCCCGATGAGAACCTCGTCCTTGCCGTTCTTCTCCGTCAGGTTGACGCTCACCGCCTCCCAGAGGGAGGAGGGGAGGTTCTTGCCGACGAAATCGGCCCGGATGGGAAGCTCCCGGTGACCGCGGTCGATGAGGACCGCCAACTGGATCAGCATCGGCCGGCCGAAGTCGATGAGGGCGTCCATGGCGGCCCGGATCGTCCGGCCGGTGAACAGGACGTCGTCCACCAGGACCACCTTCTTGTCGTCCAGGGAGAAGGGGATGTCCGTTTTTCCCAGCCGGGGTTTCCGGTGGGAGGTCTGAAGGTCGTCACGGTACAGGGTGATGTCGAGGATCCCCAGGGGGAGCAGGACCTCCTCGATGACGGCGATCTTCTGCCTCAGGCGTTCCGCGAGAAAGACCCCCCCCGTCCGGATGCCGACGAGAGCCATATTTTCGCTGCCCTTGTTCCTCTCCAGGATTTCGTAGGCGATGCGGGTCAGGGAACGGTCGATCCCCTCCGCATCCATGACGACCTTCTTGTTGTCCATGGCGCTCCTCGAAATGGTTGTTTCAAAAAAAAAGCCTTCCCCGGATAGGGGAAGGCGCAGTGCGTGTCTCGGGCTCAATCTTCCTTGGCATGGCATCTCCCTTTTCAATCTCGCGGGATTTAATTAAAAGGGGCTGCAACGAACAACCACGACACTCTTTTACAACGGTCGGACCGCCGGTGTCAAGGCCAAAAAGGTTGCCAAAAAAAAGCTTTTAAATTATCGCGGATTGGTGTTATAGGCTCGATGCCTGGAGGCGCACATGGCCCTGAACCCAGAACCTCAGGTCTTCGTTTTTCTGAGCGAGCTCCTGGGGCGAACCATCGTTGATTCCGAGGGTCGGCCCTTCGGAAGGATCGTCGACCTGACAGGGAACATCGGCGAGGCCTACCCGCCGGTGATGGAAGCCTTGGTGCGCCGCCGGGCGGACCGCCGGTGCGTCCTGGTTCCCTGGCGGCGGCTGGCGGAACGGGAGGGCGTCCTGGTCGCCCAGAACCTCCGTCCCGAGGAGTTCAGGGAGCCCGTGCCTCGCCCCGGCGAACTCCTGCTGAAGGACACCCTCCTGGACAAACAGGTCGTCGATACGGACGGGGCCAAGATCCGGCGGGTGAACGAACTGCATTTCCTCAACGCCCACCGGACGCTCCACCTGGTCCATGACGATGTG
>JAJFUM010000097.1 GCA_021372415.1 Deltaproteobacteria bacterium
TGTGGACGAGGTGATCCGGTTTTCGGAGATCCGTCGTTACCTGGTGGCCTTTGCGGACGGCGTGTACCAGCATCCGCGGTCGATCTGCCCGCACCACCACATGCTGCTTCCCAGAATGATCCGCTCCCAGATCGTCACCGGGCTGCCGCGGCCCGCCGCGAAGGCTTGACACCCCCCTTTTCCGCTTCCGGCGCGGTTCAAAAATGCGGCCCCCGGGCCGACGCCTTCCCGACAAACGGGAAGGCGTCGGCAACGGCCTCGGCCACAGCGGCTAAGGCCGAGACTTTCCTACCCAAAAGCAGAACCGTTATCATCCTTCGCCATAACTTCTGAATTCGCTTGACACCCCATCGGAGCCTCTGATACGGAACAGCGCATTGGTCAGGAGTTCGCCCGCCCGAGATGATCGGGCACCTTGTCGGGACAGGCCGGCTGCATGCTTCATGCGGGTAAGGCTGCCATCCGCGAATGAACGGCAGGAACGCGTTCCAGGGTAGAGCCGGCCTGGGGAATGATTGGATGAAACAGGAGTCCTTCGAACGGCGCGGCCCTGTCCAGCGGCGACGGGCCGAGATCGTTGGAGATGAAAACAGCCGCCTCGCCTCTCTTCTGGACGCCCTCGACGTCGGCGTCAACGTCCAGGACAACGACCACAATATCCTCTATCAAAACCGCTTTTTCCGGACGCTCTTCGGCGATCCGGGGGGCAAGTGCTTCCAGCTCTACGAACGGCGGGACCGGCCCTGCGACGACTGCCCCGCGGCAGAGACCCTGCGCACGGGGCGCTCCCTGCAAACGGAACGGCCGGTCATAGACAGGCAGGGGAACCGGCGGCTCCTGGTCCTTACGACCATGCCCCTTAAGGAATGGAACGGCAAGCCCGCCGTCTGCGAGGTCATCAGGGACATCACGGTCCAGCCCCAGTCGAGACCGCCCTGGGAAATCTCCGAGGAGAGCTACCGCTACCTGATCGAGAACGTCAACGAAGGGATCTGCATCGTCCAGGACGGAAGGATTGCCTTCGTCAATCACGAGGCGATGAGAATGGCCGGCTCCCCCCTCGACGCCATCATCGGCCGCCCCTTCGCGGATTTCATCCATCCCGAGGACCGGGAATCCCTCAGGGAATGCGTCGGCCGGCACCTTGCCGGCGAGACCCCGCCGGGCGCCTGTTCCCATCGCCTCGTCACCCGGGAGGGCCATGTCCGCTGGGTGGAGCTGCGGATTTCCCTCATCACCTGGAAGGGCAGGCCGGCCACCCTGACTTTCGTGCACGACATCACCGACGGCAAACGGACCGAGGAGGCCCTCAGGCAGAGCGAGGAACGCTTCCGGGGCATCTTCGAGAACGCCATCGAGGGCATCTTCCAGACAAGGCGCGACGGCCGCTTCGTCAGTTGCAATCCTTCCCTGGCCCGGCTCCTGGGCGCATCCTCTCCCGATGCGCTGCTGCGGGATCCGGATCTCCGCGTGGCGCAGTTCTACGTCGATCCCCGGCACCGCGAGGAGATGCTCCGCATCCTCCTGAAAGAGGGGCGCGACGTCCGCAATTTCGAGACCCAGTTCAGGCGGCTGGACGGCATCGTCGTCTGGGTCTCCATCAATGCCCGGTTCAGCCGGTCCGCGGACCTGGAGCCCATGGTCGACGGGAGCATCGAGGACATTTCCGCGCGCAAGAGCCTGGAGCTGCAGCTCCTCCACTCCCAGAAGCTCGACGCCATCGGCACCATGGCCGGGGGGATCGCCCACGACTTCAACAACATCCTGGGCATCATCATCGGCTACGCGGAGATCATCAAGAGCCGGAAACTCCCCACCACCCACAAGGCCCGGGGCGATCTGGAGCGGGTCCTGCAGGCGGCCCTCCGCGCCCGGGATCTCGTCAAGCAGATCCTGAACTTCAGCCGCCAGGAGGAGCGGGCCATGCGGATGATCGAGATCCGTCCCCTGGTCAAGGAGGCGGTCCGGATGCTGCGGGCCACGCTTCCGGCAACCATCCGGATCCGGTCGTCCATCAGGACGGAAAACGAGATGATCCTGGGGGACCCGACCCAGGTCTATCAGGTCCTGATCAACCTCTGCACGAACGCCGCCCACGCCATGCGCAACGCCGTGGGGACCCTGAGCATCTCCCTGGAGACCGCCGCCTTTCCTCCCGGGGAGGTCGTGCCTCACCCCGACCTGCATCCGGG
>JAJFUM010000101.1 GCA_021372415.1 Deltaproteobacteria bacterium
ACGGTGCAGACGGGCCGGGGCACCTTCCGGGCGAGTCTCCCCTGATCGTCTTCGTGAAAGGGGCGCCGGATGTCGTGATGGACCTGTGCGGCTCCGTGCAGGTTGACGGCCGGTCCGTCGCCCTGAGCTCGGCGATGCGCCGGGAGATCCTCAAAGTGAACCGCGATATGGCGGCCAGCGCCCTCCGGGTCCTGGGGGTTGCCTGCCGTCCCCTGGCCGATCTCCCCCAGAAGGCCTCCCCGGAGGAGATCGAAAGGGATCTGACCTTCCTCGGGCTCATGGGCATGATCGATCCTCCGAGGCCCGAGGTGATCGAGGCCGTCAAGGTGGCCCAGGGGGCCGGCCTCAGGAGCGTCATGGTGACCGGAGACTACCGAGACACGGCCGAGGCCATCGCCCGCCAGATCGGCCTTCTGACCCCCGGCGGCCTGGTCCTGACGGGAGGCGAACTCGACCGGATGGACGAGGCGGAACTTGCCGCCAAGGCGGACCGGTTGAATGTCTGCTGCCGTGTATCGCCCACCCACAAGACCCGGATCGTCGACGCCCTCAAGGGCCGTGGCCAGGTCGTGGCCATGACCGGCGACGGCGTCAACGACGCCCCGGCCCTGAAGAGGGCGAACATCGGCATCGCCATGGGGATCACGGGGACGGACGTCTCCAAGGAGGCGGCCGACATGATCCTCACCGACGACAACTTCGCGAGCATCGTCTCGGCCATCGAGCAGGGACGGATCATCTACGCCAACATCCGGAAGTTCGTCTATTTCCTCCTGGCCTGCAACGTCGGGGAGATCCTGATCGTCTTCGGGGCCATGCTGCTGGGCCTCCCCGTTCCCTTCAAGCCCATCCATCTGCTGTGGCTGAACCTCGTTTCGGACGGGGCTCCCGCCCTGGCCCTGGGGATGGAGAAGGGCGAGCCGGATATCATGCGGCAGCCGCCCCGCCCGCCGTCCGAACCGCTGGTCAACTCCGAGATGATGATCGGAATTGCCGCCGTGGCCGTCGTCGACGCCCTGGCCATCCTGCTGGTCTTCTTCCTGGGGATGGGCCGTTACCCCGGCCATATCGAGGCTGCCCAGACCATGGCCTTCGTGACCCTGACCGTATCGGAGCTCCTGAGGGCCTTCACCGCCCGTTCCGAGACCCACAGCCTCTTTACCCTCGGGATCGCTTCCAACCGCTGGATGCTCTGGGCCACGGGCGGTTCGCTGCTTCTGGCCCTGGCGGTGATCTACACCCCCTTCCTGCAACCTTTCTTCTACACGATCCCCCTGACCTTCTACGACTGGCTCTTCATGCTTCCCTTCTTCTTCGCTTCACCCGTCGCCATGGAACTGGTCAAGGTCTACATTCGGCATCGCAGCCGCGGGGCCTAGGAGAAGCCGAAGAGGGCGGACTGGACGATCCGGTCGAAAAAGGCCCCCTGCTCCAGGGTGTAGAGATTGCCGTCCGGGCGGGTTTGCCCTCTGCGGTAGGTCCTGGCGTGTTCTTCTGAACAGAAGAACTGGGACTTGAGTCAGAAGGCGTCGATGATGCTCGGCTCGCGCAGAGCGGCGAAATCCACGAAGGGATGGAAGAGCAACGGTTCCGGTTCCCCCTCCAGGATCCTGTAGGTCATCTCACCGTCCATCTCGAAGGCCAGGGGCGCCCCGCAATGGGCGCAGGACGAATCGATCCTGACCGAGAGGGGTTTTCCCCTTAGTCGCCCTTGCACGAAGGGCGTCGCGATCGCGTCGATCGCTCAGGCGGCGAAGAGCCGCTCGCCGGTGCTGAAGGAGACCCGGTGCGGCGTGGGGTCGACTGTGACCGGATAGGCCCAGGCGACCGCGCCCTCTCGGTTCCGGAAGAGGAAGGTCATGTGCCTCTCCAGGTCCTCCAGGATGGCCTGGACTTTCTCGAGGGAGAGCCCCAGCCGCTCCGAGATGGATTCGGGCGGAAGCGGGGCGCCGGCCCGGGGAAGCTCGCGGACGGCGAAGTTGCGGACGAGGTGGTGCTCGCCGGTCATGAAGGCAAGGACCGTCTTGGCATGTTCGGGAACGGCGACCAGGGATTCCTCCCAGGTTTCACGGGGGATCCGGGTGAACCGGTCCCCCTGTACGGATAGAATGGTTTCGCTCATAACAACTCCTATCTGGTTTTGATTGTTGACGATTTACGGGACCACTCCCGGATCCGAAGCGCCTCCTTTTCCGGGATGCCGAGGGAGAGCAGAAAATCGTGGTGGGCTTTGGGGGCCCGCTGCTCGAACTCGGCGTGCCAGAGGGCCATGGCCTTGTTGTCCATCCCCGCAGCACGCAGCATCTCCACCCACAATTTGCGATCCACCGCCGGCAGGCCTTCCGTCGAGGCCATTCCGGCGAGCATCCGGGAGAGAAGCCCCTGCTTGGCCTTCAGGGCGAGGATCTCCCGGCTGATCTCATGGAAGCGCCTTTCGAGAACGAGGGTGGAGGGCTTCCCCTCGGTCGCCATAATGGCCCGGATGTCTTGCAGGGCCAGTCCCGCCTCGCGAAAACCGCAGATCCTCTCGAGCCGGCGACGGTCCGTCTGGGTGTAGAGGCGGTAGCCGGCCCGGGTCCGTCCCGAGGGCCGGAGCAGGCCGATCCGGCCGTAATAGAGGAGCGTGGTCCTCGACAGACCGACCGTGCGGGCCAAGGCCGAGATCGTGCAAGGTTTTTCCCCCTCCGGGGAGGGCGGGGCAACGGTCCGTTCCTTCTGGTTTTTTGATTTCGGCATAAGCACCTTTTTCCCTTATCCTAACATCGAGGCATCGACAGATGAAGGTATAAACTATGAAGCGGTAGACAGGTCAATACCCAGGGCAAAAAAATGAAGGCCCTTGCCCGCCGCCCCGGGAGGCGATCGCATTCGAGGGGCAGAAAGTCCTTGATTTTTTTCGCTCCACTGCGGTAGGAGTCGATAAAATACAAAAAAGGGTCTGGTATTGATGACTCTGAGGGTTCTGAAGGGCGGACATCGGGAGGCGGGGCCTGGGGATTCCTCTTCCCAACCACGGGGATCGGGGGTTTTCCTCCTGATTCCTGCCGGAGCGGGAGGGATCGGAACATGAGGGCCGAATCCAGGACCACCGATGATGTGATACAAAACGCCCTTTCCCTCCTTTCGGCCATGATCGAATCGACGGCGGATGGCATCCTGGTTATCGATCAGACTGGCCAAATATCCAGATACAATCAGAGATTTCTCAAGCTGTGGCGTATTCCCAAACCCCTGGCCGCCTCCCTGGACAGCCGCCAATTGATGGAGCATGTCCTGAATCGACTGAAGGATCCCGGCTCTTTTCTGGAAAAGGCCAGGGGGATTTGCGAAAAATCGGAGACACAGGGTTGCGAGACCATCGAGTTCAAGGACGGCCGGATCTTCGAGCTGGATCTGCAGCAGCAGTGCCTGGATGGTGAAATCGTCGCGGGGATCTGGAGTTTCCGGGACGTGACCGGCCTCAGACGCGCGGAGACTGCGATTCGCGAGAGCGAGGAGCGGTTCCGCCAGCTTTTCGAGAACATCCATGATGTGGCCTGTGCCGTCGATCGGGAGCTTCGGGTCCTGGCTGTTTCCCCCTCCGTGGAGAGGGTGTTGGGTTATCGCCCCGAGGAAATGAGCGGAAAGCGGATCCACGACCTGGGCATCTTCCCCCCCCGATCAATGGGAGAAGGTATTGTCCGACGTCAGCCGCGTGTTCGCCGGGGAGCGTCTCGACTCGATCGAGTACGAATTTCTCGCCAGGGATGGCAAGGTCAAGGTCGGAGAGGTATCCACCAGCCCCATCTTTCAGGGCGGAAAGGTCGTTTCGTTCATCTCCCTGGCGAGGGACGTCACGGACCGGAGGCATGCCGAGGAGGCCCTGCGGCAGAGCGAGGAGAAGTTCCACAGGGCGCACCAGAGGGCGGAATCGGCCCTGACGGAGGGGTACGAACAGCTGAGGAAGGCCCTGGAAGCCACCATCCAGGCCATGGCCGCGACGGTCGAAACAAGGGATCCCTATACGGCAGGCCATCAGCGGCGGGTGGCCGATCTCGCCCATGCCATTGCCCTGGAAATGGGCCTTTCCGCCGAAGAGATCGAAGGGGTCCGTTTGGCGGCCGTCATCCATGATATCGGCAAGATCTCCATACCGGCGGAAATCCTCAGCAAGCCCATCGCCCTGACGGAGATCGAATACCAACTGATCAAGACCCATCCCCAGACCGGATACGATATCCTCAAGGACATCGATTTCCCGTGGCCCGTCGCCAGGATTGTGGTGGAGCATCACGAGCGGATGGACGGCTCCGGATACCCAGCCGGCCTGAAGGGAGAGGCCATTTCCCTCCTGTCCCGAATCCTCGCCGTGGCGGATGTCGTAGAGGCCATCGCATCCCATCGGCCGCACCGTCCTGCCAGGAATATCGAAGCCGCCCTCGATGAAATCGGGAAATACAGTGGGATTCTTTACGATCCCAGGGTGGTCGAGGCCTGTTCCCGGCTTTTCCGCGGCAAGGATTATCATCTGGTCGATTGATCTGTTCCCGGACGACTTTCCGCGACAGGACCGAACCCCTGTTTCAGGGTTCGGCCTTGACGGGTCTTCCGAATTTCTCTATAAAATTAAATGAGAGGATTCCAGTAGGACTGGCCGGATTCCCATGATCCTGGGGAATGGGGACCCGAGCGACTTCCCGGCCGGTCGATTCCCTTAGGCAGAAATGGGTTGGGCGCCATGGACTTCGCGTCGGCAACGAAAAGGGAGATCAGCTGCCGGATCACGCGCACCTTGATCATGTACGTCCGGGAGATGCACGGGTCGCTTGGGAGTCTCCTGGACGACCTTGTCCTCGATGAGGCCTATCTCCTGGATACCAACAATTGGGTCTCCCATGCGTTCCTGCATGTCCTCTATGGGCGGATGATCGAGATCCTCGGGGACAAGCACCCGGTCTACAAGATGGCCCTGGCCTCGAAGCGCTACGAATCCCTGGGGCTCCTGGATTGGATCGCCCGCCTGCTGGACAGTCCAAGATTGATCTACACGCAGGCCCCCTTTTACAACCGGCTTCTCAAGGCGAACGGGGACGTCTATATCCACGAAACAGGGGATTCCTGGGTCCTCCTGGAGGACCGGTACCACGACAGCAACCAGAAAACCCGCCACGACTGCGACTATACCCGGGGGATCATCGCCGGCATTCCGACGATCTTCGACATGCCGCTGGCCCATGTGGAGGAGATCGAATGCCAGGTGGCGCGCGAGCGTTACGGGGAGAGGCCCTGGCCGGACCATCCCAAATACGGGAGCCGGGGGTGCCTCTACCGGATCCGTTGGGACTCCAGGGGAAGGCCGCCCCGCTGGAAACGGATTTTCCAGCGGTACAGCGTCTACCGCAGGGCGATCAACGATCTCCAGGAGGCCAATCAGGCGCTCCTGGAGAAGTACGACGAGGTCCGCAAACTCGCTTCCGAGCTCAAGGTTGCCAACGAAAAGCTGGAAGGAACCATGGCGGAGCTGAAGGTCTCGGAGGAACGGTACAGGCTTCTGGCGGATAACGTGACCGATACGATCTGGACGATGAGCCTGGAGCCCCTGCGGTTCACCTATGTCAGCCCCTCAGTCATGCAGATGCGCGGTTTAACGGTAGAAGAAGCGATGGCCATGTCCATGGAACAGACCCTGGCCCCCGAGTCCCTCGATCAGGTGACCAAGGTGCTCGCCGAGGAATTGGCCAGGGAGGCCGATGAGGGGGCCGATCCCCACCGGTCGAAGATCTTCGAAATCCAGCAGTACAAAAAGGACGGATCGCTGGCCTGGGTCGAGATCCGCACTTCGTTCCTGAGGGACAAGGAGGGCCGGGCCGTGGGCCTGTTGGGGATTTCCCGCGATATCTCGGAACGCAAGCGGGCCGAGCAGCTCTACCAGGCCAAGATCGCGGCCGAGGCGTCCAATGCGGCCAAGAGTGAATTCCTCTCCAACATGAGTCATGAACTCCGGACCCCGCTGAACCATATCATGGGCTTCACCGAACTGATGCTGGGGAAGAATTTCGGGGAGCTCAACGAAACGCAGGTGGAGTATCTCAGCGATGTCTACCAGAGCAGCCAGCATTTGCTCTCCCTGGTGAACGACATCTTGGACGTCGCCAAGATCGAGGCGGGCAAGCTCGAACTGAAACCCGTCCGGATCAATCCCAGACAGATTCTCGAGCAGAGCCTCTCCATCGTCAAGGACAAGGCGGTGAAGCGCAAGATCCGTCTGGAGACGAAGATCGAGCGGATTCCCGAAATCCTCATTGCAGACGAACTCCGCTTGAAACAGATCCTTTACAACCTCCTCTCCAATGCCGTGAAGTTCACCGAGGACGGGGGGGAGGTCTGCCTGAGCGTCCGGACGGTCGCCGAAAGGGGGGAAAGCGACGCCCGGGAAGCCGGACCCGCCCGGGAAAGATTGGAAATCAGCGTGATCGACAGCGGTATCGGGATTCGGAAAGAGGATATGGAAAGGATCTTTGAACCCTTCTCCCAGTTGGAAACCTCGTTGAGCCGGAAATACCCGGGAACCGGCCTGGGCCTGAGCCTTACCCGAAACCTCGTGGAGATGCACGGCGGCAGGATATGGGTGGAAAGCGAAGGCCTGGGGAAGGGGAGCGCCTTCCGTTTCACCCTGCCGATACAGGGTTAAATCCGGACCGGCAGAGGGATCGCTGAAAGGGCCCCTCTGTGCCGGGGATTGACAAGCCATCTGTCCATGCATATGTTATCATAAAGTTCCGCGGGCGGGATGCCGGCTCTCCCGTAAAAAGCGGCTTCTCTTAAACCTGCGCCTTCCCTCCTCCCGTTGCGTTGTCCTGGAGACAAACAACCCCTCGGGAACTTCAATCCTTTCGTGCAAGGCCGGATTGCGGCTGAAAAGGATACCCGCACCCACACTGGGACGCGGGAACGAAAAAAGGGGTTTTGTCTGATCATCGCAAGCCGACAAGAGAAGGGAGGCGTTTATGATGTATAAAAAAGTCCTGGTCCCCCTTGACGGATCCAAACTGGCCGAGTGCGCCCTGCCGCATGTGAAGGAAATGGCAAAGAATGGATTCGCCGGGAAAATCATTCTGTTGAACGTGGTCGATCTTCATCCGAACATCTTCGCCGAAGGGATTGATGCCAGCTACATCCAGAAAGCTCAGTACGAGAATTCCAAAAAATATCTCGACGGCCTTAAGGCCCAGTTCCAGGCGGAGGGGATAGAGATCCAGGCCGAGATTCTCAAGGGCATAGCCGCCCAGGCGATTGCCGATTACGCCCAGCAGGTGGGGGCGGATCTGATCGTCATCGCCACCCACGGTTATACGGGGATGAAACGGTTGATGTTCGGCAGTGTGGCGCTCCGGATCCTGCACGATGCCCACACGCCAGTGCTTTTGATCCGACCGGCACCTCCCGGCAAATAGGAAGGATCCCTGCCTGGCCGAAGGGCCCGACCCGGTGGAGATGCGCCGGGCCGGGCCCTTTTTTCTGCGAACGACAGCCGGATCACCACTTGACGAGTTCGATGCGCGATAGGCTCCGTCCAAGAAAGTGTTCGCCGATCGTCTGGAAACGCAGGGGGACGTCGGTGACGTAGAACCAGTAGTCGGGCACCGATCGCCGGGGGGTCCCGAGGCCGGTCTCCGCCAGGAGGTGGGCAGTGATGTCGGCCATCGCCTCGGCGGAGTCCACAAGGCGGATCTCCGGTCCTACCGTTTCCTGGATCAGGGGCTTGATCAGGGGGTAATGGGTGCAGCCCAGGACCAGGGTGTCGATCCGTTCCGCCAGCACGGGCCGGAGGTACTCCTCTGCGGTCAGGCGGGTGACCGGGTGGTTGAACCATCCCTCCTCGACGAGCGGGACGAAAAGGGGGCAAGCCTGAGAAAAGATCCGGATTCCCGTGTCATAGCTGTGAATCGCCCGGTTGTAGGCGTTGCTGTTGATCGTGGCCGGCGTTCCGATCACCCCGATCGACTTCGAGCGGGTCGCCTGGACAGCCGCATGGCCCCCGGCATCGATCACGTCCAGGACGGGGACCGACGAGAGGTTCGCCACGGCCTGGTAGGCCACGGCAGCCATCGTGTTGCAGGCGATGATCAGAAGCTTGACCTTCCGGTGCAGCAGGAAATCGGCGATCTGCCGGGCGTAACCGGTGATCGTGTCCACCGACTTGACCCCGTACGGGACGCGGGCCGTGTCGCCGAAGTAGAGGATGTCCTCGAAGGGGAGCCGCTCCATCAGGGCGCGCACGACGGTCAAGCCGCCGATCCCGGAGTCGAATACGCCGATGGGATTTGAGGCGGCTTCTGGCATGGCCCCTCCTTCAGGTTGTGGGATGGTCAAGAGCTCTCTCCTTTCGCCGGCTGCCCTCGTAGAGTTCGTACTCCAGGAGCCGGCATTCGATCTCGCCGTTGTAAAACGGGATTCGCCGCTTTGCCTTGAGTCCCACCTGTTTTCCCAGGGCCATATTCCCCGTGAAGAGGTACCCCCGGTAGCCGCTGCAGCGCTTCTTGAAGAAATCGCCGATCTCCCCGTACAGGCCGATCAAGGCCTTCTCATCGCCGATCCGCTCGCCGTAGGGGGGGTTGAGGACCACGATGCCCCTCTTCTCCGGGACCGGCGTTTCGGCAAAGGGGCAGACGTTGAATTGGATCAGGTCCTCCACGCCGGCGGTCCGGGCGTTCTTGCGCGCGGCAGAGACGGCCGCGGGGTCAATGTCCGTGGCGATGATCCGGGCCGCCGTTTCCCTTTGGATCCCGTGGGCATCCGCGCGGATCCTGCGCCAGAGGGCCGGATCGAAACCCTTCAGGTGCATGAATCCGTAGTTGCTCCTGAGGAGCCCCGGCGCCCGCCCTTCGGCGAAAAGCGCCGCCTCGATGGCGATTGTCCCGCTCCCGCACATGGGGTTTACAAAGCCCGTCCGGCCGTTCCATCCGGTCGCCAGGATCACGGCCGCCGCCAGGGTCTCCTGCATCGGGGCCGCGAGCGGGATTTTCCGGTAGCCCCTCCGGGAGAGGGGCTCTCCGGAGGTATCCAGGTAGACGATCACCTCCGCCCCTTTCCAGAAGATATGAACGACCGCCCGGTCCCGCTCCGGTCCGGAGTCGGGGCGGATGCCCCGTCGCTCCTGAAGACGGTCAACGATGGCATCCTTGGCCTTCTGGTTGACGAACCGCGTATCCCGGATCGTCAGGGTATCCGCCGTGGAGGTCACCGAGAGATAGGCGTGCCCGCCCTTTTCGTGGAGAATCTCCTCCCAGGGGATCCCCCGGACGCCCCGGTAGAGGCCGTCGGGGTCTTCGGCCCGGAAGGCCGACAGGTGGTAGAGGACCCGGTGGCCTGTCCGAAGGTGGAGGTTCAGCCGCATCGCATCGGCGAGCGTCCCGGCCGTCTCCACGGCAGCTTCCCCCTCGGCTGGGGCGGCAAAACCAAGGCCGCGGACCTCCGCCGCAAGCCAGGGGGCGATCCCTTTCGGGCAGGTGACGAGGATGGTCCGTTTTTCGTTCCAAGGGTCCATGGCGTTGCCTTTAACACAGGCCCCCGGAAATGCAAAGGGAAGAAAGGGCCCGGTGCTGAAACCGCCATTTTGGAGGGATTTCCTTCTTGACATTTAAGTGACCCACGTATTACCGTAAGCATATCTAACTGACTATATCGGCAGTGGATTCATGGATAGAAAGCGAGATCCATGTCCCTTAAGCGTCGGGTTCCTCCCCCATGGGATTGCATGAGGAAATCAGACAGGTTTTTTCCGCTTTTCCAGTTGAATGCTCCGAAAAGAAAGGGGTGTTCACCATGGAATGCACCCTTGCGGAACGAAAGTCGTTCCTGTCCAAAAAGAAACTGGTCTACATCTTGAAATACCGGATCGATGAGAAAGAGCGGGAGTTCCGATTCACGGAAATGCTCAAAGAGTCGGGTTCGGGCCTGTCGGGCGGCGATCTGGACAGCAGCGCCGGTTTCGGGTTCAAGAAGACCACCTATAGGACCGGGAGCGGGCCGCGGGAAGAAACCATCGAGGAACAGTCGGCCCTGTTCGGCAAAATATACAATTATGCCTTTGATTTCAAAGCGGTGCGCGCCGCAGTGGAACAGAAGGTGCGGGAGGCTGGGTTCAGCGCCGCCTACCGGATCACCCCCATTGGCCTTTGAGAGATGGCGCATGTGGTCGGTCGCCGCAGGATAGGCGGCCGTCGGATAGAGCACAGCATCTTCGGTAAGGAGGAGACATTCATGGGAAAGATCCTGACAGCAGTTTTGGCTTTGACCGTCCCGGCGGTTGTGTTGCTTTCTGCGGGGCCGCTCCCGGCATTCGACCCTGCCAAGCAGCTGCCCCCGAAGTCAAAGATGACCGGACCGCCCACCAGCCCGGCCATGGCCGAGACGGACAAGCAGGCCAAGGAGAGGCTGGAAAGGCAGCTCAAAATGAACGCCGAGCGGACCAAAGCGGAAAAGGCCCGGGAGGAAGAATTGAAGAAGGCCACCTACGTCGGAAAGGTGCCGGAAAAAAGCACCCCTTCAAAACAGCCGTCCCAGGTCAAGAAGTAAGCCCGGAATCACAGGCCCGATCATTGGGCCTGAGCCATCCGGGACGCTCCAACCATGAAAGGAGCCCGGCAATCGGGCTCCTTTTTTATACCCTTCAGGCCGCATCAACGCACGAGGTTGGAGAGGATCATCACCGTTCCGTAAGGGAAAAGGATCAAAAGGATGATCGCCACGACGTAGGCGGGGATGTAGTAGAAGGCCCCCTTGAAGACCGTGGCCAGGGGGATGTCCTTGGCCATCCCGGCGACGACGTAGCAGCAGATCCCGATCGGCGGCATGATCGCCCCCATCGTGGTGACGATGGTGACGACCTGCCCGAACCAGATCGGATCGTAGCCCATCCCGATGATGAGGGGGTAGAAGATGGGCAGGGAGATGAGCAGGAACGCCAAGGCGTCCATAATGCAGCCGCCGATGATATAGCACAGCAGGATCAGTCCCAGGAGGACCGTCTTGGGCATGGTCAGCGACCCGATCCAGGCGGCCGCCTCGAAGGGGAGGCGCGTGATCGCCAGGAAGCGGCCGAAGACCACCGCCCCGGCGATGATCATGAAGACCATGCATGAGATCCGGACCGTGTCCTTGACGGCGGCAAAGAAGCCCTCCAGGGAGAGTTTCCGCCTAGCCAGGCAGATGGCGAGCCCAAGGGTACAGCTCACGGCGGCCGCCTCCGTGGCCGTCACCAGGCCGGTGAAGAGGGCCGCCATGATCACGAGGAAGAGGACGATGATGTCGAGGGCCTCGGGCAGGGCCTGGAACCGCTCCCTCCAGGAGCTCTTCTCCGCCGCGGGGCCCCAGTCGGGGTGGCGCCGGCAGATGAGCCAGACCGTTGCCGCGATGAGGACCGTGGCGATGACGCTGGGGATGACGTTTCCGAAGAAGAGTTTTCCGATCGACTGTCCCGTGTAGATCCCGTAGACGACCAGGACGATGCTCGGCGGGATCAGGACGCCGAGGGTCGACCCTGCGGCGACCGCCCCGGCATTGAGGATGGGGTGGTAGCCGTACTTCTTCATGGCCGGGATGGCGACGGTGCTCATCGTCGCCGCGGTCGCCGTGTTCGAGCCGCTGATCGCCGAGAAGGCCGCCGAGGCCATAATCGTCGTGATCGCCAGTCCCCCGCGGTGGTGGCCGAACCAGCGGTGGGTCGCATGGTAGAGGCTGTCGTTGTACCCGGCGTAGTGGACGAACTCCCCCACGAGGATGAACATCGGGATGACCGTAAGGCCGTAGCCGGAGAAGATGTTCCACATCTCCGTTCCGATCATCCCCAGGGCCGCCTGAAAGGACGTTGCATAGGCCAGGCCCAGGAACCCAACGATCGCCATCGTGAAGCCGGCCGGGATCCGCAGGATGAAGAGGGCCGCGAACATGATCGCGATCCCGGCGACGCCTAACACGGGCCCGCTCATTGCATCACCTCCCAGCCCTTGCTGAAGGCCCGGGGGATGTCCAGCAGGCATGTGAAAGCCAGAAGGGCGAAGCCCCCTGCCACGCCGAAGACGAAGGGGTGGTAGGCGAGCTTGAGCGTTTCGGACACTTCCCCGGAGGCCGCCAGCCGCGTCCCCCAGAGGGCGACCTGCCAGGCGACGATTCCGAAGAAGGCGGCGCTGATCGCCCCGGAGAGGGCATCGACGCCCTGCCGGACCCGGCGGGGATAGCGGGCCGACAGGATATCGACCACGATGTGCCCCTTGGCCTTCTGGGTGCAGGCCAGGGCAAAGGCGACGCCGATCGCCCCGAGGAAGGAAACCACCTCGTAGGTCCCCCGGTAGGGGATATGGAAGATTCGGAGGGCCACGTTGGCCGTCGCCAGGAGCATGAGCGCCAGAACCGCCACGCCGCTTAGGACCAGCAAGGTGCGGCTCAGGAAGGTATCGATCTTGTCGAGCAGGGGGTTCATCGTTCAGCCTGTTTCCCTTTTTGCCGGCGGAGGCTGGGCCTTGGGGGTCGCCCCCGCCGGGGTTGGAGGTCTATTTGCCCTTGGTTTCGTATTTCTTCCGGATCTTGTCGATGTCGGCGAGGATCTCGCTGCCCGGGAGCCCCTGGGCGCTCACCCGCTTGATGTAATCGTCGACCATGGGTTTCACCAGCTTCTTGATCTCAGCCTTGTCGGCGGCGGAAAGCTGGATCACCTGGTGGTTGTACTTCTGCTTGGACCAGGCCAGGGCATCGGCCACGTGGTCGTCCACGTACTTGCCGGTCTATTCGGCCTGCTCGACGCGCAGGTCGTCCATCGTCTTTTTCACGGCCTCCGGCAGGGCATTCCACTTGTCCCTGTTCATGACCACGGCAAAGGAGACGACGAAGAGGTTCATGTCCGTGGCAAAGGGACAGTAGGCGGCGTAGTTCATGTCCTTGAGGACCTCCAGCGACGAAACGATCCCCTTGACGATCCCCTTCTGGATCGCCTCGGGGGTTTCCGACTGGGGCATGGCGATCGGGATCCCGCCCAGGTTCTTGACCACATCAACGCCAGTCCCCGAGACGCGCAGTTCCATCCCCTTGAGGTCCTTGAGCGTCCGGACGGGCTTGCTGGTCATGAAGTCGGCCGGCGGGCAGGTGAACATCGTCAGGATCTTCACCTTTTCGAACTCCTTCGCCTTGTACTTGTCGATCAGGTCGAGAAGCACGAGGCTCGCAACGCGGGCGTTGGGGAAGCCCAGGGGAAGGTCCACGGCCTCCGAGACGGGGAACCGCCCCGGCTGGTAGCTCATGGCGAAGTTTCCGATGTCGGCGGTTCCGGCGATGACGCCGTCGAAGATGTTTTTGGCCGGCAGGAGCGTCCCGCCCGGGAAGGTGTTGATCTTCACCTGGCCGTTCGTCCGCTTCTCGACTTCCTTGACCCATCGTTCCATCTGCACGCAGGGGAAGGTCGAGGCCGGCGGGAAGTTCGCGTAGGTGAGGGTCACCGCCGCGGCCTTTGCGGGCGCCGGCGCCAGCGCGGCCAGGACCGCCAGGCCCAGGACCGCCAGGATGGTTCTGCAAATGGGTTTCGTGTTCATCTTATCCCTCCTTGATGGGTATGAATGATTCTTCCTTTCACTCCAATCACTCCAATCCCAGGCGGAAGCCCGCCAGGTTCATCTCCAGCTGCTTGGACGGCGAGATGCGCCGGATCACCGCCTCGACGATCCCGGCGTCACAGAAGAGCCCCCCTTTCCGGACGGCGAAGCCCAGAAGGACCAGGTTCGCCACCAGGGGGGAGCCGTGCTCCCGGGCGATCCGGGCGGCGTCGATCGCATTCCCGTCACCGTCGGTTTCGGCATTGACGAAGAGCCGGCCTTCCGGCCTGAGGAAGCCCCGGTGGACCTCCAGCCCTCCGGCGTGCAGAAAAAGGCCGCAGTCGGCCTGCCCCATCCGGATCAGCGGGCTCGTGAAGGCTCCCACCTTCACATGGGAGATCACCGATCCCCCCCGCATGGCCATTCCGTGCGTCTCCGAGGTCAGGACGTCCATCTCCATCTCGATGGCCGCCTCGGCCAGGATGCGCGTCAGGAAGAGGACTCCCTGGCCGCCGATGCCGCTGATGACGATCTGCTCCTTCATGACTTCCCCCTTTCGGCGACGATCGCCCCTGCCGGACAGGCGTGCCGGCAGACGCCGCAGCCGATGCAGCGGTCCAGGTCGATTTCGGCCTGCTCCTTGGCTTCGTCGAAGCGGATGGCCGGGCATTCGAACTCGTCGATGCAGGCCCGGCAGCCGACGCAGGCCTCGGTGATCCGCATGTCGTAAACGGTTTGCCCCGCCCGCGTCCGGCGGTCCACGATGCAGGGGTGCTTGGCGATGAGGACCGCGACACCCCCTTCCGGCGAGCGGATGAAGGCGTCGGCCTCCTTCAGGGCGGCTTTCATGGCCTCCACGTCATAGGCCTCGACCTCCCTGAGGTGTTTCACGCCCGAGGCCCGGACGAGATCGGGGATCAGGACCTTCGGCCCAGGGCTTCCGTCGGCCCGGACGCCGAGCTGGGGCGTCGGCTGGTGGCCGGTCATCGCTGTCGTCCCGTTGTCGAGGATGACCAGGATGATCCGTGCCCCCTGGAAGACGGCATTGATGAGTCCGGGGATCCCCGCATGGAAGAAGGTGGAGTCGCCGATCGTGACGACGACCGTGGGGAACTCCCCGCCGGCCGCGTAGGCATGGTAGAAACCCGCTCCCTGGCTGATGCAGGCCCCCATGCAGTGGCAGGTGTCCACGGCGCCGAAGTTCATTCCGAGGGTGTAGCAGCCGATGTCGCTGGGAAAGATCCCCTTCGGGAAGCTCTG
>JAJFUM010000102.1 GCA_021372415.1 Deltaproteobacteria bacterium
AGAGTCTGCGAAAAATGAAGTTTAAAGTCTATTTGATGGGTGAACGGGTTGAGAACCCCGTGGATCACCCCATCATCAGGCCGTCGATGAATTCGGTCAAGATGACCTATGCCTTGGCCCAGGACCCGCAACATGAAGAGCTTATGACGGCGACCTCCCATCTGACGGGACAGAAGATCAACCGTTTCTGTCACATCCACCGGGATACGGAAGACCTCGTGAAAAAGGTGAAGATGCAGAGGCTCTTGGGCCAGAAAACGGGGGCCTGTTTCCAGCGCTGTGTGGGGATGGATGCAATCAACGCGGTGGACAGCGTGGCTTTTGAAATGGATAAGAAACTCGGCACGAAATATTACGATCGATTCATCAAGTTCCTGAGGATGATGCAGGAAGAAGACCTGACGGTGGACGGCGCCATGACCGACCCCAAGGGGGACCGCAGCCTTTCGCCGGGCAAACAGGCCGACCCGGACCTCTTCACGCGCGTGGTGGAAAAAAGAAAGGACGGAATCGTCGTTCGCGGCGCGAAGGCGCACCAGACCGGAGCGATCAACTCCCACTGGATTCTTGTCATGCCGACGATGACGATGACGAAGGAAGACAGCGATTACGATCTTTCTTTTGTCGCCCCTGCCGATGCCGAGGGCATCTACTACATTTACGGGCGCCAGTCCTGTGACACGCGGAAACTGGAAGGCGGCACGATCGATGTGGGGAACAAGGAATTCGGCGGCCACGAAGCCCTGATGGTCTTCGATAATCTCTTTGTCCCCTGGGAGAACGTCTTCATGTGTGGCGAGTATGAGTACAGCGGCCTCCTGGTGGAACGTTTCGCCGGCTATCACCGCCAGAGTTATGGCGGCTGCAAAGTCGGCGTCGGCGACGTTCTCATCGGAGCGGCTGCTCTGGCCGCCGAATACAACGGCGCCGCCAGGGCATCCCACATCAAGGATAAACTGATTGAAATGGTGCACCTCAACGAAACGCTATATGCCTGCGGGATCGCCTGTTCGGCGGAGGGCCACAAGACCGCTTCCGGGAACTACCTGATCGATCTGTTGCTCGCAAACGTCTGCAAGCAAAACGTCACCCGCCTTCCTTATGAGATTGCGAGGTTGGCGGAGGACATCGGGGGCGGGTTGATGGTCACGATGGCCTCTGAACAGGACTTGCGCCATCCGGAGATCGGCAAGATTGTGGAGAAATACTTCAAAGGAGTGGCGTCGGTGCCCACGGAGCATCGATGCCGGATTCTGCGGCTGATTGAAAATGTCACGCTTGGAACAGCGGCGGTCGGATATCGGACCGAATCCATGCATGGCGCCGGTTCACCACAGGCCCAGAGAATCATGATTGCGCGCCAGGGAAACCTGGAGCAGAAAAAGAAACTCGCGAAAGACATTGCCGGGATCAAGGACTGACGGCACTCAGGATAACCTGTCATGGTGATGAGAAAAGAAGTGAGCGAAAGAGAGTCCTATGCCAGGTTCGATATCATCAATGTAAGGCAACCCGGTCAAAATTCCCCCACGCATTCTAAGAAGGAGGAGAGATCTCATGGCATCAGTGGCTTTTTTAAAAGAGTGCGACATCTTCCTGGAACTGAACGACGCGCAGATTGCAAAACTTGTTGCGATTGCGAAGGAGGAATCGTATCCGACGGGGACCCTGCTATACAAGGAAGGGGACCCCTCGACTCAGCTGTATTTGGTAGAACAGGGGAAGGTCTTCCTGGAGATGAAAAG
>JAJFUM010000124.1 GCA_021372415.1 Deltaproteobacteria bacterium
TCATGATCCCGATCCCGCCCACCAGCAGGCTCACGGCCGCCACGGCGCTCAGGAGGGCCGTGAGCATCCGGGTCGTTCCGGTCAGCATATTGGCGATGTCCTTCATGTCCATAACGTTGAAGTTATCCTCGTCGCTGGGGCCCAGGTGGCGCCGCTCCCGCATCAGCCGCTCGATGTCCTGCTTGGCCTTGTCGGTGGAGGCCCCCTCCCGGACCGAGATCTGGACGAGGGCCACGTCCTGGTTCCCGGCAATGCGGCGCTGGAAGGTCCGAATCGGGATCACGACGAGATCGTCCTGGTCCTGACCCATGCCGCTCTGCCCCTTCCCCTCCAGGAGTCCCACCACCTCGCAGGAGAAGTTCTGGAGGCGGACCCGTTCTCCCATGGGGTCCTGGGCGCCGAAAAGCTTCTTTTTCACCGTGTCCCCGATGATGCAGACCGCGGCGCCTGCCCGCAGTTCCCCGTCGTTGAACGTTCTTCCTGTCCGCAGGACCCGGTTGCTGATCCGAAGGTACTGATTGTCCGTCCCCACCACGCTGGTGGACCAGTTCTGGTTCCCCCAGATCGCCTTGAGCGAGTTCGTGGAGAGGGGGGCGACGGCGACGATGTCGCTGATTTCCGCGGCGATGGCCTGGGCGTCGGCCTCCTTGAAGGACGAGGCCCCGGAGGCCTGGCCGGGGCCCATCCGTTTGCCGGGGCTGAGCATGAGGAGGTTGCTCCCCATGCTGGCGATCTGCTGCTGGACCTGGAGGGTCGCGCCGCCGCCGATGGTCACCATGGTGATCACGGCCCCGACGCCGATCACGATCCCGAGGATCGTCAGGAAGGAGCGCAGGACGTTGCGCCGGATCTCGCGCAGGGCGAGGAGGATGGTGTTTCCGATCATGACGGCTTCCTCCCGTTGGCCTCGTCGGAGGCGACCAGGCCGTCCATGAACCGGATGACCCGGCCGGCGTAGGCGGCCATGTCCGGCTCGTGGGTCACCATGATGACCGTGATCCCCCGCTCGCGGTTCAGGGTCCTCAGGAGTTCCATGATCTCGCGGCTCCGGGCCGTGTCGAGGTTTCCCGTCGGCTCGTCGGCCAGGAGGACCGCGGGCGCCGTGACGATGGCCCGGGCGATGGCGACCCGCTGCTGCTGCCCGCCCGAGAGCTCCCCGGGGGTGTGGGTTTCCCAGCCGGTCAGGCCGACCGTCTCGAGGGCCTCGCGGGCCCGGGCGTGACGCTCGCCGGCCGAGGCCCCGCGGTAGAGGAGCGGCAACTCCACGTTCTCCTGGGCCGTGGTCCGGCTCAGGAGGTTGAACCCCTGGAAGACGAAACCCTGGTAGTGGCGGCGCAACAGGGCGCGCTGGTTGCGGTCCAGGCTGCCGACCTCGACCCCCTGGAAGCAGTAGCTCCCGGCAGTGGGCGTGTCGAGGCAGCCGAGGATGTTCATGCAGGTCGATTTGCCTGATCCGCTTGGCCCCATGATCGCCACGAACTCGCCCGTCCCGATGTCCAGGTCGATTCCGCGCAGGGCCTGCATCGAGGCGTCCCCCCGGCCATAGACCTTGGTGACCGCCCGGAAGGCGATCAGCTCCTCCGGCGCATTCGCTCGTCTGTCGTTTGAAACATCGCTGCTCATTTTCCCACCGCCAGGGTGTCCACGACCACGGCTGTGCCGGGTTTGATGTCGCCCGCGACAACCTCGGTCAGGCTGCCGCTCGTCGAGCCGGTGGTGACGGTCACAGAAGCAAGGCGGCCGTCCTTCAGGACCCAGACCCGCTGCTGCTTGCCGTTCCCGACGGTCTCCGTCTGCTTCGTCTGGCGGGGAGGCCGCGGGAGGATCGAGGCGATCAGCCCGCCGGAGGCCTTCGCCTCCTCCTGGACCGGCGGGGTGAAGCGCAGGGCCGCGCCGGGGATCAAGAGGGCACCCTTGAGCTCCTTGACTGTGATGTCCGCGGTGGCCGTCATCCCGGGCCGCAGGGAGAGGTCCTCGTTCACGACCTTGAGGATCGTCTCGTAGGTCACCACGCCCGAGGTCGTGGAGGAACCGTAGCGTGCCTGGGTGATATGGGCCTCGAAGGTGCGGTTCGGGTAGGCGGCCACGGTGAAGGTCGCCCGCTGCCCCTCCCGTACCTTGCCGATGTCGGCCTCGTCCACGTTCACGTGCAGGTCCATCCGGGTCAGATCCTCGGCCAGGGTAAAAAGAACCGGGGTGGTGAACGAAGCGGCCACGGTCTGCCCGGGCTCGATGCTGCGGGTGAGGACGATCCCGTTGATGGGCGAGCGGATCACGGACTTCTTGAGGTCCGTCTGGTTCCCATCGAGGACAGCCTTGGCTTGAGAGACCGACGCCGCGGCACTGGTGGCGTCCGCCTTGGCACGGGCATAGGCCGCCTCGGCCGCGTCGATCTCCTGCTGCGAGGAGAGTTTCCCCTGGCTCAACTCCCGGGCCCTTTTGTACTGCGCGAGCTTGGCCTTGGTTTCGGCCACCGTGGCCTCGGCCTGCAGGACCTTTGCTTCAGCCGACTCCAGCGACGCCTTGGACTGGGTGATCGTCGCCTCCAGCTTCGTCGTGTCGAGCCGGGCCAGAACCTGCCCGACCTTGACGCGGCTGTTGTAATCCACCTCGACGCTCTTGACGGTCCCGGAGAGCTCGCTGCCCACGTCCACCGAGTTGGTGGGCTTGAGGGTGCCGGTCGCCGTGACGATCACCGTCAGATCGCCCCGCCGGGCCTCCTCGGTCTTGTACTGCACCGCCGAATTCGGTGCGGACCGCAGGAAGATCCATGCGGACGAGGCCGCGACGGCGACCACAAGGCCAAGGATGACCCACCGCCACCACTTCCGGCGGGGCCCCTGCCCGCTGCCGATCTTCAGGGCCTTGGCAATCCCGTTTTCATCTTTTTCGCTCATGATGCTGCTCCATTCACCGCTGTCTTTTCCGCTGCCGGGGCCAGCAGGGTCCACCCGCCGCCCAAGGCCTTGTAGAGTTTGACCAGGTTCGTAACCACGGCCCCGTCGCTCTGGGCGAGCTGGTCCCGGAAGTTCAGGAGGGACCGCTCGGCCTCCAGGACCGTCGTGAAATCAGCAAGCCCCGCGCGGTACTTGATCCCGGCCAGTTCCGCCGCCGCCTCAGCTGAGCGGACCGCCTCGGCGAGGGACTGCCGCCGTCGCTGTTCCTGGGCGTAGGCCAGGATCGCGTTCTCCGCCTCTTCCAGGGCCGTGAGGACCGCAGCCTCGTAGGCGATCAGGTACTGCTCCTGCAGGGCAGACTGGATCTCGATGTTCTGCCGGATCGCGCCGGCGTCGAAGACCCGCCAGGAAAGCCCCGCCGATCCGCTCGAGGTGGAGTTACCGGAGTTGAACAGGCCGTTGAAAGTCAAGGCCTCCAGGCCGATGGCGCCGGTCAGCTTGAGCTTGGGGTAGAGCTCGGCCGTGGCGACGCCGATCCGCGCCGTCTGCGCCGCAAGCTCCCGTTCCGCCTTCCGCACGTCGGGCCTCTGCCTGAGGAGGTCCGCCGGAACTCCGATCGCCACGGAGGCGGGCAGGATCGGGACAGGCGACCTCTTCTCCAGTTCCGCATGGAGAGCTCCCGGCGCCTCGCCGATGAGGACCGCCAGGCGGTTCTTGGCCTCCGCGACCGAGGTGTTCAGGGTCGGGATTTGCGCCCGGGCGCTCTCCAGGTTGTAGCGGGCCTGCTGCTCGGCCAGTTCGTCGCCCAGGCCAGCCTTGACCTTCCAGGCCGTTAGCTGCCAGGTTTCTTCCAGGCTCTTCAGGCTGGTCTCGGTCACGGCCAGGCGGCCCTGGGCCGTGCGCAGATCGACGTAGTTCAGGGCGACTTCAGCCAGGAGCGTAACGAGAGTATCGTGCAGGCTCTCGCCGGCGGCCTGCAGATCCGCGTCGGCAGCCTCCACCGACCGCCGGACACCGCCGAAGAGATCGACCTCCCATGCGGCATCCAGGCCCGCGGAAAAGAGGTCCACGGTCTTGTCGTTCCCCGAGGCGGCGCTCCCCCGGCTCCGACTATAGGAGCCCGAGGCATCCACGGTGGGGTAGAGATCGGCCTTGCTCAGGCCCCGGCGGGCACGGGCCTCGCGGATCCTTGCCACGGCCTTCTTCAGGTCGCGGTTCCCCGCCGCCGCCCGCTCGATCAGCCGCGAGAGCTGCGGGTCCATAAGGGTCGTCCACCAGGCCGCCAGGTTCCGCGGTTCGGTCTCGACGGCGATCCCCCCCTGCAGAGGGCTGTTCCAGGCGGGAGGCGTGGACGTTTTGGGCTGGACGTAGTTCGGTCCCACCGCGGCGCATCCGGCCAAGCCGACGATCGCCAGTAGTGCCAGGACGTTCCGGGCCGCCCGAAAACGATGGATGGTCTGCAGGCGGTTCATGGTCGCCTCCCCCTCCTGGACAGTCCGGCCTTGCCCATCTTCCGGCGCGCCTGGGCCGCCGCGCGGACTGCGGCGATCCCGGCCAGCGAGAAGGTCACAACGTGCCGGGCGTAGGCCTCGATGTCCACGATCCCCGGCGGACCCTCCTGAGCACCTTCCTCGGCCCGGGACCGGTTCCGGATGACCATCGGGTTGATGCACTGGCTGATGATCCCCACCTCACAGAACTGCGCATCCTGCTCCACAGCTTTCGGGCCGAGGAGTTCGCGGACCAGATTCCGGGTCCTCTCCTGCAGGGGGCGGAGCGCCTCCCGCATCACCTCTTTCAGGAGACCGGTGGGATTCATGACCTCCCGCTGCATGAACCGGATTTCCTGGTTGTTCTCGTCGGCGATCCTGTTGAGCAGGGCGAAGATCTGCCCCCGCAGACGCTCCTCCGCCGGGGCCTCGGCGGCGACGCCCCCGTCCGGGGGATGCGCCTCGACGGACTGGACGAAGGCGTGTCGCCAGGCCTCGCGGTAGAGTGACTCCTTGCTGCCGAAGTGGTAGTTGACTGCCGCCACATTGGTCCCGGCCCTCCGGCAGATCTCAGCCACCGTCGCGTCCCGAAACCCTTTCCCCGCGAAGACCTCGCCCGCGGCTGCCAGCAGTTTTCCCCGCGTCCTTGCCGTATCCTCTCTCGGGATCTTCATCTTCTCTTCTCCCCGCATGACTTTTGATACCTATTTAAAATAGTCATTTGAAATTGTCAATAGCATTTTTCATCCGGCGGTATCGGAAGCTTCCCCTAAAGGTAGACAGGTCAGAAGTAAAGTTTTCTAGTATAATACATTCAGGAGACTCTAATGAAGAAGGCACGTTTTACGGAGACGCAGATCATCGGGAAATTCCGTGACCGAAACAGTCCTCGGGATAGACCTCGCCAAGCTGAACATAGATGTAGCATTGCTTATCGATGGTAAGACCAAGAACAAGTCTTTCAAAAACACGTCCGATGGTTTTGAGACTCTGGCTCTTTGGCTGAGGAAGCTGGGCGTTGGGCGGGTCAAGCGTGCCTGGAATATACTTGCAACTATTTAAAATAATTAGCCACCTATCTTCATGAAGCCGGTTACACAGTCAGTATTGCTAATCCTGCCAGGATCAAGGGGTTTGCCCCGAGTGAACGGATCCGTACCAAAACCGACAAGATTGACTCAGGTATTATTGCCCGGTTCTGCTTGGCCATGAAACCGGAATCACGGGGTCCGCCCTCACCCAAATCAGATCACAGCGAGCCTTAGTTAGACGGGCTGACAGTCTGATCGACATGAGGAGCCAGGAGAGGAATCCGCTTGGGACAGCCCATGAATCGGGGACACCATTGATCAAACAGCATATTGACTATCTTGACAGGGAAATCGGGAAGGTCAGAGATCAGATTGCCGACCTCATTGATCATGATCAGGACTTAAGACGAAAGAAGGACCTCCTGGCTTCCATTCCGGGTATCGGCAAGGCAACCATCGCCACTCTCCTTGCAGACTTGGATTCCCTTTCAAAATTCAACCATGTTCGTAAACTGGCAGCATTTATCGGGCTCGCACCAAAGGAAACCCTGTCTGGATCATCTATCAAAGGGAAACCGAGACTGTGCAAGACTGGTAATGCACGGCTGAGAAAAGCATTGTACATGCCGGCATTAGTATCGATTCGATACAATTCTTTGATGATCGCCTTTTATCAGCGATTCAAGGAAAGAGGGAAGAATGGAAAAGTGATTGTCTGTGCGATGATGCGGAAACTGGTTCACCTTATCTTTGGCGTTCTAAAGTCTGGCAAAATGTACGATCCAAATTATAGGCAGTCTCCGCTTGACAAAAACGGTATCTACTACTGTTTGGTGGAGCTTATCAATAAGATGACGACTTGAAAGAGAGTAATACGCTAAAATATAAGACACAGCCAAGTAGTTAACGAGGTGCTATGGGCAACAACGATAGCGGAAAAGGAATTCACCACATGCAACAAGCCTCAAGGGAATTTACCTTGAGGGCATAAAGAGACATTGTGAAAGGGATACAGCAACTAGTGTACTGCTACAGGGTCGGGTCGCCTTTACAGTAGCAACAACCAACTTGGCGATGAGCATACAATAAAGGCCTCAGACCATTCATTGTAAAGCCGTCATTGAAACACTACACTAGTGCTGTGCCCCCTTTTTCGTTGCCGGTAATCAAAGATGAATGTGTAGTTAGCCTATTTATGTTATCGGTACAAACCACGCTTTAATGCCCAGGTTGCCGTCGCTTCCGCATGTTTGCTAATTTGGGCGCTGGGATTCTCGAGATCAAATCCATGAATACCTCCCGGATAGAGTGTAAAGCCCGTCGGAACCCCTGCTTTCGCCAATCTTGCTATATAATCGATCGTTTCATCGCAGTGAGGATCAAGATCTCCTACATAAGAATAACAGGGTGGTAGCCCAGAAAAATCGGTCGCTCTCGCAGGGGCTGCATACGGGGAGATGTCATTTCTGGATTCATGACCGACTCCAAGATATTGATTCCATATGTTCTTACACGACTCATAGTTGAGCGCCCTCTTGTCCGTAAATCCCAGAGTTGACCGGGTTTTCATGCGATCGTCCATGGTGGGGGCCAAGGGCATTTGGAAAATTAAGGAAGGTCCCTTTCGATCTCTGGCTAATAAGGCAACGGAAATCGTTAGACCGCCACCGGCGCTGAACCCAGTCACCCCAATCCGAGAAGAGTCAACTCCTAGCTCATTTGCATTTGCAGCGAACCACACCAGCGCGGCATAGCAATCTTCGTAAGCAGCAGGAGCTGGGTTTTCTGGAGCAAGACGGTAATCCACAGAAACAACAACACAGCCTATTTCCTTGACGTACCTGATGCATTTAGCATTTTCATGATCGGGCGCGCCTATCGAATAACCGCCATAATGCAAGAATAGAACCCCTGGCAGAATCCCTTTCTTTACTCTTGGTTCGTATACCCGGACGGTTACATCTGGAGCCCCCGGGGGGCCAGGAATCAATCGATCTGCAAAGGCAACCTCTGGATCTGGAGGTGTTGGGGGAAATGGCGGGAACGTGATATCTCGCGACACCTTCTTTGCCACATTTTCATCAGTCCAAGCCGCCAGATAAAAGGTTTGTGGGTTAGTTAATGTGTTTTTGAATTCGGGATCAATCCGTTCTTCAAAGTAATTAGCCATAACCATTTTCTCCTATGATAAATTTTTTCTGAAATTGATGCCACAAGGTTTATGATCTTGGGAGATCCGTTCGTTATGTTACTCAAAAACCAGACTGTTGCTATTGATAACCCTGTAGGCCAAAGTTTGAGGCCGGATACAAATCAACTGGTAGTCAAACGTTTATTTTCAGGAGAAAATCACAAAGCCTCCAACGGAGTCGTCGAGCTCCCTTGGAGGCTTCATAGGACCAAGTTTTGATAACTCCAGATTCTCACTATAATCACCAGAAGGCGGAAGCAATAGTCTTACGGAGTTACTGAACAAAGTTTATTTCCTATAGCCGATAGTCCGCTCATATGGCAGAAAAGTCAAGCGGGTAATTCTCACCGTTTTCGTCGCTGATTATGAGTATGACGACTTCGCCTGACAGTTGTATTATACGAAGCGCAAATCACATCTGTCAAGGGAGGTCATTCAATGACGCAGGCTCAAAGAGACATTCAAAGAAAACTAAGAATCCTTGAACAGGCTGCGCAAACGAAAAACGTATCTAAGACCTGCCGGTATTATGGAATTTCCCGTACTCAGTTTTATGAATGGAAGCGCAACCTCAAAGAACGAGGAGAAGCGGGGTTGGTCAATAGAAAAAGTGGGCACCCTTCTGCGTTACGCGCCAAATTACTTTGTTTCCGTTCGAGCTTGGCAGTTCCCCATAGAAATCATATCGATTTTGACAAAATGGCTATTTTGGCCGTCATCTCTAAAAGTTCTGCAAGATAGAAGCTCCGTTCCAAGGATGTCTCAAATGTCACGATCCCATGATCCTTCAAAAGCAGCGAATGGATCGAACGATCCTCCCTAGAGAGGGTGTCACTGACATAGCGGCCGAGTTCTTCCGAGCCCGGCGGGGCATAGGGAACCAGCGGTGTGGCTATGATCTTGCGTTTTGCCGTAGAAGTCAGGAACGGAATTTCCTTCCCCTTGATCGCATATATCGTCGCGTAGGCGGGATGGACATGGTACACGCTCTGCACGTCCGGACGCTGCCGATAGATGGCCAGATGCATCTGCGTTTCTTTCGAAGGTTTCAGCCCGGCCGGATTCGAAAGGACCTCCCCATCCATGCCGACATAAAGGACACTCTCTTTCGTCACCTCTTTGAGCGAAACGCCGCTGGCGGTGATCAGGATGCCCTCCTGATGCCTGCTGCTCACATTTCCGCTGTCTGCAATCGTTAAAAAACGATCGTATCCCAATACAGAATATTTGATGATATCCGCCAGCTTATCTCTATATTCCTTTTCCATGATTATTCCTCTTCCATGCCGAGCATCCGGCAGATCGCCGCGTCCGAGCCAATGGAGCCGCCTTTAATGGAAAAACTCTTTCCCGCGTAGGGACCGTCTCCAATCGTGCCGGTGCCGACCCCTGTTTCCGGTTTTTCAGACAGATAGAGCTTGGTGATTCCCAAGCCGTGCAGAATGGCATAGGATGTTTCCCCGCCTACGACGACAATGCGGTCGAAGTGAATCGACGCACAGATTTTCTCTGCGCATTGGGCAATGGAGGCCAGAATCAGATCCGACACCTTCTCGCCGCCCATTCCAGGTGAAAGCCTGGGGGATAGGATGAAGCTCCCGCTTTCGCTTGCCTTCAGGCAGTTCCGGATGGCCTCGGCAAGCGCCGAGCGATCTCCGGAGACGACGTTATCCATATCCAGGATTACTTCCGACAATCCCCTCCTTTGCGCCGCTGCGATCTGTCTTCTGACCACGCTGTAGGCCGATGCCGTAAAACATGCACAGCGCAGATCTTTCCCGGGCGTGTAGATGACTTCTTTCGGCCTCCCGTACAGATAGTCCGCAAGGCCCCATCCGAGCCCGTTGGAACCGGCCCAAAGGGCGTTCGCATAATGTGGGGACAGCGTACGAATGATCTTTGAACAGTCCGCGTCCCCTGTCACATCAAATACGAGGACCTGGAGACCCTTCCCGGTCGCGTCCCGGACATCCTCCAGCAAACGGTTCCCTTTCACCTTATCAATATCGACAAGCCCCACCGGCAGGGTGGCGTCTTTCGCCAAAATGTCCGGAATATAGGCGGACCGTTGCCGCTTCAATGGATCTTCCGTGCCGAACACGGATTTGGGGAGAATCACCCCCTCCACGTATTGGTTTCCATATAAGGTAAAGGTATTTCTGGATGGAGAATGGTCCAGAACAAAGCACACCTCCATTCCAAGCCCTTTCATGATGCCTTCCATCTCGAATGTCGCGTTTCCGCGGAATCCGGTATCCATTTTCTTCATGACGAGCTGATCCGGCAACTCTCGGATTTTCGCTGCAAGCTCTTGGTGCCGCTTGCGGGATTCTTCCCCCTTAAGGGTTCGCGAAGACATGTTAATGGAAATCACTTCCCGGCCGTTGTGAGGAAGGATATGGTTTTCATGAGCAATCTCGACGCGCACCCTGCTCCCGCTTGCCATGGAAAAGGAGCTTGAATCCACGGCCCCTGTCAAATCATCCGAAACAATGGTCAGATTCTTCATGGAATCGTTATCCTTCCCTTCCACCCATAAGAACCCATCCCTTCACTTTGTCACCGTCCTGCGGAGTCATCTTTGTTGCTGAATCTTGGAAATCAGGTTGGAAATCGTTCGGCGGAAATGAAAACGGAGGCCGGAATAATCACCTAAGCCCCCGTTATTTTTATGGTAGTCCCAAGGGGAGTTGAACCCCTGCTTCCGGCGTGAGAGGCCAGCGTCCTAACCACTAGACGATGGGACCGTGGTCGGGGAACCGGGCAATGAAACCGCCGGGCCGTCCCCCTTTTGCCTCGAGCGGAATGCTGCTTTTAATGAAAATCCGCAAAAATGTCAAGACGAAATTCAGCCGGCGGTCCCGATCCGTGCAATGGCGGCCCGGATCCGCTGGACGGTCCTCTGCTTGCCCAGGGTGACCATCACCTCGTCGATCCCGGGGCTCACGGTCCGGCCGGTCAGGGCCACACGGACAGCCTGGGCGATCCACTTGAGCTTCGTCCCCCGCTCCTCGGCCAGGGCCCGGAGGAAGGCCTCCAGGCCGCTCTTCGTGTAGTCGTCAAGGGCCGGGATCCTGTCCGCGACCGCCTCCAGGTGCCCCTTGTACTCCGGCGTCAGGAACTGAGCCGCCGCCTCGGGGTTGTAGGGGATCTCGTCCAGGAAGTAAAAGGCCCCGGAATCGGCCAGTTCCACCAGGGTCTTGGCCCGCTCCTTGAGGTCCGAGACCGCCTTGGCCACGAAGGGCCGGTCGGAGACGTCGAAGCCGCGCTGCACCCAGAAGGGAAGCATCGCCTCGATCAGACGCTCCTCGGGGTAGGTCTTGATGTAATGCTGGTTCAGCCAGAGGAGCTTGTCGGGGTTGAAGACAGCCGCCGACTTGCCGACCGCCTCCAGGGAGAACTTGGCGATCAGTTCCTCGGTCGAGAAGATCTCCTGGTCGCCGTAGGACCAGCCCAGGCGGACCAGGTAGTTGACAAGGGCCTCGGGGAGGAGTCCCATTTCCTGATAGGCCATGACCGAGGTCGCCCCGTGGCGCTTGCTGAGCCTGGCCTTGTCGGCCCCGAGGATCATCGGGACATGGCCGAACAGGGGCACTTCGTAGCCCAGGGCCTCGTAGATCTGGATCTGCTTGGGCGTGTTGTTCACGTGGTCGTCCCCCCGGATCACGTGGGTGATCCCCATCTGGGCATCGTCCACGACCACGGCGAAGTTGTAGGTCGGATAGCCGTCGGCCCGTTCGATGATGAGGTCGTCCAACTCCTCGTTGCTGAAGGCGATGTCCCCCTTGATCAGGTCGTGGAGCACGGTCGTGCCCACCTCAGGGGAGCGGAACCGGACCACGGAGTTCGCCGACCGGGCCAGCCCCCTCTCGCGACAGGTTCCGTCGTACTTGGGCTTTCGCCCCTCGGCCATGGCCTTTTTGCGTTTCGCCTCCAGTTCCTCGGGGGTGCAGGTGCAGTAGTAGGCCTTGCCCTCGTCGATCAGTTTCTGGACCATCTCGCGGTGAATCCCGACCCTTTCGGCCTGGAAGTAGGGCCCCTCGTCCCAGTTCAGTCCAAGCCATGTCATGGCGTCGAGAATGGCCCGCGTCGACTCCTCGGTCGAGCGGACCTGGTCCGTGTCCTCCACCCGCAGAACGAAGGTCCCCTCGACCCTCCGAGTGAAGAGCCAGTTGAAGAGGGCCGTCCGGGCCCCGCCGATGTGGAGGAACCCCGTGGGTGAGGGGGCAAAACGCGTTCTGATCTTCTGGGTCATCGTCAACCGCCTTTTCGGTCCCCCGGATCACGGCGATACCGCCCTTTCGGGACGGTATCGCCGTGATCCGGGACACTTTTTCCTCGCCATATAGGGCCCCATCCCCCTTTTTGTCAAGGCGGATTTCGCCGGAAGGTCCCCTGGGGCGCAGGCCGGTGCGACCGGCCCCGGCAGGTGAACCCGGGGAGCCGGCAGGAAGATTCCATTTGAATTTATCCCCCGTTGCGTTTATAAATCTCCCGTAAACGGCCGGATCGGCGAAATTCTCCTTGACAATCCGGATGGTTTATAATTTACTTCAACCCTTTACACGGTATGGCCCCCTGCGGGGGACCGGCCGTTGAATTTGGGAAAGAGGACACTCTTTGAAGATCACCGTCAGCAAGATCCCCGACGGGGGGATGAACCTCCGGGCCGAGAAGGACGGAAAATGGTTCCAGGGCATGATCCGGAATGGGTCGCCCTGCGATTTCTCCCTGGAGAGGATCGAGGTCGCCTGCAGCGTCCAGAGGATGAAGGAGAACGTCTTCATCGAGGGGACCCTGTCGACCATGGTCGAGGCCCCCTGCTGCCGCTGCCTGGAGCCGACGAAGATCCCGGTCGGGGCCTCGTTCAAGTACACGTTCTGTCCGCCCCCCGCCGATTCCCGGGAGGAATGGGAGCTGAAGGCCGAGGATCTCGATTTCGCCTATTACGAGGAGGACACGATCGACCTGGACAACCTGATCTTCGAGCAGGTCGTGCTCCAGGTCCCGATCAAACCGCTCTGCAGGGAGTCCTGCAAGGGGCTCTGCCCCCACTGCGGGATCAATTTGAATACGGCAAGCTGCAACTGCCGGACCGAAACCTTTGACGAACGGCTGGCCGTCCTCAGGGGGTTCCAGGTCAAACCGGAGAAACATTAAGCCAGAAAGAAGGTTAATCCACTATGCCGAATCCAATCAAGCGACACTCCAAATCGAGAAAGAACATGAGAAGGGCCCACGACTTCCTGAAGCCGGTCCTGGCATCGGCCTGTCCGCAGTGCCACGAACCCAAGCTGCCCCACCATGTCTGCCCCAACTGCGGCACCTACAAAGGCAGGGAAGTCGTCCCGATCGAAAAGGCCTCCTAAACCGCCTCGCGGGGAAAAACCCATGGGTCCATTCGGTCTTGTCTTTCCCGGGCAGGGCTCGCAATACCCCGGCATGGGCCAGGACCTCCACCGGAGGGATGGGGGCGTCCGGGAGCTCTTCGCCGAGGCCGGGAAGGTCCTTGGCGAGGACATGGCCGCCCTCTGCTTTGAGGGCCCCCAGGAACGCCTTGACCAGACCGTCAACACGCAGATTGCCATGCTCACGGTGGATTTGGCTGCCTGGCGGGCCTTTGCAGGGCGTGTGTCCGCGAAGCCTCTGGTCATGGCCGGCCACAGCCTGGGCGAATACGCCGCCCTCCACGCCGCCGGGGCCCTGAACCTTGCCGACGTCCTGGCCCTGGTCCAGAAGCGGGCCATCCTCCACCAGGAGGCCGTGCCCCTGGGAGAAGGGGCCATGGCGGCCCTGATGGGCCTTACCTGGGAAGAAGCGGAGAAATTCTGCCGCCGGATCGACGGGACCCTGCAGGCCCTGGCCCCCTCCATCGAAAACGCTCCCGGCCAGATCGTGGTCTCGGGACGCGCCACGGCCGTCGACGCCCTCATCGCCGCGGCGGGGAGCGGGGACGGCATCCGGGCGGTGAAGCTCGCCGTCAGCGTCCCCTGCCATTGCCCCCTCCTGGCGGAGGCGGCCAAGCGGTTCACGGAGGAGGCGGTCCGCATCGATTTCAAGGACTGCGAAGTCCCGGTCATCCCCAACTGCGACCCCTCGATCCTCCATTCGCGCGGACGGACCAGGGACCTCCTCGCCCGGCAGATCACCTCCCCGGTCCGGTGGCGGGAGACGATCGAAAAGATGGTCGCTATGGGCGTCGAGACGATCGTGGAGTTGGGGCCCAAGCGGACCCTCTCCGGCCTGATCCGGCGGATCGACCGGAAGGTACGCCTCCTCAACGTGGAGGACGGAGAATCGCTGGACAGGACCGTGGCGGCGCTCGCGGAGGGATGATCCCATGGAACAGAGAACGGCACTGGTCACCGGCGGCTCCAGGGGGATCGGGCGCGCAATCGCCGTGAGGCTGGCCCGGGAAGGGATCTTCACGGTCGTCAACTACCGGAAGGACGACGCGGCAGCGGAAGAGACGCTGGCCGAGATCCAGGCCGCAGGCGGCCAGGGGAAGCTCCTGCGCTTCGACGTGGCCGGCTTCCAGGAGACCCAGGAGGCCATCCAGGCGATCGTCGCCGAGAGGGGCCGCCTGGACATCCTGGTGAACAACGCGGGACGGACAGCCGACGGCCTGATCGTCCGGCAGAAGGAAGCAGACTGGGACCTCCTGATCGACACGAACCTCAAGGGGGTCCTCAACTGCTGCCGGGCCGCGACCCGGACGATGCTCAGACAGGAGTGGGGGCGAATCGTCAACATCACCTCCATCGTGGCCGAGGCTGGAAACGCCGGGCAGGCCGCCTACAGCGCCTCCAAGGCGGGCGTCATCGGCCTGACCAAGGCCCTGGCCAGGGAACTGGGGTCGCGGAACATTTGCGTCAACGCCGTCTCGCCGGGATGGATCGGGACGGCCATGACCGAGTCGCTCACCGGGGCGCAGCGGGAGGCCCTGATCCGGCAGATTCCGCTTGGACGACCGGGCCTTCCCGAGGAGGTCGCGGCAGCGGTCGCCTTCCTCGCTTCGGAGGAGGCGGGCTACATCACCGGCCAGGTCCTCCGGGTCAACGGCGGCCTGTACCTTTAGGATTTCATCCCCCTGCCGGAGCAGGGGGCATTTTCACTAGGAGGAAGTTTTCATGACACTTGAAGAAAAGGTCATCAGCATTATTATGGAGCAACTGGACGTGACGAAAGAGGAGTGCGTCCCCGAGGCCTCGTTCATCGACGACCTGGGAGCCGATTCCCTGGATCTGGTCGAGCTGATCATGGAGATGGAGGAGACCTTCAACGTCCAGATCGCCGACAACGAGCTCGAGAAGATCCGGTCCATCAAGGACGTCCTCGAATACCTCAAGGGCCGGAACGTCGCCTGGCACGAATAGCCGGAAGAACGACTTGATTGCGGAGGGGAAAGACCTTTGAAAACCAGGGTGGTCATCACAGGCATGGGTGCCGTTACCCCGCTGGGCAACTCCGTCGCGGAGACCTGGGCTGGAATCAGCCAGGGGAAATCGGGCATCGGCCCCCTGACGAAGTTCGACTGCGCAGCCTTTGACGCGAGGATCGCCGGCGAGCTCAAGGGATTCGATCCCCTTCAGTTCGTCAACAAGAAGGAACTCAGGAGGCTCGACGACTTCATCGTCTACTCCCTGGCCGCCGCCGAGATGGCCAAGGCCGATGCCGACCTCACCATCGGGCCGGCGGAGGCGGAACGGACCGGCGTGATCATCGGCTCGGCGATCGGGGGGCTGGCCACCATCGAGAAGGAGAAGGAGGCGATCCTCCAGTACGGCCCCCGGAAGATGCCCCCCTTCACCGTCCCGGCAGTCCTGGCGAACCTAGCCGCCGGCCATGTCTCGATCCGCTTCGGGGCGAAGGGGCCGATCAACTGTACCGTCACGGCCTGTGCCACGGGGAGTTGCGCCATCGGCGACGCGGCCCGGCTCATCTCCGAGGGCCATGCCGACGCCATGATTGCCGGCGGGGTGGACGCAGCGATCACGCCGCTTTGCGTCGCCGGGTTCTGCGCCATGCGGGCCGTCTCGACGCGCAACGACGAGCCCCAAAAGGCGAGCCGGCCCTTTGACCGCGACCGCGACGGCTTTGTCATCGGCGAGGGGTGCGGGATCGTGGTCCTGGAGTCCCTGTCGGCCGCCCTGGCGCGGGGGGCGCGAATCCACGGCGAGTTGGTCGGCTATGGACAGACGAGCGACGCCTTCCACATGGTCGCCCCGCCGCCTGGCCACGAGGGCGCGGCCCGCTGCATGGTGGCCGCCTTGAAGGACGCGGGGATGGACGGATGCGAGATCGACTACATCAACGCCCACGGCACCTCCACCCCCATGAACGACGGCTACGAGACCCAGGCCATCAAGGCCGTCTTCGGCCCGCACGCCTCGAGGCTCGCCGTCAGTTCCACCAAGTCGATGACCGGCCACCTGCTCGGGGCGGCCGGCGGCGTCGAGGCAATTTTCTGCCTCAAGGCGATCGGGGAAGGGGTGATCCCCCCCACGATCAACCTGGACAACCCCGATCCCGAGTGCGACCTGGACTACGTGCCGCACCAGGCGAGGCAGCAGGCCGTCCGGATCGCCATGTCCAACGCCTTCGGGTTCGGGGGGGTGAACGCGACCTTGATCTTCAAGCGGTACGAAGGATGAGGGCGGGGACAAAAAGACAGGGAGCGGCTCCACCGGAACCGGCTGATCCCTTAGGCAGGGAGTGAGCGATGGAAAAGATCATCATCGGCGCGGACCATGCGGGCTACACCCTCAAGGAGGCCCTCAAGCCCTCCCTGGCCCGGATGGGGTTCGAGGTTACCGACGTGGGGACCGACGGTGAGAAGTCCGTCGATTACCCCGATTTCGGCGCCCAGGTCGGCAGAGCCGTCTCCACCGGGGAGTTCTCCAGGGGAATCCTCATCTGCGGCTCCGGCATTGGGATGTCGATCGTCGCCAACCGCTTCCCGGGAGTCCGGGCGGCCCTGTGCCTCGACGAGGAGACGGCCCGCCTGAGCCGGATGCACAACAACGCCAATGTCCTGGTCTTGGCGGGACGCAAGACCTCCCCTGAGGCCGCCGTCGGAATCGTCCGGGTCTGGATCGAGACCCCCTTCGAGGGGGGCCGGCATCAGAGCCGCATCGAGAAGATCGAAACGGAGTGCGGTTAGCACGAAAGGGCCCACTGATGGGCCAAGCCCCTTCCGGCCCGGCTGGCGGGGGCGGAAGAGAAACAAGGAATCCCAAAGGGCCATGTCCTATCTGATGAAATTCGACCCCGAGGTCGCCAACGCCATACGCCAGGAGACCCGGCGACAGAACGAAACGCTCGAGATGATCGCGTCGGAAAACTTCGTCAGCGAGGCGGTCCTGGAAGCCCAGGGCTGCGTCATGACGAACAAGTACGCCGAGGGTTATCCGGGCCGGCGGTACTACGGGGGATGCGACTTCGTCGATGTCGTGGAGAGCCTGGCCATAGAGCGCGCAAAAAAGCTCTTCGGCGCCGAGCATGCCAACGTCCAGCCCCATGCGGGCGTCCAGGCCAACATGGCCGTCTACTTCTCGGCCATCAGACCCGGCGACACGATCCTGGGGATGAATCTGGCCCATGGGGGCCATCTCTCCCACGGGAGTTCGGCGAGTTTCTCGGGCAAGCTCTACCGGGTGGTCTTCTACGGCGTGGACCCGAAGACCGAGACCATCGACTACGACGAGGTGGAATCCCTGGCAAAAGTACAGCGGCCAAAGCTCATCGTGGTGGGCACCAGCGCCTATCCCCGGACCATCGACTACCAGAGGTTCCGGACGATTGCCGACGGGGTCGGCGCCCTGATCCTGGCTGACATCGCCCACATCGGCGGCCTGGTGGCCGCGGGGCTCCACCCCTCCCCGGTGCCCCTGTGCGAATTCGTCACCATGACGACGCACAAGACGCTCAGGGGGCCCCGCGGGGGCCTCATCCTGTGCAAACAGCCCTTTGCCCAAGCCCTGGACACGAGCCTATTCCCGGGGATGCAGGGCGGCCCCCTGATGCACATCATCGCTGCCAAGGCGGTGGCCCTGAAGGAGGCCCTCACTGACGAGTTCAAGACGTACCAGGACCAGATCCTGAAGAACGCCAGGACCCTGGCCGACGCCCTCATGGCCGACGGCTTCCGCCTCGTCTCCGGCGGCACGGACACCCACCTGATGCTCGTCGACCTGACAGCGTGGGACATCACGGGCAAGGAGGCCCAGGAGGTCCTGGACCGGACCGGGATCACGGTCAACAAGAACACCATCCCCTTCGACAAGCGGGGCGCGCAGCTCACGAGCGGGATCCGCATCGGCACGCCGGCCCTGACCACTCGGGGGATGAAGGAGCCCGAAATGAAGAAGATCGCAGGGTTGATCGCCTGCGTCCTGAAGAACCGGCACGATGAGAGGCGCCTGGAGGAGGTCCGCCGGGAGGTCCGGTCCCTCTGCGGCCAGTTTCCCCTCTACGCCCAGCGGTTGGTGAAGGATCGGTAGGACCGCGGAGGTGGTCTTTCAGTCATGGAGAGGATCGAAAAGGAAGAACCACGGAACGACCCCGGGCAAGCCCGGCCCGCCTGGGACGACTATTTCCTGGACATCGTGGGCCTCGTGGCCAAACGGGCCACATGCCGGCGACGGCATGTCGGCGCCGCGCTGGTCCGCGACCGGCGGATCCTCTCCACGGGGTACAACGGCGCCCCTTCGGGGCTCCGCCACTGCCTCGAGATCGGCTGCCTGAGGGAGCAGAACCGGGTCCCCTCCGGGGAACGCCACGAGCTCTGCCGGGGGCTGCACGCCGAGCAGAACGCGATCATCCAGGCGGCCCTGCACGGCGTCAGCGTCAAGGGAGCCACCCTCTACTGCACCAACCAACCCTGCGTCATCTGCGCCAAGATGATCATCAACGCCGGCATCGTCCGGATCGTCGTCGGGGGAGATTACCGGGACCCCCTGGCCGAGGAGATGCTGGCGGAAGCCCATGTCGAGGTAATCCGACGATGAGATGCCCCTTTTGCGCACATGGCGAAAACAAGGTGATCGACTCCCGGCTCAGCAAGGACGGCGACGCCATCCGGCGCCGGCGGGAGTGTATGGGATGCGGCAAGCGTTTCACCACCTACGAGTTCGTCGAGGAGGTCCTGCCGATGGTCGTCAAGAAGGACGGCCGCAGGGAGCCCTTCGACCGGACCAAGATCCGCACCGGGATCACCAAGGCCTGCGAGAAGCGGCCGATCAGCACCGACGCCATCGAGACCATGGTGGACAGTGTCGAGCGGGCCTGCCAGGAATTTCAGGACAAGGAGATCCCCTCCTCGGCCATCGGCGAGAAGGTGATGCGGGAGCTGCAGAACGTCGACGGCGTCGCCTACGTGCGCTTCGCCTCGGTCTACCGGCAGTTCAGGGATGTCAGTGAATTTCTTGACGAACTGAAGGACCTGCTCCATCCCAAGAAAAAAAAGGGTGGGGCCTAGGAGGCACAGGATGTTCACAGGGATCGTGGCCGCCATGGGCTCCGTCCGGAGCCTGATCCGCCGGGGGGACGACGCCTTCCTGGAGGTGGGGACCGCCCTCGATCTGAGCGATGTCCGGATCGGCGACAGCATCGCCGTGAGCGGGGCATGCCTCACGGTGACCGCCAAGACCGGCGGCACCTTCACGGCGGACGTCTCGGCCGAGACCCTCGCCCGGACCCATCTGGGAACCCTCAAGCCCGGCGACGCGGTGAACCTGGAGAAGGCCCTGGCCCTGGGGGACCGCCTGGGCGGGCACATCGTCCTGGGCCACGTGGACGGTGTGGGGACGATCCGGCAGAAGGCCCTCCGTTCCGGATCGATCCTTTTCGGTTTCGAGATCGACCCCACATTCAGCCGCTACGTTGTGGCCAAAGGTTCGGTCACAATCGACGGGGTCAGTCTGACCGTCAATGACTGTCAAAAGACCCTGTTTTATGTTAATATCATTCCCCACACGGCGGCGGGGACGACCCTGGGGACGAAAAAGGCGGGCGATGCCGTCAACATAGAGACGGATATCCTGGCCCGCTACGTGGAGAAGCTCTTGGCCGGAGAGGGCCCGGGCGGCGGAGCCGCCCCGTCCGGGGTAGACCTGGATCTCCTGGCCCGGCACGGATTTTTGAAATAAGGCACTCAGAAAGAGGAAACGCGCAGCGGCACCGCCGCCCCGCGCGCACAGAGGAGATGGCATGAAAACCAGCAGCATCAAGGAAGCTCTCGTCGATATCCGAAGCGGCAAGATGGTCATCCTGGTCGACGACGAGGACCGGGAAAATGAGGGGGACCTCTGCATGGGGGCCCAGTTCATCACACCCGAGGCGATCAACTTCATGGCCCGTTATGGCCGCGGCCTGATCTGCCTCACCCTGACCGAGGAGGACGCGGACAATCTCCACTTGACCCCGATGGTCCGGGACAACCGCTCCCGTTTCGGGACCGCCTTCACCGTCTCCATCGAGGCCAAGCAGGGGGTGACGACGGGGATCTCGGCGGCGGACCGGGCGACGACGATCCGCGCTGCCGTGGCCGACGGCGCCAAACCCGAGGACCTGGTCAGCCCGGGCCACATTTTCCCGATCCGCGCCAAGAAGGGCGGAGTCCTGGTGAGGACCGGCCAGACGGAGGGGTCGGTCGATCTGGCCCGCCTGGCGGGCCTGAAACCCTGCGGCGTCATCTGCGAGGTGATGAAGGACGACGGGACGATGGCCCGGATGCCCGATCTGGAGCTCTTCGCCAAGGAACACGCCCTCAAGATCGTGACCATCAAGGACCTGATCGACTACCGGATGCAGCACGAATCCCTGATCCGCCGGACGGCGACTGCCATGCTGCCGACGCGGTACGGGGGCGAGTTCAAACTGCTCGTCTACGAAAACGACGTCGACGACATGCAGCACGTGGCCCTCGTCAAGGGGGAGATCGGGCCCGAGGACGAGGTCCTGGTCCGGGTCCACTCGGAGTGCCTGACGGGCGACACCTTCGGCTCACAGCGGTGCGACTGCGGGGACCAACTCCACCGGGCCATGAAGATGGTGGAGGAGGCCGGCAAGGGGGTCATCGTCTACATGCACCAGGAGGGGCGCGGGATCGGACTGGTGAACAAGATCCGGGCTTATGAGCTCCAAGACCAGGGGAAGGACACCGTGGAGGCCAACATCGCCCTGGGCTTCAAGGAGGACCTCCGGGATTACGGCATCGGCGCCCAGATCCTGGCCGACATCGGCATCCGCAAGATGCGCCTCCTGACGAACAACCCCAAGAAGATCGTCGGCCTCGAGGGATACGGCATCACGATTACCGAGCGCGTCCCGATCGAGGTCAAGCCGAATGAGAACAACATCCAGTACCTCCAGACGAAGAAGAAGAAGATGGGACACCTCCTGAAGGTCTGAGGGCCTTTTGGACAGAAAACGCGATATTGATCAGGAGAACGAGCCATGCCAAGAACCATAGAGGGGAAGATCGTCGCCAAGGGGATGCGATTCGGCATCGCGGCCAGCCGCTTCAACGACTTCATCAGCGGCCGGCTGATCGAGGGGGCCGTAGACGCCCTTGTCAGAGCCGGGGCCGATGAAAAGGAGATCCAGATCGTCCGGGTCCCCGGCGCGTTTGAGCTGCCGCTGGCTGCCAAGAAGATGGCCAAGAGCGGCCGCTTCGACGCCGTGATCTGCCTGGGGGCCGTCATCCGCGGCGCCACGCCCCACTTCGAGTACATCAGCGCCGAGGTCTCCAAGGGGATCGCCGCGGTAGGTCTGGAGACCGAAGTCCCCGTGGCCTTCGGCGTCCTGACCACGGACACGATCGAACAGGCGATCGAACGGGCGGGTTCCAAGGCTGGGAACAAGGGGTGGGACGCCGCCATGACCGCCATCGAGATGGTTGATCTTTTCAAGAAACTGTAATATAGCTCGGGCCCGGCCGGGTTCTCCCATTCCCCGGACCTGTGAGGCATGCATGCACCAGCGGCGTAAGGCAAGAGAGATTGCCCTGCAGGTTCTGTACGAACTAGATGTCCAGAACATCAGTGTCCGGGAGGCCATCGATCGCTTCTGGGCGAACTTCGAGGCCCAGGAGGAAGCCAAGGCCTTTTCCACCCTTCTGATCGAGGGCACTTGGAATAACCGTGAACGGATCGATCAACTGATCAGCACCAGTTCCGAGAACTGGACCATGGCCCGGATGTCCCGGGTGGATAAGAGCATCCTGCGGATGGCCGTCTACGAGCTTCTGTTCTGTCACGACATCCCCCCGAAGGTGACCCTCAACGAGGCGATCGATCTGGGAAAGGTCTACGGATCGGAGAATTCGGGGGCCTTCATCAACGGCATCCTGGATGCCCTCTACGCGAAACTGCGCAAGAAGAAGGATGAAGATCAAGGTATCGACAGCCATACCGGATCTCCTGGTCCGTGAAGCCCTGTTCCTCGGCTTCTTCTCCGATGAACGGCCGCCCAGAGGGTACTGTGGTTGGGTGGACTGGCGTCTCAACGGAATGATCTCCAGCGAGATCGCCCAGGGGAGAATCGCGGGGAACTTCCTGGAAAAGATCGCCTGCCCATTCCCGGGGCGCATCCCCGTCTCCCGCCTGCTTCTCTTCGGCCTGGGCCCGATCGCCGAGCTGACGTACGACAGGCTCTACAACGCCGGTTTCGAAATGGCCAAGACCGCCGGCGGCATGGAGGCGACGGACGTGGGCCTTCCCATGCCCGCCGCCGGCCGCGGTCACCTGCAGTTGGCGGGGATGACCGAGGCCCTGATGACCGGTTTCTTCGACGGCTACGCCCGGGAACCGGAACGGCTGGTCTCGATGGACCTGGAGATACCTGCAAGGCCGGAACATGTCAGCGACATCCTCAGGGGACTGGAACGGTTCCGGCAGCGCGCGGGCACGGCGGGCATCGAGATCAGCGAATCAGAGAGGGTGGCAGACGGGACGGACGCCGACAGCCAGGAGCCGTCGTTCAGACAACCGGTGGAAACAACCCTATGAAAGTCATCGTCATCGGCGCGGGCGAGGTGGGCTACCACATCGCCGACATCCTCACCCGTGAGGGAATCGATACAGTCGTCATTGACCGAAACGAGGAGCGTCTCCGGGAGATCTCAGAAACGCTCGACGTGCAGACCTTCGTGGGAAGCGGCAGCAGCCCGGAGGTCCTGAAAAATGCGGGGATGGCCCAGGCCGACATGGTGGTGGCAGTCACGGACAGCGACGAGGCCAACATGATCGCCTGCCTGCTGGCCTCCACCCAGTCGAGGATCCCCATCCGGATCGCCCGGATCCGCAACCCCGAACTGGGCGGCGACTTCGTGCTCTGCAGCAAGGACCATCTCAACATCGACCTCGTCATCAATCCGGAACAGGAGGCCGTCAACGAGATGATAGACCTGCTGGAGTTTCCCGGAGCCGCGGAGGTCTTCAGTTTCGCCGGCGGGCGGATTCGCCTGCTGGGCTTCACCATCGACGAGGGCGCCGCCGTGGTGGGCAAAAGGCTCGCCGACCTGCGGGCAATGACCCCGGGGGTCAAGGTCCTGGTCACCTCGATGGTGAGGGACGATCGGTTCATCGTCCCATCGGGAGAGTCGGTCATCGAGGCCGGGGACTACCTCTTCGCCGTCGCTGACGCCGGACGGGTCCGGGAGCTCCTCGGCTTCTTCGGCAAGGACATCAGACCGCCCCGCCGGGTCATCATCATCGGCGGCGGGAACACGGGATTCATGCTCGCCGAGACGATCGAAAAGATGGGCATCACCGTCAAACTGATCGAAAAGCGGCGCGAGAAGTGCGATCAACTCGCCTCCCGCCTGGAGAAAACCGTGGTCCTGCATGGCGACGGGACGAGCCAGGAACTGCTCAAGGAGGAGAACATCCGGGACACGGACTTCTTCATCGCCGTCACCAACGACGAGGAGGCCAACATCCTTGGAGCGCTCCTGGCCAAGCAGCTCGGGGCCCACAAGGTGATCTCGCTGATCAGACGGGTCGACTATATCCCCCTTGTCGGCCGGGTCGGGATCGACGGGGTGATCAACCCCCGCCATGCCGCAGTCGGCCGGATCCTCCACTTCATCCGGAAGGGGAAGATCATCTCCGCGACCCCGCTTCGGGACGAGAAGGCGGAGGCCTTCGAGTTCATCGCCCTGGAGACGTCGGAGATCACCGACCGTCCCTTCAAAGAGATCCCCTTCCCCCAGGGCACCATCGTCGGAGCGATCGTCCGGGGCGAGGAGATCATCATTCCCGGCGGGGATTCGGTCATCCGTCCGGGTGACCACTGCATCATCTTCTCCCCCCGCTCGGCCATCACCCAACTGGAAAAGCTCCTCACCGTGAAGCTGGAATACTTCGAATGAAGATCCGATCCGTCATCTACACCCTCGGGGCATTCCTGATCGTCCTGGGCCTCACGATGCTGGTCCCGCTCGCCTGTTCGCTCCTCTACAAGGAGAACGACAGCCGGGCTTTTCTGATCGCCATCGCGCTCACCTCTGGGACCGGCCTCATCATGTACCTGGCTGCAAGGCCAAAGGACCGGAAAGTCATTCTGGGCCACCGCGAGGGATTCCTGATCGTCTCGGCCTGCTGGGCCCTGGCCGCCCTCTTCGGGGGCCTGCCCTACATGCTCCATGGCGCCCTCCCAAGTCTCACGGACGCCTACTTCGAGACGATGTCCGGTTTCACCACCACCGGGTCGACGGTCATCAGCAAGATCGAGGGCCTCCCCCACGGGATCCTTCTCTGGCGGTCTCTCACCCAGTGGTTGGGCGGGATGGGGATCATCATCCTGTCCGTTGCCATCCTCCCCTTCCTCGGCGTGGGGGGGAGGCAGCTCTTCAAGGCGGAGGTCCCGGGTCCGATCAAGGACAAGCTGGAACCCCGCATCGCAGAGACGGCCCGTTCCCTCTGGATCGTCTACGTGATCATCACGATCACCGGGTTCATCTTCCTTCTCTTCGGGGGGATGAGCGTCTTCGATGCGATCAACCACATCTTCTGCGCCATGGCAACCGGGGGGTTCTCGACGAAGGACTCGAGCATCGCCTGGTTCGACAGCGCCTACATCGACGGAGTCCTGGTCGTCTTCATGGCCATCGCCGGCATGAACTTCACCCTCCACTACCAGCTCCTGACCGGGAATTACCGGCCCCTCTTCAAGGACAGCGAGGCCCGTTTCTTCCTCGGCACGATCCTCGTGGCCACGATCCTGATCACCGTGGACCTGCGCCTGAACATCCTCACGGACCTCGGCCGGGCCTTCCGCCTGGCTATCTTCCAGGTCTCCTCGATCATCACGACGACCGGCTTCGTCACGGACAATTATGCCAAGTGGCCAGCCTTTTCCCAGGGCATCCTGCTCCTTCTGATGTTCATCGGCGGGTCAGCGGGTTCCACCGGCGGGGCAATCAAATGCGTCCGGATACTCCTGGTCCTCAAGCGCGCCTACCGGGAGCTCTACCATCTGGTCCACCCCCATTCCATCACCCAGGTCAAACTGGCCGGCCAGACCGTCCCTCAGGATATCATGAAGAGCGTCCTGGGATTCTTTGTCCTGTACCTTTCTGTTGCGATCCTGGCAACGCTGGCCCTGACGGCGCTCGGCCTCGACCTGATCACTTCCTTCGCCGGCGTGGCCGCGACCCTGGGAAACGTCGGCCCGGCCCTGGGGCTCTATCACCCGGCCACGACATTCGCCGAGGCCCCGGTCCTGGGTAAGTGGATCATGTCTTTCTGCATGATGATCGGCCGCCTGGAGATCTACACCGTCATGGTCCTGCTGATCCCGGAATTCTGGAAAAAATAGGCCTGGCGCCATCAAAAATGGCATTGAATCGGCCGGCCCGATGTGCTACGACATGCGCCGATGCCTTTGAAATGAAAAGGGAGTGACGGATGGAAGCAAAATACAACCCCGCGGAGATCGAAGAGAAGTGGCAGAAGCACTGGGAGGAGAAGCAGGTCTTCAAGGTCACAGAGGACCCGAATAAGAAGAAGTACTACCTCCTGGAGATGTTCCCTTACCCCTCCGGCCGGATCCATATCGGCCACGTGCGGAACTACACCATCGGCGACGTCGTGGCCCGGTACAAACGGATGAAGGGGTTCAACGTCCTTCATCCCATGGGCTGGGACGCCTTCGGGATGCCCGCCGAGAACGCCGCCATCGAACGGGGCATCCACCCCTCCGTCTGGACCCACGACAACATCGACAACATGAAGCGCCAACTCAAGCGGATGGGCTTCAGCTACGACTGGGACCGCGAGGTCGCCACCTGCGAGCCCGAGTACTACAAGTGGGAGCAGCTCTTCTTCCTCTGGATGTACGAGAAGGGGCTCGCCTACAAGAAGAGCTCCACGGTGAACTGGTGCCCCAAGTGCCAGACGGTCCTGGCCAACGAGCAGGTCGAGGCGGGCCTCTGCTGGCGGTGCGGGTCCGAGGTCGGCGAGGAGTACCTGAGCCAGTGGTTCTTCCGAATCACCGCCTACGTCGATGAGCTCCTGGAGTACTGCGACAAACTCCCCGGCTGGCCCGAACGGGTCCTCACGATGCAGAAGAACTGGATCGGGAAGAGCTACGGCTGCGAGGCTTCCTTCCCGATGGCCGACGGCAAGGGCGACATCAAGGTCTTCACGACCCGCCAGGACACCATCTTCGGTGCCACCTTCATGCTCGTCGCCGCCGAGCACCCCCTGGTCATGGAGCTCTCTCGGGGAAAGGCCTGCGAGGGAGCCGTCCGGGAATTCGTGGAGAAGATCAAGAAGCAGGACAAGAAGATGCGGACCTCCGAGTACTACGAGAAGGAGGGCGTCTTCCTAGACACCTACTGCCTGAACCCCGTCACCGGGCGGAAGATGCCCATTTACGCGGCCAACTTCGTCCTGGCCGACTACGGGACCGGCTGCGTCATGGCCGTCCCCACCCACGACCAGCGGGACTTCGAGTTCGCCAAGAAGTACGACCTGCCCCTGATTGTGGTGATCCAGCCCCACGACCGGGCCCTGAACGTCAAGACCATGACCGAGGCTTACACCGAGGAGGGAATCCTGGTCAACTCGGGCCCCTTCGACGGGATGGAGAACATGAAGGCCCTCGATGCGATCGCGGCGCACCTGGAGTCCCTGGGCCGCGGGAGGAAGACCATCCAGTACCGCCTCAGGGACTGGGGAATCTCCCGCCAGCGCTACTGGGGGGCGCCCATCCCGATGGTGATCTGCGAGACCTGCGGGACCGTGCCGGTCCCGGAAAAGGACCTCCCCGTGATCCTGCCCCGTGACGTGGAGCTGACCGGCGAGGGGGGATCGCCGCTGGCCAAGTACGCCCCCTTCGTGGAGACAACCTGCCCGAAGTGCGGCAAGCCCGCCCGGCGCGAAACGGACACGATGGACACCTTCGTGGAGTCTTCCTGGTATTTCGACCGCTTCTGCTCGGCGCACCACGACGTCAAACCCGGCCTGGACCGTGCCAAGCTGGACTACTGGATGCCTGTGGACCAGTACATCGGCGGGATCGAGCATGCGATCCTCCACCTGCTCTACGCCCGGTTCTACACCAAGATGCTCCGGGACTTCGGCGTGGTGGGCTGCGACGAACCCTTCACGAACCTCCTCACCCAGGGGATGGTCTGCAAGGAGACGATGCGCTGCCAGGAGCACGGCTACCGCTTCCCTGAAGAGGTCCGGGAGGGGAAATGCGTCCAGTGCGGCCGGGAAGTGGTTATCGGCAAGACCGAGAAGATGTCCAAGTCCCTCAAGAACGTCGTGGACCCCGACTACCTCATCCAGGCTTACGGCGCCGACACGGCCCGGATCTTCTGCCTCTTTGCCTCACCGCCGGAGAAAGACCTCGAATGGAGCGATCAGGGCGTTGACGGTTCCTACAGGTTTCTCTGCCGGATCTGGCGGATCGTCCTGGACTATTTCGAGGACATCCGCGAGGTGCCTGCCTTCAGCGGCGAGGAGGCCCTGGAAGGCGACCTCAAGGCCCTGAGGCGCAAGACCCACCAGACGATCCGCAAAGTCTCCTCCGATATCGAGGACCGCTTTCACTTCAACACGGCGATCAGCGCCGTGATGGAGCTCCTCAATGTCCTCTACCAGTTCCCCCGGCCTGCAGCCGGGGACAGGCAGGCCTTCGGCGTCGTCCGTGAGACCGTGGAGACCATTCTCCTGCTGATGGACCCGATCGTCCCCCATATCGCCGAGGAGCTCTGGATGCTCATCGGCCGCCGGGAGGCCCTGGCCGACATGGCTTGGCCGACCTTCAATCCGGCTATCGCCTCGGAGGAGGCCATCACCATCGTGATCCAGATCAACGGCAAGGTGCGCAGCCGGATTACCGTCCCGGCCGACGAGGAGGAGGAATCCATCAAGGCCCAGGCCCTGGCGGACGAGAAAATCGCGCGCCAGATCGCGGGCAAGAAGGTGGTCAAGGAGATTTACGTCCCGAAGAAGCTGGTGAACATCGTCGTCCGGGACTGATGCCATAGGCATTCCGGGGAAACCGGCGGGAGGCCATGCGGGCCCCGTCACAAGAAGAAGAGGTCAACCATGGAGCATCGGATCGGGAATCGTCGGAGAGCGGCCCTTTCTTGGGCCTGCGTAGGGGTGTTCGTTTTGTTGCTGGCTGGCTGCGGCTACAACTTTGCCGGCCGGGGAGGGGAATCGGTCTACCCCGCCGTCAAGACCCTGTACGTGGAGACTTTCATCAACAAGACCAGCGAGGCCAACCTCGACAACATCTTCCGTACGGCCTTCAACAGCGAGATCGTCCAGAATGGACGTTTCAAACTTGTCGGCAGTCTGGAGGAGTCGGATGCGGTCCTGAGGGCGACCATCCAGGCGCTGGTCGCGGCCCCCATTTCCTACAAACCGTCCAATCTCGCCGCCGAGGACCGAATCACGGTCGTCATGGACCTGGTCCTCGATGACGGCAAGAGCGCCAAACCCCTCTGGTCGAGCTATGGGTTCTCGCTGACGGGGGATTACACCATCACCTCGGTGGGGGTCACGGAGGTCAGCCGGAGGAACGCCCTCATCAAGTTGGCCAGTGACAGCGCCGAGAAGGCCTATCGTATGATGATGTCCGATTTTTGAGTGGAGGTTAAGCCTTCAGGGTGTTGACCTGCTTCGTCAACCGGGAAATCTTGCGGGAGGCGTTCTTCCTGTGCAAGGTTCCTTTCGCCCCCGCCTTGGCGATCTGGGGAATCACCTCGGCCAGGGAAGCCTTCGCGGCCTCCGGGTCTTTCCCTTTGACGGCCATCAGAACGGACTTAACGCCGGTCTTGATGCTGGACTTGGCGGCGATGTTGCGGCTGCGGTGCTGTTCGGCCTGCCTGCTTCTCTTGATTGCTGATTGATGTGTCGCCAAAAAACTTCCTCCTTCCAATCGGTTTGAGTCGATCGTTTTCTGTATCCGAATTCCCCGTTTCTGTCAAGATGAAAATGCCGGGCCCGAGGGGAGGATCTTGTAAGGTCACCCGGAGAATCCGGCGCCAGATTCTCCCATCATTATTTGATGCGGGAAACGCTGAATACACCCAAGAACAGAAGGATGCCCGCCCCAAAGAAGGCAAGGGTGTAGCTTTGGGTTACATCAAAGATGTAACCGGCGGCAAGAGGGCCAAGGGAGGATACCATGTTGACCACTCCCGCTACGAGTGCATAGATAACGCTCATCGAAGCCACCCCAAAACACTGAACCGTCAGCGCCGGCACCTGCGGAATGTCTCCTCCAAAGGCCAGGCCGAAAAGGATAGCGAACACAAAAAATGCCGCATTCGATGTGACAAACGGCAGCGCGAACAGGCAAGCACCCATCGTGATCAAACAGATTATCATTGAGCGTTGAGCGCCTATTCTGTCCTGAACAAATCCCATCACGATCCGTCCCAAGATGCTGCTGCCCCCAATCATCGACAAGGCCATCGCAGCCACAAAAGGTGAGATTCCCATATCTGTGGCGTGTGGTGCGATGTGAACCACAATGACCCTTGAGGTAATCTGAGCAGTGCTTGATGCAGCAATGATAAATATGATTTCCCTGGTTCCTATGGCTTGTCCTAGCGTCATTCCCGGCAAAGGGTTTGGTCGGCGCGCTTGATCGCTATCCGTATACTTGTCGGCCGTCGATCCGATCTCGTCGGACGACTGTTCAGGCGGGTTCTTACTGTACTGTGCACAGGCGAAGAGGATGACGGTACTCGCCAGACCTAAGATGACGAAGGTATGACGCCACCCATAGGAAGCGATCAGCGCATTGGTCAGAGGCGCCACCACCAGTGGGCCGAATCCGGCGCCACAGCTTGCAAGGCCAAAGGCCAAACCCCTTTTTTCAGTGAACCAACGGGCAAGGATGGCAAAAATGGAAGGGCCATAAACACCGGCACTTATCCCTAACAGACCATAAAACACATAAAGCTGCCATAATTCCGAGAGCTGGCTGCACAGGGCAAGAGGTAGGCCAAACCCGAAGGCGGACACGGAATAGACGAACCGGATGTTGAATCGGTCAATCGCCCATCCGGCCGGGACCATGGTCAGCGCGAAGACTAGCAGGTGGGTGGTCATCGCCCAGGAAAGCATTCCTCTTGAGCATCCTAGGGCATCCTGCAAGCTCCTGAAGAAAATTCCGAACGAATACTGGATTCCAAAGATGATGGTCCAGATGGTGAAAAGCGTGCCGACAATGAACCAATTGTAATGGCTCTCGGGGATCCTTGAATCAAGTTCAGCCACGGGACGTTATTACCCCCTGACCGATGTCAGCCCTTGTCGCGTTGGACCGGAAAAGCGTCGTTTTGTGGTTTCTCACGACAGCAGCGCATATGGCTTCGATCAAAATTCGGTCGGATATGGGTCCGGCCTCCTCTTCGACTCGCTCAAGCAAAAGCCCCCTTGAGCAACGCAAGGGCCTTCTCGATATTGCCCGGCTTTGTTTCAAAGCTGATGGTTTTGTCATATCCAACCACTTTCAGGCATTCTAAAATTTTTTGAATCCCGAGACTGAAGGAATCTTCGGGCAGGCTCCTCCCCATCTCGGAAATGTGCACATGATCCAGACTGCCGATATATTGGCGGATGTGATTGGGATCTTCATGTTCACTGAGCATATGGATGCTGTCCGCCATGAGGGTCACATGGGGTGAGTCGACGCGATGAACCAGGTCCATCCCCTCAGGCAAGGTATTGATGAAGTTGCAGACAGCGCTTCTGATCGGCTCAATCACGATTGAAATGCCATGCTTTACACAAAGAGGCAGAATTCTGCTTACCATCAACGCAGTCAACTGCCCGTAGCCCTCTTCGGTCGTGTAACCATCGGGAAGGTTTCTGGAGGAGACGCTGCCCAATACGATTTTTTTTGTCCCAATGCTTGCGGCGCGGGAGAATATCCGTTGCAAGTAGGATCCGATTATCGTGGGATTCACTCCGGGACCGACAATTCTGATGGACTTTGGAAACATATCGCAGCAGCAATCGCATCCCAGTTGAAGCCGATCCAGTTCCCCCAACAGAAAGTCAAATTGGCTATCGGACAACCTTTCCAAAAGCATGAGGGGGAATTCAACATAATCGTAGCCTGCTTTCTTGATCCTCTCGAGGAGCTCATAATCGACCGCTTCCATGGTCGGGGACGCCAAGCCCGTGCAGAAACCGTATCTCATCCGTCTACCCCCTGAAGATGGGAGGGATCCCCTCGCTGGGCGCCAAGCAACCCACCCTCACCGTACGCGGTAGGGGTGGAAGGTGTTTAACTCAGCGAAACATCGGCGACCATTCCCTTGTATACCCCGTGCGTATAGGTCAGGGTGGCCTATATGGCCCCTGACGAGGGGATACTTTTCGAGGGAAGGACGCGGCAGAGGCGCGGTAACATCGGCAAGGCTTGTCCCCACCAAACCTTGCCGACCCTTCTCCGATGAACCATCGCACCGAGCACCTAGATGCCATAGAAAACAGAACTGGTCCTAGGCCTTTCCGTTGGCACCAAGAAGCCTTATTTTCGACCGGATCTCGCTTTTAGCGCTTTCCAGGCCGGCTTTAATGACCTGTGACGGATATAGGAAGATCTTGCCTGGCAAGACCTCCTCCTTGATATCCTTGAGTCCCTGCGACAGCCCCTGCAGATACGCCCTGTATCCCTTGTAGGCTATGTTGTATTTCACAATTCCATATTGAACCGCCTTTTGCATATCCGCATCCGGAACGGCGGCACCTCCGTGCAGAACCAGAGGAACGTTCACAACCTTCCGGATTCGCGCCAGCAAAGGAAAATCAAGCTGTATGGGTTCTTTCCTCATATAATGAACAGTCCCTATGGAAACCGCCAAAGATTGGACGCCGGATTCCCGGCAATAAATTTCAGCCTCGGCAGGATCCGTATAGACCAATTCACTTCCAGGCCCCTCTGACTTCTCTCTGATTCCCGGAACATGCCCAATCTCGCCTTCGGTATAAGCACCATATTTCTTTGCCAGATCGACGACCGCCTGGGTAATCCGAATATTTTCCTCCAACGGCTTCTTGCTCGCATCGATCATGACAGACGTAAATCCAGCGTCGAGGCATGCCTTTACGCTGTCAATGGAGCTGCCGTGGTCCAGATGGATACCGACGGGAACGGAGGCACTCTCGGCCCGCTGTCTGGCCACCATTGCAAAATATTTCAGCCCCATTCCGGCAATCGCCACTTCGTTGGCCTCCATGATGATTGGGGCTCCTTCTTCCTCGGCGGCTTGGACAATCGCAGGCATATATTCCAAGGAGTCAACATTGAAAGCACACAGACAATACTTTTCTTCTGTAGCCCGCTTTAATGACGCTTCGGTATTCAGTAATGACATCTTCCAATCCTCTCTTTCATTTTTTACTTCACATGGCGCTGAACGCCATTCCATCCCGTTCAGACGAAACAGGGCAGCAAACCTTAATATTCACCGAGATCCGGACGCTTTCGCCCTAAGAGCTGCAAAAGCAGAGGGGAACCCAGGATGATGAGCGAAACCAGCAGAAAGCTTAGCGCAATGGGATGAGT
>JAJFUM010000156.1 GCA_021372415.1 Deltaproteobacteria bacterium
GGCAGGCAGGGGTGCTGATCCGCCCGCTGCCTGCCGCGGCACGGCATCCTCGAGGTGAGGTGGCCCATGAGAAAAGCGGATTTGATAACGGGATTTGTGCTGTTGGCCCTGTCCGGCTTCGTGATCTGGTCTGCCACGCAAATGCCGGCGTCGGCGACCTTCGGTCCCGGGCCGGGTTTTCTGCCCCTCTGGGTCGGCGTGATCCTGGCCTTTCTGGCCCTCCTGCTGCTGGCAACGGCCTGGCGCCGCAAGGCGACGGGAAAGGATGCCCTCTCCCCCTTCCCCGGGAAACAGGCCCTTCTGACGATCACGGGGGTCCTGGGGGGGCTGGGGGTCTACATTCTGCTGATCGAGGCCCTGGGATTTCTGGCGGACACCTTTCTGTTCGTGGCCTTTCTGATGAAGGTCGTCGAGAGGGAGCGCTGGCCGATGACCCTGGTGGTTTCGGCCTGCACCACGGCGGGACTCTTCCTCGTCTTCCAGGTCCTCCTGGGGATCACGCTGCCATCGAACAGTCTGGGCTTCTAAAGGGAGGATCATCTTGAGCATCTTTCATAACATCCTCTTGGGTTTTCAGGTCGCCTCCTCGGTGGAGAACCTCCTGTTCTGCTTCATCGGCGTCCTGATCGGGACCCTGATCGGGGTCCTGCCGGGGATCGGCCCGACGACAGGGGTGGCCATCCTGATCCCGATTACCTTCGGGATGAACGCCACCACGGCGATCATCACCATGTGCGGGGTCTACTACGGGGCCATGTACGGAGGGTCGACCACCTCGATCCTCCTGAACGTCCCGGGAGAGTCCTCCTCGGTCATGACGACCCTGGACGGCTACCAGATGGCCAAGAAGGGCAGGCCCGGTCCCGCGTTGGGGATGGCGGCCCTGGCCTCCTTCATCGCGGGGACCTTCGCGGTCCTGATGCTGACCTTCATCGCGCCCCCGCTCGCCGATTTCGCCGTCTCCTTCGGCCCCCCGGAATACTTCGCCCTCACCTTCATGGGCTTGACCCTGGTGACCTCCCTCGGGGGGGATTCCCCGCTCAAGGGGCTGATCAGCGGCGTGGTCGGCCTGCTGGTCGCCTGTATCGGGATCGACGCCCAGAGCGGGGTGGCCCGCTTCACCTTCGGCAACATCAACCTGCTGGACGGCGTCGGCTTCATCGGCATGGCCGTGGGGCTCTTCGCCGCTTCGGAGGTCCTGGTCAACATCGAAGAGCCGATGCAGCAGATCTTCACCGAGGCGAAGCTCAACTTCCGGAGCCTCTTCCCCAACCTCCAGGACTGGAAGGACTGCTTCGGCGCCCTCTGGCGCGGTTCGATCATCGGCTTTTTCATCGGCGTCCTGCCCGGGGCGGGGGCGACGATCGCCTCCTTCCTGGCCTACGCCGTCGAGAAGAAATTCAGCAAGCATCCCGATGATTTCGGGACAGGCCTCATCGAGGGCGTCGCCGCCCCCGAGGGGGCCAACAACGCCGCTGCCGGAGGGGCCATGGTCTCCCTGCTCACGCTGGGCATCCCCGGCTCGGGAACGACCGCCGTCATGCTCGGGGCACTGATGATCCACGGCCTCAGGCCCGGCCCCCTGCTCTTTTCGACCAACCCCCAGTTCGTCTGGGGGCTCATCGCCAGCATGTACATCGGCAACGTCATGCTCGTCATCCTCAACATGCCCCTCATCAGCCTGTGGGTGCGCCTGCTCAGGGTCCCCTACAAGGTCCTGATGCCGCTGATCATCACCATCTCCGCCGTCGGCGTCTTCGCCACGGACAACAATGTCTTCGACATGTGGGTGATGTTCTTCTTCGGCGTCGTCGGCTATATCATGCGCAAGATGGACTACCCCCCGGCCCCCATGGTCCTGGCCCTCGTCCTCGGACCCATGGTCGAGATGTCGCTCCGCCAGTCCCTCACCATCTCCCACGGCTCCCTGGCGATTTTCTTCGTGAGGCCCATCGCCGCGGTCCTCACCATCGTCGCCTTCGCCTCCCTCTTCGCGCCCCTGATCAAGATCCTCTGGCAGCGGTACCGCTCAGGCAGGGAATCGACGGTGGGATGAAGGGATGAACAGGGAACATGCGGGGTGTTTTCGGAGACAGGCATCGTGATTTCAAAACGGAAACGATCCATTCTTATCAGGAGTTTTTCATGAAAGTCATCGGAGTGCATATGGACCGCTGCACGGGCTGCAAGACCTGTGAGCTCTACTGCGGTGCGGAGCGGGGAAGCCAGGGGAAGACCCTCCTCAAGGCCGTCCGGGAAACGCCGCCGCCCCAGCCCCGCGTCCGGGTCGAAGGGGACGGGAACGCGGCCTTCCCCCTTCAGTGCCGCCATTGTCTCAAGGCGCCCTGTCTGGACGCCTGCCTGACCGGCGCCCTGGCGCGGGACCCCG